>JACRHP010000016.1 GCA_016212005.1 Candidatus Omnitrophota bacterium | reverse complement strand
CCGAGTTGACTTCGTTTATATACGGCAACGAGGGATGGCCCCGCATGAACTATCCCTCGTGACCAGTACTTCATCCGATAGTCACTCGGGACTGCGGCCTGCCGCTGGCAGGCCTTGGTGGCCCAAAATGATATCTTTATGTCCAAGTTTTATAGCAAAATTTAATTGCGAAGTCCAGAGGTATTCGCAACGAATAATGAACTATGGTCTTGACGTAAAAGATTATCCGCGGTAAATTCATTACATTATGCCTTCCCAAACCATCGACATCAAAGCCCTCAAAGCCAAAGCGTTGCAGGTCCGCCGGGAGATCCTGGAAACGCTTCACCGCGCCGGCTCCGGACATCCCGGCGGTTCTCTTTCCGCGGTCGAAATTCTCTTAAGCCTTTATCATTACAAGATGAACCACCGGCCCCAAGACCCGAAATGGGAGGACCGCGACCGGTTGATTATCTCCAAAGGACATATTACCCCGGGCGTTTACGTGGTCCTCGCGGATTGCGGATATTTCCCCAAAGAAGAACTGCGAACATTCCGAAAAATGAACAGCCGTTTGCAAGGCCACGTCCATAGCAAGGTCCCCGGGGTCGAGTTCAATACCGGATCCCTGGGGCACGGCCTGGCGGTCGCCAACGGCATCGCCCTCGGCGCGCGGCTGCTCAATAAAGATTTCCGAGTCTACTGTCTTTTAGGTGATGGGGAACTCCAGGAAGGGTCCATCTGGGAAACCGCCATGGCCGGCGCCCACTACAAGCTGGACCATGTCTGCGCCATCGTCGACTACAATAAAGTCCAGGAAAACGGGCCGGTCAAAGACATCAAGAACCTCGAGCCGCTGGCGGAAAAATGGCGCAGTTTCGGCTGGCACGCGATCGAGGTCGACGGGCATGATTTTCAGCAACTTTTCAAGGCGCTGGATGAAGCAACCGGCGTGCCGGACAAACCCTCGGTCATCATCGCCCACACCATCAAAGGCAAAGGGGTTTCCTTTATGGAAGGCGACCGGAACTGGCACGGCAAGGCCCCCAACGCGGAACAACTGGCCAAAGCATTGGAAGAACTGAAATGAGCACAACAATGATCGCCACGCGTGATGGATTCGGCGAAGAGCTCGTCAGGCTCGGCAAGACCAACGAGCGCATTGTCGTTGTTTCCGCCGACCTGGAAGACGCCACGCGCGCGGAATATTTCAAAAAAGCATATCCTGACCGCTTTTTCTCGATGGGGATCGCCGAGCAGGACATGGTCGGCACCGCCGCGGGATTAAGCCTGATGGGATTCATTCCCTTCATCAATTCCTTCGCCGTTTTCTTGACCAACCGCGCGTATGATATGCTGCGGATGGACCTGTGCTACAACAACTGCAACGTAAAAGTCATCTGTTCTCATGCCGGCCTGACCGTCGGCGAAGACGGGGCGTCCGCGCAATGCCTGGAAGACCTGGCGCTCATGCGCGTATTGCCCAACATGGTCGTCATTTGTCCGGTGGACACCATCGAGGCGCAAAAAGCCACCCGCGCTATCGCCGAGGCCGAGGGGCCGATGTACCTGCGCACCAGCCGCGCGCCGCTTCCGGTTTTGACCAAAGAATCTGATCCATTTAAAATCGGAAAGGCCAACGTCCTGCGCGAAGGAAAAGATGTGACGATTATCGGCTGCGGCACGATGGTTTCAGAAGGGTTGCAGGCGGCGGAGGTCCTCCAAAAAGAAAAGATCAGCGCCAGGGTCGTGAACATGCACACCATCAAACCCGTCGATGAAGACATGGTCGTCCGCTGCGCCAAAGAAACCGGCGCCATCGTCAGCGCCGAAGAGCACCAGGTTAACGGAGGATTAGGCAGCGCCATCGCCGAAGTCCTCGTGAAAAACTGCCCTGTTCCAATGGAAATGGTGGCGGTGCGCGACACCTTTGGCGAATCCGGGTCCCCGCAGGAATTACTTAAAGCCTACCATCTCAAAGACGTCGACATCGTGGAAGCGGCAAAAAAAGCGATCAAACGAAAGCGAAAATAATCTGATGAAGAAAACGACCATTCAACAGTTGGCCGATTACGGACAAAGCGCGTGGCTGGATTATATCAGCCGGCCATTGCTCGAAAGCGGCAAATTGAAAGAGTTGATCGCGCAAGGGTTGCGCGGCATGACTTCAAACCCGTCGATCTTCAACCAGGCGATCAGCTCCGGCAATGATTACGATGCCAAAATCGTCCAGCTCAAAGGAAAGGGAAAATCCACTTTTGATATTTACGACGCGCTGACTATTGCCGACATCCAGGACGCCGCGGACCAGTTCCAGCAGGTCTACGCGGCGACCAAAGGGCTGGATGGTTACGTGAGCCTGGAGGTCAATCCCAAGATCGCGCATAAAACCGCAGAACAGATCACCGAAGGCCTGCGGTTGTTCAAAGCGGTCGGCCGGCCCAATCTGATGATCAAGGTCCCGGCGACCCCGGAAGGGTTCAAGGTCGTTGAAGAGCTCACTGCCAACGGCGTCAACGTCAACACGACGCTGATCTTCTCCCTCAAACAATACGAACGCACCGCGGAAGCTTACTTCGCGGGCCTCACGCGTTTGCTAAAGAAAAAGGGAAGTGTCCCTACAGTCCATTCCGTGGCCAGCGTTTTTGTCAGCCGCGTCGATACGTTAATCGATGATCTTCTCGAAAAACACGCGGACGCCAAGAGCCTGCAACCCTTAAAAGGGAAAGCCGCCGTCGCCAATTGCCGTATCATTTTCGAGCGTTACCACCAATTCGTCAATTCTTCCGTTTACAAAGCGCTCGCCGCGCAGGGCGCGAACATGCAACGCGTCCTGTGGGGATCGACCAGCACCAAAAACCCCCAATACAGCGACATCAAATACGTCACGGAACTGATCGCCCGCCCGACGGTGAACACGATTCCAGAGAAAACATTGCTGGCGTTTCTAGACCACGGAAAAGTCCAGGAAGCCTTCGGGGCAGCCTCCGGCGACGCCGCAAGAATCCTGTCCCAATTAAGGTCTCTGGGGATCGACATTGACTCGGTCTGCCAGGGCCTTTTGCGCGACGGCGTCAAGGCCTTTGAAGACGCCTTCGAAGCGCTGCTTAATGCGATCGAAAAAAAGGCAACTGCGTTGGTCAATCGGTAATGGCTGGCAGATGGATGGGTTATAGCCTGTCGGAGAACATACCCAATGAATATCTTGCCTGATAAAAAATTATTTTGGTTTCTTAAGGACAACGCTTCTTTAGATCTGGCCAATACCGCGGACCTGGAGCTGTATGTGCAGCAGGTATTAACCCGGGGAAGGATGGAAGATGTCAAAGCCCTTTTAACCGCGGTTGATTTTAAACGGTTCCGGCAAGTGTTTTTAAAGATCAAACGGTTCTTTCCCCGGGAAGTGCGGACATTTTGGGAGGATTTCATTGAAAGTTATTAATCCGGTCCAGGAGAAAATCCTCCGCCATTTCGGTGAAGTCAAAGACAGTGACCAGCTTTATTTAACCGGCGGCACCGCTCTGGCCTATTTTTATTTAAAGCACAGGCAAAGCAATGACCTCGATTTTTTTACTTCCGTAGAGGAGATCATTGATCCTTTCAGCCATCAACTTGAAAAGCATCTGGCCGCCCAAGGGTTTGAATGCAAGCGTCAGAGATCATTTCATTCCTTCGTGGAATTGATTGTCTCGCTTAAAGGACAAACCACCCTCATCCATTTAGCTTTAGATTCAACGTTTCGTTTCGAACCCACGAAAGAGTTTCCCGATTATCCCCGTTTAAAGGTCGATGACTTGACGGACATCGCGTCAAACAAACTCCTGGCGTTATTCGCCCGGGCGACCCTGAGAGATTTTATTGACGTATATTTCTTGATCCAAAAAGGGCATTTCCGGAAAAAGCCGCTCATGGAAGCGGCCATCCGCAAAGACCCCGGCTTTGATCTGTATTGGCTGGGGGTGGCGTTTGAACGCATCCATACCTTCAACGCGGATTCTCCCGACATGTTATTACTCCTGGAACCGGTTAAACTTAAAGAATTGGAAAAATTCTTTGATGAATGGCGAAGCGAGATCATCAAGGAGTTAAAATCATAAGCGTTATGTTGAAAGGGCTGGCCAACGAAAACAATTATGGCCGCACAAGCTAAAGTCCTCATTTTCGAAAGTCCGTACGCCGCGGCGAATTACCTGCTGAAAAAATGGCAGGAGATCGCCCAGTGGGCCGTGGTCGACCACCAGCTCTTTAACGTCGCGCTCTCCGGCGGGCGCACGCCGGCTGAATTTTACTGCCGGCTTTGCGCGCTGGAAAATTACGGCCTGTGGCAGAGGACGCACCTTTTCCCGGGAGACGAACGTTTCGTCCCGGCCAATGATAAAGACAGTAATTTCCGCATGATCAAAAGCAACCTGCTGGATTACATCCATATCCCGCCGCAAAACGTCCACCCGGTCCCGACCAACGGGAAAAACGCGGCCGTCGCGGCAGAGGAATACAAAAATATCCTCATGGACCATTTTGCCGACCAACATAAGCCGTTACCGCGCTTTGACCTGATCCTCTTGGGGATAGGAGAGGATGGTCATACGGCCTCGCTTTTCCCGGGGATGGAACAACAGACGCGGGACCCCGACATCGCGGTTATGCCCGTGTCGCTGCCGCATCTGAAGACCGACCGCGTCAGCCTTTCCTTGCCGGTCATCAACAGCGCGAGCAACGTGGTCGTCCTCGTCCTGGGCGTGACCAAGGCCGGTATCATCCAAAAAATCCTCGAAGACAATTACCCGTGTCCCGCCGCCCAGGTCAATCCGACCGGAGGCCGGCTGACCTTTGTCCTGGACAAAGAAGCCGCCGGCAAACTGTCCCGGCCGCTCACGTATCTGCAGGAAGACGACGCGCTCTGCCTTAAAACATCCTGATTTTTCGTTGTCGAATACAATCCATCAGGTATAATGTGAACATAATTCGTTTACAATGCAAGGCGGGTGACGCGAAGAGTCGGTCGAGCGGGAAGACCCGCCGACGATTAAAATAATACTATGGACCCCTGGGGACTGATAGCGCGCTTGCCGCAAAAAAAAATCCTGGAATTGCAGGATCAAAAACTCCATTCTTTCATTAACCGGTATCTCTATCCATTCAGTCCCTGGTACCGGCGCCTCTTCGACCAGAACAAGATCAACCCCAAAGATATCCGCACCGTCGCGGACCTGCGCCGCGTCCCGTTCACTTCCAAGGTGGATTTCATCGCCAGTCCGCCGGACGGGGAACGGTTCCGCGAATTCATCCTCCAGCCCGACAAGGAAAAGATCCGCGCCGCCTGGGCGCCGGTCAAACTGGCGTCTTTGGCGCTGACCGCGGCCTTGCGTGGACAGGTGGCCGTTGAGGACAAACTTATGGCGGAATTTAAACCCAGCTTTATGACCTTTACGACCGGCACGACCAATCGTCCGGTGCCATTTATGTACAGCAGCTACGATATCCGGAATCTCTGCGTCTCCGGCGGCCGCATGCTGGATGTCTTCCGGATCAAGCCCATGGATAACATTGTCAGCACCTTTCCGTACGCGCCGCACCTCGCGTTCTGGCAAGTGGTCTTCGGCGCTTTGTCCTCGCACCGGCTGGCCTTGAGTACCGGCGGGGGCAAGGTCATGGGCACCGAAGGCAACATCGCGGTCATCCAGAAGATGAAACCGGCCGTCGTGCTGGGCGTCCCCAGCTATATCTATCACGTCCTGCGCGAGGCCGTTGAAAAAAAATGCGACTTCCATTTTATCCGAAAAGTGGTCCTGGGCGCCGCGCGCGTCACGCCGGCGTTCAAAGCAAAAGTCGTCGAGCTGCTGGCGGCGATGGGGGCCAAAGACGTCGCGGTCTTCGGGACCTACGGGTTCACGGAAGCCCGCTCGGCGTGGGCTGAATGCCCGGCGGGACCGCAAGGTTCCAGTGGCTATCATCTTTATCCGGACAAAGAAGTCTTTGAGGTCGTTGATCCCAAAACCGGTGAAGTCAGGAAAGAAGGCGAAGACGGCGAGCTGGTCTATACGGCCATCGACGCGCGCGCCAGCGCGGTTATCCGCTACCGCACCGGCGATTTTGTAAAGGGCGGTATCTCTTATGACCCCTGTCCTCACTGCGGCTCGACGGTCCCGCGGATATCCAGCGACATCACGCGCTTGTCGGATATCAAGAATCTGCATTTGTCCAAGATCAAGGGAGCGCTTGTTAACCTTAGCCATTTTGACACGATCTTTTCGGAGATCGAGACCGTCGACGAATGGCAGGTGGAGATCAAGAAGAAAAACGACGACCCGTTCGATGTCGACGAAGTGATTATTTATCTATGCGCCCGGCCTGGCGCGGACCAGCAGGAGGCGGAAAACCAGTTGCGCAAGAAATTACTTCTAGCGACGGAGCTGGCGCCTAACGCGATCCACTGGGTCCCGCGCGCCGAACTCGTCAAACGTCTGGAACTGGAAACGGCGAATAAAGAGAAGAGGATCGTGGATAGAAGACCTAAAGAATAAAAAGGGGCATGGGGCATGGGTCAAGGAACAAGGAAAAACCTTGACCCTCCTTGACCCCTGACCCTTGCTACTTGACCCCAACATGAATATTCAGGAATTTTAAATGGAACGCATTGCCATCATAGAAGGCATCCGCACTCCCTTCTGCAAAATGGGCACGGAGTTCAAAGATCTCGACGCCCAGGAGCTGGGTCGTATTGCTACGCGAGAACTTTTGGAACGCACCGGCATTGCCCCCAGGCAAATCGACGAAGTCATTTTCGGTAACGTCAGCCAGCCGGCGGACGCCGCCAACATCGCGCGGGTGATCTCCCTTTTAAGCGGTATCCCCAAGACCGTGCCGGCCTACACGGTGCACCGCAACTGCGCCTCCGGCATCGAAGCGGCGGTGCAGGCCGCGATGAAGATCCAATTGGAACAAGGGAGTTGCTACATCGCCGGGGGAACCGAATCAATGAGCAATATCCCGTTTTACCTTTCCAAAGAGCTCAAAGAGATACTGACAAATCTTTCCCGGGCAAAAACATTCCCGCAAAAATTACAAACCTTAAGTCAAATCAGGCCGGCCTACCTTAAACCACGCGTCGGATTGGAAATGGGATTAACGGACCCCGTTTGCGGAATGATCATGGGTTTGACCGCCGAGGTTTTGGCCAAAGAATTCGGTATCACCCGCGAAGAGCAGGACGCCTTCGCGCTGGAAAGCCATTTGCGCGCCCTCCGTGGAAAAACGCTTTTGCGCGAAGAGATCGTTCCGGTCATCCCGCCGCCCAAATACAGATCGGCCGTCGAGCACGATAACGGTCCGCGCGAAGGACAAAGGCTCGAAGCCCTGGCCAAATTAAAACCTTACTTCGACCGGCGTTCCGGGACTGTGACCGTGGGTAACTCCAGCCAGGTTACTGACGGGGCCGCGGCATTGCTCATCGCCAGCGAACAGAAAGCAAAAGAATTGAATTTAAAACCGCTGGGTTTTATCAAAGCATACGCCTTTGTCGGCGTGGAACCGCACCGGATGGGTATCGGCCCGGCGCACGCCATCCCGCAGGTTTTAAAAAAAGCGGGCATGCGCCTTCAAGATATTCAAGCCATCGAAATCAATGAAGCGTTTGCCACCCAGGTTTTGGCCTGTCTCAAGGCGCTGGACTCTGCGGCCTTCGCCAAAGAATTCGGCTATGAGGGATACACCGGCGCGATCGACCGCAACATCCTTAACGTCAACGGAGGCGCCATTGCCCTCGGGCACCCGGTTGGGACGACCGGCGCGCGTCTGATCCTCACCATGCTCAAGCACATGAATCGCCACAACCTCAATACGGGACTCATTTCGCTGTGCGTCGGCGGTGGCCAAGGGGCAGCGGTGATACTGGAGAGATAAAAAAGAAATGTAGTAACCAGAAACCAGTCTCCAGTAACCAGAAAAAACATGCTTCTGGTAACTGGGGACTGGTGACTGGTTACTAATCACGCCAAGTTCATTACACATATGTCCATTACCTATCACGAAAACAACAACACCGGCTTCATCGAATTCGACCAGAAAGATTCGAAGGTCAACCTTCTTTCCGCCGAAATTTTGAAGGAGCTCGCTGCCGCGCTGGAGGAAGCACGCCGCAAACCTCACCTCAAAGCGCTGGTGATCGCCAGCAAGAAAAAAGACGTCTTCATCGCCGGGGCGGATATCAAGGAGATCGAAGGGATCACTCAACCCGAAGAAGGCCGGCAAAAAGCCAAGGCCGGGCAGGGGATCCTCAATAAACTTGAAGATTTGCCCGTACCCACCATCGCCGTGATCGACGGGGTCGCGCTCGGCGGCGGCTGTGAGCTGGCGCTGGCGTGCCAATACCGCCTGGCGACCTTCAACGAAAAAGTCCGTATCGGTTTACCGGAAGTCAACCTCGGCATCTTTCCCGCGTTCGGCGGGACGTACCGGCTGCCGCGGTTGATTGGTCTACCCGAGGCCATGACAATGATCCTCACCGGCAAACCTGTTGACGCTAAGAAAGCGCTGCGCTTAGGTTTGGTGGACCGACTGGCACCACAGAACGGATTAGACCGTTCTCTCAATGAATTTATCGAAGATATCCTTAAGGGGCGCATCATCTCCAATAAATACGCGCGCCGTAAAGCAAGAGGTCTTCCCGCCTTCCTCGAAACATCCTTTTTAGGCCAATGGCTCATCTTCCGGCGTTCCGTCCAGTCCGTCCTGAAAAATACCAAAGGATTTTATCCGGCACCGCTCCAAGCCATTGCCGTTATCAAAAAAAATTTCTACCTGGACCGGACCAAAGGTCTTGAGGCAGAGGCGCGGGGATTCGGCGAACTGGCCACGACCGCGATCTCCAAAAATCTCATCCACGTTTTCTACATTTCCGAACAATGCCGCAAGCTCACCGTGGAAGGTGTTTCGCCCGCCAGAATCGAAAAATGCGGCGTGCTCGGCGCCGGAGTCATGGGTGGAGGCATCGCCCAGCTGTTGAGCTATTCGGACATTTGGGTACGCTTGAAAGATATCAATTACGACGCGCTCGCCCTCGGTGTGCGCTCGGCGGCCAAACTTTACCGTGACGCCGTGAAAAAACGCCGCATGAAGCCGCATGAAGCGGTCGTCAAAATGGACAAGATCACCACGACCCTCGATTACAGCGGCTTTACCAATGCCGACATCGTGATCGAGGCGGTTGTTGAAAATATGGAAGTTAAGCGTAAGGTTTTTCGTGAATTGAGCGCCGCCGTTGGCCCACAAACGATTTTGGCGACCAATACCTCGGCCTTATCCGTTACCGAAATGGCCAAAGAAACGAAGGACCCGGCGAAAGTGATCGGCCTGCATTTTTTTAACCCCGTCCACAAGATGCCGCTCGTTGAGATCATCACAACGGCACACACCAGCAAAGAAACACTGGCGAGCACTCTGACGCTGGTCAAGCGGCTGGGCAAGACACCGATCGTCGTCAAGGATTCCTGCGGATTCGTGGTCAACCGTATTTTACTCGGATACATCAACGAGGCCGGACGGCTTTTGGAAGAGGGGCTTTCGATCGTCGCCGTTGACAAGATCATGACCGATTTCGGCATGCCGATGGGGCCGTTCACGCTCACCGATGAAGTCGGACTTGATGTGGGCAGCAAGGTCCTGCACATCCTTGAGAAAGGATTGGGAGAACGGTTTAAACCCGTCGACATTTTTGAAAAAGTCTGCGCCCGGGGGTTTCTCGGGAAAAAATCCGGGAAAGGATTTTATCTGTACCAGGGGCAACATGTCCCGAACCCCGCGGTCACTGCGGGGACAAAACCAGGTGACGGTGCCGCCTCCGACAACGAAGAGGCTCTAAGGCGCATGCTGTATCTAATGATCAACGAAGCGGCGCGCTGCCTGGAAGAAGGGATCGTGGACGCGCCCGGCGCCATTGACGTGGGGATGATTTTCGGTACCGGGTTCCCGGCCTTTCACGGCGGATTGCTGCGTTACGCGGATACCATCGGGCTCGCGCCAATCGTCGCTGAACTGAACCGGCTGCGGGACAAATTCCAGGCGGAACGTTTCCGTCCGGCGGCATATTTGATGAAATTGCAGGATGAAAAAAAGAAATTCTATCAATAATGATCGTATCGCGTATATCGTCGCTCGTATCTCGGAGAATGTTTTCCGAGATACGAAATACGAGATACGAGATACGATTTTCCCCAACAAATAATGCAACGTCGCCAACAACAAACGTTCATCGCCGCCATAACCGCGGCCACCGGCCTTGCCCTGATCCTGGCCGTCGGGTGGTTCTATTCCCGGCAATACCGTACCTTGAGCTACGAAAACGCCCGCTACGGGTTCAGCATGAGGTATCCGGCGCGCTGGTCGATGGCGGAAAATACCGGGGGGGCGGCGGCCATTTTTTACTCGCCGCCCGATACCGCGCTCGACCGGTTCCAGGAAAGCGTCAACGTCGTCGTGCAGGACATTTCGGCCAAACCGATGTCCCTGGAAGAATATTCGCAACGGGCCATCCACCAGATGCAGGTCGTCTTTGAGACCAACCTGGAGATCCTCGATTCCTCACCGGCCTTCCTCGCCGGCCGCGACGGGCACCAGTTCATCTTCATCGGGAAAGGCCCGGACGTGAAACTGCAATATATGTGCCTCTGGACGCTGGCGGGGACGACCGCTTACCAGGTCACCTACACGGCGATGGCCGCGGACTACGCGAAACATCTCGGTGAAGCCAAACGCATCATGGGTTCATTCCGTATCCGCTAAGACGATGACATCCGTTTCCCAACCAGAGCCGACTACAACTATCCAGCCGTTATGCCCTGTTTTCGGCCAATGCGGGGGATGCGCTTACCAGGACATCCCGTACGCGCGGGAACTCGACCTTAAACAGCGGCTGGTCAAGGAGCTTCTGCAGGAAAAACTCGCCGTTACCGACGACTGTTTCGCACCCATTGTCCCTTCGCCCAAGCCCTACCATTACCGCAACCGGCTGGACTTAAAATTTATCCGCGCGCGCGACGGCCGCGTCCTCATCGGGTTCACGCCTGCCCAAAACGGGATTATCCCCGTTGAGGCCTGTCCAATCGCCAGGGAGCCGATCTCGGCCTTTTTGCCGGAGTTACGCGACCACCTGCAAAAAAACGCGCCGGCGCGGTACCGGCTGGCCAACCTTGTGGTGCGCACCGGCGACGACGGCCGCGTCCGCTGGGGCGGCATCGGCCGGCGTTCCTGCCGCCTGGACCCGGAAGATTATTTGTGGACCGAAATCGAAGGCAGGCGCATATTCTATTCCCTGGAGACATTTTTCCAGGCCAACCTTTCGATCCTCCCGGGACTTTTCCAACGGATCAAGGCGTTCGACTGCTGGCAAAAAAATCCAGTATTATTCGACTTGTACGCCGGGGTGGGACTTTTTTCGATCGCGCTTACCGACCAGGCGCGAAAAATATTCCTCCTGGAAGAAAACGCCCAATCCACGACGCTGGCGCGCTACAACCTGGACTACCACCGCCTGACGCACGCCGAGATCATCGCGGGACGGATGGAAGAGACCCTGCCAACATTATTGGCCCAAGAGGCGGATGACGCGCCAAAGGTCGCCGTCATCGACCCGCCGCGCGCCGGATTGAGCCCGCGGGCGCTGGAAGTCCTCACCCAGGCCCGGACATTTAACCGGCTTTTTTATCTTTCCTGCAACCCGCAAACCCTCGCGCGAGACCTGACCGGATTTATCAAGCAAGGGTGGACCATCCGTAAGATTACGCCGTTCGACTTTTTCCCCAAGACCCGCCATATCGAGACGTTAGTTGCCCTAACTCCTTGAACAAACCTAAGGAACCCTGCGCTCCTTCACTCCAAAAAAATCAACGCGTCCCTTGCTTTTAATATTAATTATATTTATACTAAAACCACGTAACTTTCACGGGGACAACACGTCGGAATGGAACTCCACCCCGCTAAAGCGGGGTGATACCTGATTTACCCCGACTCGCCCCCTGAAATCGCACAGCGATTTCAGGGGTAAAGTCCCGGAAATTTCTCTTTGAGAAATTTCTCGGGATAAGATATGGCAAAATTTTCTTTCCCGAGAGATTCGAAGAATCTCCGGGATTAAATCCCCGAAATCGCTTTGCGATTTCAGGGGACGATAATTTTGCCATACTCGTCGGGGTTATCCGCAGACATTTTACGGGAGGGCGGATAATGAGCCTGTACGATAAAAACATCGGTGCCGAAAAAAAGGCCTCGCTCGAATTCGCCGAACAGTCGCGCGAGGCCGAATGGAAATATCCCAGTTTCGCCCTGGAGATCTTTCATGGCAAAGTGGACTGGCCGCTCATCCACCCGTTCCCGGTCCAGTCCGCGCAAGACAAACGCAAGGGCGACGCCTTCCTGGAGAAACTCGGAACATTCCTGAAAAACAACCTGGACCCCAACGCCGTCGACCAGACCGGGATCATCCCCGAGAACGTCATCAAGGGCCTGGCCGGCCTGGGCGCCTTCGCCATCAAGGTCCCCGAAAAATACGGCGGGCTGGGCATGAGCCAGGTCAATTACAACAGGGCGATCCACCTGGTGTCCAGCTACTGCGGCTCGACGGCCGTTTTACTTTCCGCTCACCAAAGTATCGGCGTTCCGCAGCCTTTGAAATTATTCGGCACCGAAGAACAAAAAGCCAAATATCTCCCGATGTTCGCCAAGGGCGCCATTTCGGCGTTCGCGTTGACCGAGGCGCAGGCCGGTTCCGACCCGCGGCGGATGACCACCACCGCCACCCCCGTCGAAGACGGAAAATATTTTCTCATCAACGGCGAGAAACTCTGGTGCACCAACGGAAATATCGCCCAGGTGATCGTCGTGATGGCGGTCACCCCTCCCAAGGTGGTCAACGGCAAGGAGCACAAACAGATCACCGCTTTCATTGTCGAGACAAACACTCCGGGGTTTGAAGTCGTCCACCGCTGCATGTTCATGGGTCTGCATGGCATCCAGAACGGAATTTTGCGTTTCAATAACGTCAAGGTCCCGCGGGAAAATATCATCCTGGGAGAAGGGGAAGGGCTTAAACTGGCGCTGATGACGCTCAATACCGGACGGCTCACCCTTCCGGCGGCCTCCACGGGAATCGCCAAATGGTGTCTGCGGGTCGCGCGGCAGTGGTCGAAGGAACGCCAGCAGTGGGGCGCGGCCATCGGCGAACACGAGAGCGTCGCCGTCAAGATCGGCTACATCGCCAGCCACACCTTTGCCATGGACGCGGTCACCTGGCTCACCTCCGCCATGGCCGACGATAAAAACAAGGACATCCGCCTGGAAGCGGCCATCGCCAAATATTTCTGCACGTACCACAGCTGGCTCATCGCCGACGAGACCCTGCAGATCCGCGGCGGCTCGGGCTACGAGCAGCAGCAGTCGCTCAAGGCCCGGGGAGAAAAAGACTGGCCCGTGGAACGGGTGCTGCGGGACGTGCGGATCAACCAGATCATCGAAGGGACCTCCGAGATCATGCACCTGTTCATCGCGCGCGAGGCCCTCGACCCGCACCTGGCCAGGCTCAAACCTCTTTTAAGCGGCAAAACCTCCACTGCCGTCAAACTAAAAAGCATTGGGCATCTGTTGAGTTATTATCTGACCTGGTACCCGAAGCTGTGGCTGCCGCCGGGGCCCGCGCCGCAGATCCACCCGCGGCTGAAAGCCCACGCGGTGTACCTCCAGCACTCCAGCCAACGCCTGGCCCGGACCATTTTCCACCGGATGCTGCGTTACCAGAAAAAAATGGAAGCAAAACAGGCGCTTTTGAACCGCCTCGTGGACATCGGTGTCGAACTTTTCGTCATGGCCGCCGTCTGCGCGTACGCGCATCATCTGGCCCAAAACGAAAACAAGCACGTCCTGGACCTGGCCGACCTCTACAGCCGGACGGCGCGCGAACGCATCGACCGGCTGCTGCGCCTGGAACAGCATAACAGCGACCGGCAGAATATCGCGGTCGCCCGGGCGGCCCTGGCGTGTGAACTGGAATGGATGGAAAATGACATTGTTAAAACATGAATTCTAGTGGTAAGTGGTAAGTCATAAGTCGTAAGTAGAACTAAAAAATTAGATTATCCCGCTTACGACTTATCACTTACGACTTACAACTATACCAAGGAGCGAGTTATGCTCGAGGCCCCTGTCCCCAGAAATGAAACCGAACGGCTTACCGCGTTAAGGGCCCTGAACATCCTCGACACGCCGGCCGAAGAACGGTTTGACCGTATCGTGAGAATGGCAAAACATATTTTCAACGTACCGTTCATTACGTTAAGTCTCGTCGACGGTGGCCGCGTATGGTTCAAATCCCGCATCGGCACTGAATCCACGGGAGGACCGCGGGCTGTCTCTTTCTGCGGCCACGCCGTGGTCCATGACGGGTTATTACTTGTCCCGGACACAAAAAAAGACCCGAGGTTCGCGGACAACCCCTTCGTTACCGGAAAACCGTACATCCGTTTTTATGCCGGATATCCGCTGTCAAATACCACGGGCTTCAGGATAGGCGCGTTTTGCATCCAGGACACGGTCCCCCGGGAATTGACCGGAGAAGAAAAAAAGATGCTCGAGGGCCTGGCCGCCTGGGCGGAACTTGAGGTCAACCTCTTCCAGTGCCGCCAACTGGCGTCCATCGGCCAGCTGGCCGCCGGCGCGGCGCAGGAAATTAACAACCCTATGGGGTTTATCAGCAGCAACATGGACGTCCTGGGCCGGTACGTCAGCGATTACGGCAAGGTCCTCGTGATGGCAAACCATCTCAAGGAAAGCGTGCAGGAAGAAAATCTGCCCAAGGCCAAATCCATCGCCGGGGAAATAACGAAGCTGGAGGAAGAGATCAACCTCGATTACATCCTGGGCGACGTCGACAACCTCCTGACGGACAACCAGAAAGGCATTGAACGCATCCGGAAGATCATAACCAACCTGCGCACCTTCGCGCGCGAAGACCGGGGTGACCTGGAACTCATAAAAATCGAACATATTATTGAAGCTATCCTCACCATCCTGCAGGGAGAAATCAAACACAAATCCCGGTTCAGAAAGAATTACGGCGATACCCCGTTTATCCAGTGCAACCCCCAGCAACTCGGCCAGGTGTTCATCAACCTGTTCCTCAACGCCATGCAGGCCGTCGAAGAAGACGGCGTCATTGAAGTGACGACGTACCGGCGGGACAAAAATGTCTGTGTCGATATCCGCGAGACCGGCAAGGACATCGACAAACAAAACCTGGATCAAATACTCGACCCGTTTTTCACGGCCAAAGCCGTCGGCCAGGGGACGGGGCTGGACTTGAGCGTCAGCCGGGAAATCGTCAAAAAATACGGCGGGGACATCCAGGTGCAGACGACGACGTTTACCGTCCTGCTGCCCGTGGAAAAAAAACGTAAGGAGGTGCCGCAATGATCCTGCAGAAAAAGACATTATCAGCCCCGGGGATCATGGAGTTTCTGAAAGAGCACAAAAATATCCTGACCAAATATCAGGTAAAACGGATCGGTCTCTTTGGTTCTTGTCTTCACGGACAACAGAGCGGAACCAGCGATGTCGACTTCCTGGTAGAATTCGTCAAGCCAAGTTTTGATAATTATATGGGGCTCCTGGAATTCCTTGAGCAAGGGTTAGGCCGCAAAGTCGATCTTGTCACAAAAAAAAGTCTAAGCCGTTATATACTTCCACGGGTGCGCAAGGAGGTGAGATGGCATGAAACACGATGACGTTTTCCTTAAGCATATTCTTGATGAGACAAGTTTCTTGTTAAAAGAAATTTCTCCACTGTCAAACCGTCAATTAGCGAATAATGAAGTTTCGAAACGGGCCTGTGCCCGCAGCCTGGAAATCATCGGTGAGGCTGTGAAAAATTTGTCGGAAAAATTCAAGGACTCTCACCCCGAGATTGGCTGGAAGCGCATGGCTGGAATGCGGGATAAGATCATTCATGCCTATTTCGGGGTTAATTGGGATATCGTCGGCGATGTTATCGAGAACCATATTCCGAAGCCGCATGAAGCCGTGAAGCGATTGCTCCGGCGAAGGTAGCGACGGACGTTCCGTCAAAAGGTGAAAGGAGAAGCCGCATATGCCCGAAGCGCCTGTTCCCCAAAATGGGCCGGAGCTGAAATTCAAGGCGATCGTGGAGGAGATGCCCGACGGCATTATCGTCGTCGACCGCAAAAGGGAGATCGTCCTTGTCAACGCGCGGGCCGAGCAGATATTCGGCTACAGCCGCCGGGAACTGCTGGGCAAGCCCGTCGAGGTCCTCGTGCCGGAACATCTCAGGGCCCCGCACGTCCAGCACTGCCGGCATTTTTTCGAACATTCGAGGACGCGTCCGATGGGGACCGGGATGGACCTTTACGGTGTGACCAAAGACGGCCGGAAAATCCCCGTGGACATCCGCCTCGCCCCCCTCAAGACGGCCCAGGAAGACCTCGTCATCGCCACGGTCCGCGAAATTACCCCGACGCCGGAACGCAAAGACCATGCGCTTTAACCTGTCCATCCGGTTCAAACTCATCGGCCTGTTTATAATCCTCACGCTCATCCCTTCGGCCATTATGGCCGGGGTCGCCTTTATCAACGGCAGGGATATCCTGGAAAAAAATCTCGGGTTGAAACTTGAAGAACTGGCGTCCCAATCCATGGCCAGGATCGACAATTTGCTGTTTTTAAAAAAAGAGGACATCGCCTTATGGTCCAGCATTGACCTGACGCAGGATGTCATCGATAACGACACGCAGGGACGTATCACAACATTCCTGACGCGGATGAAAAAAAATTACCTGGTCTACACCGGCCTTTTCTGCGTCAACAACCAGGGCAGGATCATCGCCTCGAGCGAACCGGGAAGCATCGGCCACGACGTTTCCGGCGAACCGTGGTATCTGGAAACGATGGAAACAAAAGAATACCATATCCACGACATAGAGTTCGACCAGGAAACCGGCAGTTTCGGCATAAGGTTTTCCATACCCGTCAAGGCCTCCTCTGATGACACGCAAGTGATCGGTTCTTTGTCAGGGCTGCTCGGCCTGGAGGAACTCTCCCGGTTAACGAATTCCATCAAGGTCACCGAGCGGGGGCAATCCAATGGCGCCTTTGCCGTCCTGCTGGACGGCAAAGGCGCCATTGTTGCCGCGCCCGACTTTTTGTTTGAAGAAAAAGGGCGTCACCCGGAGGACCCCAACTATTGGAAAAAAACAGTGTCCGAATTTACCAAAAATTATTTTTCCCTGAACTATGAATCCGCCCGCCTGGCTATAAAGGGAGACAAAGGATACCTGGCTGAGAAAGATCCGAACGGCCAGAAATGGATCATCGGATACGCGGGTTCAAACGGGTACGGCGATTTCAAGGGTCTGGGCTGGAGTGTCCTGACACTGCTGAACATCCACATGACAACCACCTTCAACGCCAAACTCCGCAGCCAGCTTGCGGCCGTCGGCCTGATCATCCTCTTGCCGGTCCTCCTGACCGGCATTTTCTTGTCAAGGCGTTTTGAAATCCCGATCCGGAAACTCATCGACGGCACCCGTCTGATCGCGCAAGGGGACCTCTCCAAAAAGATCCGGATCCGCACGGGCGACGAAGTCGAACAGCTCGCTGATGCCTTCAACAAGATGACCGCCGACCTGAAAAAATCGAGGGACGGCCTGCTCGCGGCCAAGGAATACATTAACAATATTATAGAATCCATGCTTGACCCGTTGATCGTTATTGACCACGAGGGAAAAATTGAGAACGTCAACGCGGCCGCGTGCACGCTTACCCGGCACCAAAAAGAAGAACTCGTCGGGGCGGACGTAAATTCGATTTTCATGAAAAAGATATATGAAAAAGACACGGCCGCGGGACAATGGCTGAACAAAAGTCCCGCCGGCGGGCAGGAGACAAAATTAAAAACAAGCGCGGGGGACGAGATCCCGGTCAGCGTTTCATGGAGCGTGCTGCGTCAAAACGTCCCGCCGGAGGCCGGCAGGGACGGCACAGACGCCACGGCAGTCCATGGTTATGTGATCGTGGCGCACGACATCACCGCGCGCATCCGCATGGAAAATATCCTGGCGACGATGAACGGGGACCTGATGGAAAGAGAGCGGGTCCTGTCCCTGACCCTTTCCGATTTGAAAAAAGCCCACGAGGAACTCAAGCAGATCCAGATGCAGGTCCTGCACACCGAGAAACTGGCCTCCATCGGCCAGCTGGCCGCCGGTGTGGCGCATGAGATCAACAACCCCGTGGGGTTCGTCAGCAACAACGTCGAGATCCTGGAACAATACGTCAACGACTACACCCGGCTCCTGCGCGCGACCAGCGGTCTGAAAGAACCCGTCCGGCAAGAAAACTGGGCCGCGGTCAAGACAGCCCTGGAGGAAATCGCCAAAATAGAAACCGAGATCAACCTGGATTACCTTATGAAGGACACCCCCGAGCTGTTGCGGCACACCCGCGCGGGCATCGAGCGTATCCGCAAGATCGTCATGGACCTGCGCACGTTCTCCCGGGACGACAAGGACACCGTGGAACGGGTCAAGGTCGAAGACATCATCGAAGGGGTCCTCAATATCGTCCAACACGAGATCCAGTTCAAGGCCGAGCTCAAGAAAGACTACGCCGACACACCGTTTGTCCTGGGCAGCCCGCAAAGGATCGGACAGGTCTTTATCAACCTGCTGATGAACGCCGCGCAGGCGATGGATGAAAAAGGGACGATCGAGATCAAGACCTCCCTGCGGGACGGATATGTCTGCGCGGACGTCCGCGACACCGGCAAAGGCATCCCCGAAGAGAACATCAAAAAGATATTCGACCCGTTCTTCACCACCAAACCCGTCGGCCAGGGGACGGGACTGGGCTTGAGCGTCAGCTACGAGATCATTAAAAAACACGGCGGGGACATCAGGGTGCAATCGCAACCGGGCGCCGGGACGACGTTCACGGTCATGCTGCCCGTGGAGAAAAAGGCGCAAACAGAGATTTGACAAATGGCAAATAATAATATATACTTTTTTTATGCAAGGTAAAAATAAACAATTATTTAGATACCTGGATGAAACACTGGGCCGGTTAATCAAGGACGGCTACTCAGGCCTGATCCTGGGGCCGCGTCAAGTCGGTAAAACCACTCTCGTCCAAACAGGCCTTGAGCCGGTAAAAAATAAGGAAAACTATCTCCTGCAAGATCCGTCTCTGCGCCTGGAATTTGAGTCCAACCCTTCCAGGCTGATCAATCTGGTCCGGGCATTGGATAAAAACCCGTATGTTTTCATCGATGAATGTCAAAAAGTCCCCGCGCTCCTGGATGCCGTGCAGCTTCTTCTGGACAATAAAGAAGCTAAATTCATCCTGACCGGATCTTCAGCCAGAAAATTACGCAGACAGAGCATGAATCTTTTGCCGGGCCGTATCAAGCGCTTTTATTTAACCCCGCTTTTGTGGGGAGAACTGGGATTCCTGAAGCCGGGCGAAATTCAACAACTGAAATTGCCTAATTTGAACAAATCGACGGGGTATTCCCTGGAGGAATCCCTGATATACGGTTCGCTGCCGGCTATCGTCCAGCTTCCTTTAAAAGACCGCCGGGACTTTTTATCCGCCTATTCGCAAATTTATCTTGAAGAAGAAATCCGCGCGGAGGCCTTGAGCCGCAAAATCGGTTCGTTCGCGCGGTTCCTGGAATTAGCGGCGGCGGAGTCGGGGACCAATCCGAACTTTACGAAACTTTCCAATGAGGCGGGGGTGAGCCAGCCGGCGGTCAAAGAATTTTTTCATATCCTTGAAGACACGCTGATTGTCGAAAAAGTCGAACCCTTCCTCAAAAATGCCCGCAAACGGATCCTGTCTTCACCCCGGTACTATTTCTTTGATAGCGGGGTCAGGAATGTTATCGCACGGATGCCCTTGACCGATAAATTGTTAAACGCTCAAAAGGGTATTCTGTTCGAACATGGAGTCATGCTGGAGATCATCCGGCGCATAAAAGTCCTCAACCAGAATTACAAAGTGTTTTATTGGCGCACCTCGGGGGGGGCGGAAGTCGATTGTGTGCTGGATATGGGAGAAGAGGTTATCCCCATTGAGATCAAAGCTTCAGCGCACGTTTCGTTATCCGAACTCAAAGGCCTGAAAAGTTTTTTAAACGACTACAAGGGCCTGGCCAGGCGAGGGTATGTTATCACGACGGGGGAGAGAAAAGAAAAGTTGACGGAAAATATTGCGGCCATACCCTGGTTTTGTTTGTAGCCTGAACCCGCTGAAAAAAAGAAACGTCCGTCGGTTAAAGTCAAGACATCAAACGGGAGGCAAACAATTTTATGGACAAGGACATCCAGGTCTTGTTTGTCGATGACGAGGAAAGCATCATCGACGGGATCCAGCGGCTTTTTATAAAGGAACCCTACGGTATTTCAGGCACCACCGACGTCGGGCAGGCGCGGCAAATCCTCGAGCGCGAAAAGATCAAGGTCCTGGTCAGCGACCACCGCATGCCGGCCATGCTGGGGGTGAAATTTCTGCAGGAGACCAAGGAGAAACATCCGGACGTCATCCGGATCCTTTTCACGGGCTATACCGACTTTTCCGCGGCGGAAGAAGCCATCAACCTGGGGCAAGTATACCGGTTCATCAGCAAGCCCTGGAAAACGACGGAGCTGTTGGCCACCATACGCCAGGCCATCGCCTATTATGACCTGGTCGTTGAGAACCGGCGGCTGTATGAAGAAACGAGGGCCCAAAACGAGGAACTGGAGATCGCCAACCGGAAACTGGTGGACATGTACCAGCTGCAACGGGAGTTCACCTCCACGGTGTCTCACGAACTGCGCACCCCGCTGGCCTCCATCAAAACGGCCGTCGACCTGGTCGCCCGAAAAATGCTCGGTGACGTCACCAACGAACAAAAAGAGGTCCTGGACCGCGCCAAAAGAAACGTCGACCGTTTAAGACACCTCGTTGACGATATCCTGGACCTGACCAAGATCGAGTCCGGGAAGCTCGAAATGAACTTCCAGATGAACGACATCAACCACGTCGTCCAGGAGGTCGCGGACAGTCTGCGGGACGTGGCGCAAAGCCGCGGGCTATACCTCAAAACTGAACTGGACACGCGTATCCCCAGGGTCCCGTTTGCCAGCGACCGCATCATCCAGGTCCTGAACAACCTTTTAGGCAACGCGATCAAGTTCACCAAAGAAGGGGGTATTACCGTCACAAGCCAGGACAGGTCGGCGAACAACCACATCGTCGTGAGCGTCACCGATACAGGCAAGGGTATCGCCGAAGAGGATATCCCAAAACTCTTTCAGAAATTCCAGCAGATCGAATCGCCGGAAGAAAACGAAGAAGGCGGGACAGGGCTGGGGCTGGCGATCTGCAAGGAGATCATCACCCGCCACGGGGGGAAAGTGGTGGTCGAGTCTGCCCCGGGCAAGGGCTCGACATTCAGTTTCATATTGCCCATACAGGAGCGGCGGTTGCCTTTTACCAGTAAATAGTTAATGGTGAATGGTAATTTGTCAAATAACCATTCGCTATTTACCATTAACCGTCATAAGGGAGAAGAATATGGGAGAACAAAAAACGATCCTGGTCGTCGATGATGAGGCCGACCTGCAACAACTGGTCAAGATGGTCCTGAAGTCGAAAGGTTATAACGTCGAAACCGCCGACAACGGCGAGGAAGCGCTGGAGATGCTCAAATCCCTGAAACCGGATTTGATCGTCCTGGACATGAACATGCCCATCATGGGCGGCATCGAATTTTACCAAAAGACCTGTGATGAATGGAGCCGGCCCAAATATCCCGTGCTGGTTTTGACGGCCCGCGCCAACATGGAACAGCTGTTCAAGGAACTGGAAGCGGACGGGTTTATGTCCAAGCCCTTTGAAATAGAGGAATTGCTCACCGAGGTGGAGACCATCCTGCAGAAAAAATCAGGATCCTCTCAAGAGGCAAAACCCAAAGACAAGAACCAACCGACGCATATCTGTGTCGCCGATAACGACCCCGAGGCATGCGGCGCGATCGGCGCGGCGTTGCTGACGGCCGGGTTCGAGGTGAACCTGGTGCGCAACGGGACCGAGGCCATCGACCGTGTCGCCGCCACGGTCCCCGATCTGGCCCTTGTCAAGCTGACGCTGCCCGATTTCCCGGGAGATATAGTCATTTCAAAACTCAAAAAGATGGCCAAGACGCAGGCAGTCAAATTCATTCTGTACACGCAGGCCTCGCCGGACAAAGTCGTAGCGGCGGGGCAAACGCTCCCCCAAAACGGCAAAGACGGCATCGAACGTTTTGTCATCTACCAGGACGTCCGGGAACTGGTCGGCGTTGTGAACGAAGTGCTGAAACTGAACAGATAAAACAGTCGTAAGTCGTAAGTGGTAAGCAAAAAATGATTAGAGCATTTAATCCGGATGTTTGAGCGATTGTTATGAAGGGACTAACAAATTGGATGGTTTTTATAAAATATTTTCATAAAGTTTTTAACTTACGACTTATTACTTATCCCGAGAAATTTCTTTGAAATTTCCGGGACTTTACCCTTGAAATCGCTGATGCGATTTCTAAGGGCGACTTACAACTTTAAAAATGAGCAATCTCTCCTCCCTCATCAACCGTTTCAATCTCGTCAAGCAGATCCCGATCTTCGCCGGGTTAAGCTGGCTGGAGTTGCACAAGATCGCCCGCAAATCCGTCATCGGCGAATATAAAAAAGGAGACGTCGTCTGCCGGCAGGGAGAACCGCCGGACTTTTTTTATTGCGTGATCTCCGGCCGGTTACAGGCTTATACAACGGGCATGGGAGGGCGGAAGGGGGATGTGGATTTCATCCACCGGGGGATGCACTTTGGCATCGTCTCGATTCTCACCGGCGAAAGCCACACGATGACCTTCGAAGCCCTCAACGATTCGGTCATCCTGAAGATCGCCAAAGACGACTTCCAGACGATCTTGACCGACATCCCGCAGCTGGGGTTACGTTTAAGCCAGAGCCTGTCCAAACGCATCCGCCACGGCAAACACGATGTCAAATCCGTTTTCGAGAGTACCGTCATCGCCGTGTACAGCCCTGTCCAGGGCACCGGCAGTTCGACGTACGCGGTCAACCTCGCCTTGAGCATCCGCAAAGAAACCGGGAAAAACGTCATCTTCATCAACATCCACGCCAACCAGACACAACCTCCCGCCGGGACCGGTGTCCCGGGTGCCGGCGACGGGTCGCCAAAGATGAGCCTCGCCGAAGGCGGGACCTCTCCCCGCTGGAAAACGCCCCCCGTCAACCTGGACGAGATCGTCGACGGCCACGAAAAGATCCTGGAACGCGTCATCAAAAAAGAACTGCCCGTTGACCTGTTAAACGTTTCCTTCCCCCCCAACGACGCGGCCCTCAAGCGCCAGATCGGACTTTTCGTGAGTACTTTCGTGGGCGACTACCATTACGTGGTCGTCGACCTCCCCAATGACATGGACGATATTGTGCTGGAAACTTTAACCCAGGCCGACCTGGTGCACCTGGTGACCTGCGACCGGACGAGTGACCTTGAATCCATCCGTAAGGTCGTCGACCATCTGGAGAACGCCCTCCAGGAAAAATTCCGCGAAGAAAAGCTCCGTGTGATCGTCCGCCCGGTGCAAGACAAAATTTATCTCTCTTTCGAAGACATCAACAAGCACCTGGACTACCATGTCTATGCCGCCCTGGCGAACCTGCAGCCCCAGGAACTCACCCAGAGACAGGATTCCGCGCATTTATCTTTCCTGCAGACCGGAGCGCACAGCGAGTACAGCAAGACGGTCACCCGGATCGCGCGGGAGATCGGCGGGGTGTCCGTCGGGCTGGCGCTGGGGGGAGGGGCGGCCCTGGGGATCGCCCACATCGGCGTACTGCGCGTTCTGGAAAAAGAAAACATCCCCATCGATATCATCGCCGGAAGCAGTATGGGGGCCGTTATCGCCGGCCTCTGGGCCATCGGCAAGGACGCCGCCGGAATCGAAAAAGTGGCCCGCGATTTTGAAAAAAGAAAAAATATGCTGGCGCTCCTGGACCCGGTCGTCCCCATCTCGGGGCTTATCGGCGGACGGCTCATCAAATACTGGCTGCGCAAGAATTTCGGCGGCCGCACGTTCTACAACACCCGCGTCCCCTTAAAGATTATCGCCTACGACCTCGTCCGCCGGGAAGAAATTATCCTGGAATCGGGGTCTTTGGTGGAGGCTATCCGCAAAAGCATCGCCATCCCTGGAGTCATTGAACCTGTGATAGAAAAAGACAAACTGATCATTGACGGAGGCGTCCTTAACCCGCTGCCGACCAATGTCCTTGCCAGCCGGCGGATCAAAAAGATCATCGCCGTCAACGTCCTGCAGTCTCCCCACGATGTCTGCGAGAACTTCGCGCTGGAAAAAGCCGCCGAACTCAAAGAGCTCCAAATACCCTTCAGCGACGCCCCGTGGCAATTCCTGCAGGTCCGCATACTGCGTTTTTTGCTGCGGCCGTTCCGGCACAATATCTCTGATATCATCGTGCGGACCCTGCAAGCGACCGAGCACGTCCTCGCCGAACAAAGCGCCCAGCAGGCGGACATCGTCATCCACCCGGACCTGGTGGGCATCAACTGGTTCGAACTCTACAAGGTCGAAGAGCTCATCAAGCGCGGGGAGGAAGCCGCCCGCAAGGCCCTGCCGGAAATCAAAAGGCTCGTGGAAGCCGAGTAATCCATTCCCCCGTTTAAGAGACCCAACACTAGTTATGTATTGTAATTTATCTATAAATAAAATATACTACATAATATGAATAACAAAATTTCTACACCGCTTCAGACAAGAGAAGTTTTTCACCTGGAATTTCTGCGCTGGTTCGGCAGAAAACTGGAGACGGAATGCTATTGCCTTAAAGGAGGGACCAACTTAAGATTTTTCTTTCAAAGTATCCGTTATTCGGAAGATATGGACATCGACATCCACGGGGTCAGGGTCGAGCGGGTTAAGAAAACCGTCATGGAAATACTCTCGGCCCGCGGGTTGACCGACAGCCTCAAATCTTTCGGCATCGAAAGGGTTGTTCCTCCAGAGATCACCAAGGCCAAGCAGACCCAGACCACCCAGCGGTTTAAGATCCACCTTTTGACGACGGCCGGGGAAGACCTGTTCACCAAAATAGAATTTTCAAGACGGGGAATGAAAGGGCGCGTGCTCGTCGAACCGGTATCCAGCTCGATTTTGCGCTCTTATAAAATGGCGCCGTTACTTGTCCCGCACTATGATGCGGCCTCGGCTGTCGCGCAAAAAATCCAAGCGCTAGCGCAAAGGTCTGTTATACAGGCCCGTGATATATTCGATCTTTTTCTCCTCAGTTCCCAACGCGACAGGGCCCCGGCCAAATCTTTTCATCCCGCCCCAACGGTCCTTAAAACAGCCTGTGACAATGTCTTCCTGGTAGATTTCCCTCAATTCAGGGACACGGTTGTCGCCTATCTCGGAGATGAAGATCAAAAAGCATATTCTTCGCCCGGGGCATGGGATGGCATCAGGCTCAGGACAGTCCGTTTTCTGGAAGAGTTTAAAAATGAAAACAGATAATTCCCAAAATATCATGGTCTTTATCAAAAAGCTGGGGCAGACAGTTTTTACAACCCATGACCTGGTTTCGCTATCCGGCAAATCGGCATCAACCGTTGTCCAAAGTCTGAACCGTCTGGCGCGCCAGGGCCTCGCCACCCGGATATCCCGCGGGGTGTGGGCAGAGGCCGGCCCCAAGGCGTTTTCTCCCTTTGAGATCATCCCTTGTCTGTTCCCCCGCCAGCGTGTTTATGTATCGTTTATCAGCGCGCTGCATCTGCACAGGATCGTTGAACAGATCCCCCAGGTGATAACCCTCGCTTCCACTTCACATTCGAAAACCATTCGTACCGGAGCGGGCGTTTTTTCCGTCCATCAGATCGCCCCGGCATTCTTCGGCGGTTTTGACTGGTATAAAGACGACGGAAATTTTCTTGTCGCTGAACCGGAAAAGGCATTGATCGACAGCTTGTACCTATCGAGCCGAAGAAAAAAACAATTCGGGCATTTCCCGGAATTGCATTTCCCGCCGGAATTCAGTTTCAAAAAAGCACTCTGGTGGGCCGGACGAATCCCGGAAAAAACGATACGTCTGTATGTCCTTAAAAAACTGAAAGCGTTGGAGGCGAAGTAATCATGGAAAACCTGATCCAAAGCCTGCAGGCCGCGGTCGCCCCCTGTATCCTCATCTCGGGGCTGGGGCTTATCCTTTTGACGATGACCAACCGCCTGGGGCGTACCATCGACCGCATCCGTTCTTTCAGCGTCAGTTTAAAACACGCCCCCGCTGACGAAATCCTCCTCATAAAGGCCCAGGTGGACATCCTCTACCGGCGCGGCCGGCTTCTGCAGACGGCCATCGCCTTGGTCTCGGTCAGCATGTTCTTCGTGGCTTCGGTCATGCTCATGCTTTTTTCGTCGCTGGCGTTCAACTTTCAGTTTATCGCCCTGATCAAAATCTTCTTTATGTTAAGCCTGCTATGCCTCATTGCCTCGCTGGCGTTCTTTTTCCTCGATGTGCGCCTGACCCTGGCCTCGCTCAAGGTTGAGATGGAACACATGAATAAATAAATTCCCAACACATGCTTTCTAATCCTTTAATAATCAAAGTTGGTTCCCGCGCCAGCCGGCTGGCCCTGGTCCAGGTCGAAGAGGTCCAGGCCCTTTTGACCGCCCGAGGGGTCCAGGTCAAACTTGAACATAAAACTTACACCACCCGCGGCGACCAGGACAAGACGACGTCCTTGACGGCCAACGCCGGCGACGATTTTTTTACCGACGCGCTCGACGAAGCCCTGCTGTCCGGGGAGATCGACGTAGCCATCCACAGCGCCAAGGACCTCCCGCAACAGATGCGGGAAGGGATAACCGTTCTCGCGCTGACGCAAAGCCCGGATGAAACGGACGCGTTCGTCGGGAAAATTCCTTTTGACCAGCTGCCCGCGGGCGCGCGCGTGGCCACCAGCAGCGCCTTGCGCCTGGAACAGGTCAAACGTCTGAAGCCGGACATCCAGACCCTCGACATCCGCGGCACCATCCAGGAACGGATCCAGACAATGAAGGACGGCTACTGCGACGGGATCATTGTGGCCACGGTCGCGCTCAAACGCCTGGGGCTGGAACATCTCATCCAGGACATTCTGCCCTGGGAGGCCACACCGCTGCAGGGACAACTCGCCGTCACCGGACGCGCGGGCGACGCCCGGCTGCGCGCGCTGTTGACGCCCATCGACGCGCGCGCCGGCTACGGCCGCGTTATTCTCGTCGGGGCCGGGCCCGGAGACCCGCAACTGATCACGGTCAAAGGCGTCCGTGCCCTGGCGTCGGCCGACTGCGTTTTTTATGATTATCTGGTCTCCCAAAAACTCCTCAAGCACGCGCCGGAAGCGGAAAAGATTTACGCCGGCAAACGCAAAGGCGCCCACGCGATGCCGCAGGATGAGCTGAACCGCCTTTTACGCCAGAAAGCGATGCAAGGCAAAACAGTCGTACGGCTTAAAGGCGGGGACCCTTTGATCTTCGGCCGCGGCGCCGATGAGATCGAATATCTGCGCCAATACCACATTCACGTCGAAGTCATCCCTGGCGTCAGTTCGGCCACGGGGATCCCTTCGCGGCTAGGGATCCCTTTGACGGCCCGCGAGGTTTCTTCCTCGGTCGCGTTTGTCAGCGGCTACCAGCAAGGGGAAAAAGACACAAAAGAAAACCTTTTAGACATCCCCAAAGCCGGCACGCTGGTTTTCTTAATGGGCCTGACCAAACTGGAACAGATCGTCCACTCACTTGAAACCGCCGGCTGGAGCACGCAAACCCCGGTTATGATCATTTCCAAAGGGACTTGCCCTGAAGAAAAAATCGTCCGAGGGACGCTGGCGGACATCCGGCAAAAAGTGAAAGATGAACCGCTGGAACCGCCGGTTTTGATCATTGCCGGCGAGACGCTGCGGTTTTACCGGCCCGCCCCGGCGCCGCGCGTCCTGTATACCGGCAGCGACCCAGCGCAGTTGCGCGCGGCCGGCGAGGTGGTCCCTTTCCCGATGATCGAAATCACGCCGGCGAAGCTGACGGCCGGCCGGATAAAAACGTTGCTGACGAATCTCGTCAATTACGATATAATCCTTTTCACCAGCAAGTTCGGGGTGAAATACTTTTTTGAACTGCTGGTCAAGAAGGGGTATGCGGCAAAAAAAATAAGCCAAAAGACATTTGTCGCCATCGGGCGGGCAACAGCCAAGGCGCTGGCGCAGGAAGGCGTTTCCGCCACGCTGGTTGCCAAGGTCGAAACAAGCGAGGGACTTTTTCAGGAAATGGCCGGGAAGCTGAAACTACGCAGCAAAAAAATCCTTTTCCCGCGCTCGGCGCTGCCTAACCCTTTTCTGAAACGCAACCTGACCAAGCAAGGGGCCCAGGTAGACGAATTGACCGTCTACGACAACACGCCGCCGGCAAAACGTCCGCTGCCGGTCCCGGAGGCGGCGATCGACCAGGTTGTCTTTACCAGTCCGTCGACGGCGCGTAATTTCCTGGCCGCGTACGGGGCTATTCCCAGACATTGGCGGATCTTAAGCCGCGGGGCCGCGACCAGCGCTTTTTTGCGCGAGGCCGGCTATACGGACTTTGAAGAGTTGAGGAGCGCGCATTGATCATCTACGAAGAAATTTTGCGGGAATTTCAGAAACAAAAAATAAAATACGTCCTGGTGGGAGGAATGGCACTTAACATCCTGGGATCCTTAAGAAACACGGCTGATATGGATGTCCTGGTGGAAATGAGCGACCAAAATCTGAAAAAAGTTATCAAGATTCTTACGAAGAACGGATACAAAGTCAAGCAACCCGTCGATCCCATGGGTATGGCCGATAAGGCAACGCGAAGGGACTGGGTTCAAAACAAACATATGAAAGCCTTTAATTTCTACAAAGATCAGGAGCTTAAAGAAGTCGATATTATCATTGAAACGCCCGTTTCCTACGAAAAGGCCCGAAAAACGGCCTTGACCATCAAATGCGGGCGCCTGACATTACCGGTTATCTCGGTTGAACATCTCATCACGATGAAAAAAAAGTCCAACCGGCCGGTGGACAAGCTGGATATTGAGGACCTGAAGCGGATCAAAATGCTCCGGGGGCGGCACAAATGATCTTTGAATGGGAAACGCACGACCAGCGCCTCCGGCGGTTTATGAAAATATCGCCCCAAAGGAAACTGGAGTGGCTCCAGCAAATGCATGAATTCATGCTGCGCACATCCAGCAAACGCGTGAAAGCCATCCGGCTTGAACTAAAAAGAAAACGCCAGGATCCCCAATGACACCCAACGAGATACGAGATACGAAGTACGAACGACGAAACAGATACCGCCGGTTGCGGGCGTCACCAACGCTGCGTAACCTCGTGCGCGAGACAACGCTCACGCCCGACGATCTCATCCAGCCTTTTTTTGTCGTCGAAGGGAGCAACAAGAAGGAACCCATCGCCTCGATGCCGGGGATCTTCCGGTATTCGCCGGACCTTCTGCTCAAGGCCGTTGCGGCTTACCGCAAAGCCGGCGGCCAGGCGTGCCTTTTATTCGGCATCCCGAATAAAAAAGACAATGCCGCCAGCCAGGCGTACGCCGCGGCCGGTGTCGTCCCCAAAGCGATCCGGCAAATTAAAAAAGAGTTCCCCGATCTTCTGGTGGCCACCGACGTCTGCCTGTGCGCCTACATGACGCACGGCCATTGCGGTGTGGTCAAAGGCGGTGTCATTGATAACGATCTGTCGCTCCCTTTACTGGCCAGGATGGCGCTGGCGCACGCCGCGGCCGGAGCGGACATCGTCGCGCCGTCGGACATGATGGACTTTCGGGTCGGCAGGATCCGCGCCGGACTCGATAAAAACAAATTCACCGGCGTCGCCATCCTTTCCTACGCGGTCAAATACGCCTCGGCCTATTACGGCCCTTTCCGCGAGGCCGCGGATTCGAGGCCCAATTTCGGCGACCGCAAGACGTACCAGATGGACCCGGCCAACCAGCGCGAGGCGTTGAAAGAAGCCGAACAGGACGTGACGGAAGGGGCGGATATCGTGATGGTCAAACCCGCCCTGGCATATCTTGATGTGGTGGCGCTTTTGCGCCGGCGTTTAAACGTCCCCGTTGCCGCCTATAACGTGAGCGGCGAATATTCCATGGTCAAGGCGGCCGCCGCCAAAAACTGGGTCGATGAAAAAGCGGTTGTCCTGGAGACCCTCACGTCCATCAAACGGGCCGGGGCGAAAATCATTGTCAGCTACCACGCGCAAGACGCGCTACGATGGTTAAAATAACCAAGCGGTCGCAAGGTCACAAAGTCACCAGGTCACAGGTAAAATCTTTTACGTGTGACATTGTGTCTTGGTGACATGGTGACTTGAAACAATGCGTACTCAACACTCCCAAGAATATTTCCAGCAGGCCCAAAAAGTCCTCGTCGGTGGCGTCAACAGCCCCGTGCGTTCCTTTAAAGGCGTGGGCGGGCATCCTTTAGTGATGAAATACGGCCGCGGGGCCAAACTTTACGATTACGACAATAATTCTTATACGGACTACTGCCTCTCGTGGGGGGCTCTTATCCTGGGCCACGCCCATCCCAACGTCATTCTGGCGGCGAAGAAAACCGTTGAAAAGGGAACAAGTTTCGGCACGACCACCCGCGAAGAGATCGAGATCGCCCAACACATCACGCGGTGCGTGCCTTCGATGGAACTGGTCCGTTTCGTCAATTCCGGCACCGAGGCGACGATGAGCGCCATCCGCCTCGCCCGCGGGTTCACGGGCCGTGACCTGCTCGTCAAGTTCGACGGCTGTTACCATGGGCATTTCGACGACCTGTTAACCATGGCCGGATCGGGGGTGGCGCAGTTGAAAAGATCCTCGAGCCTGGGGATCCCGCAAAACCACACCGATAACACCATCAGCTTGCCGTATAATGACGCGCCAACGCTGGAAGAAACGCTGGCCAGACACAAAGACCGGGTCGCGTGCGTCATCATCGAACCCGTCGCGGGCAACATGGGCGTTATCCCGGCCTCGCCGGAATTCCTGAAGCGACTGCGGGAACTGACCAAACAATATGGTATTGTCCTAATCTTTGACGAGGTGATGACGGGGTTCCGCACGAACCCCGGCGGCGTGCAGGCGGATTACGGGATCACCCCCGACCTGACCTGCCTGGGAAAGATCATCGGCGCGGGCTTTCCCGTGGGCGCCTACGGCGGGCGTGAAGACATCATGCAATGCCTGGCCCCGCTGGGCGGCGTTTACCAGGCCGGAACGTTCGCGGGCAACCCTGTGGTGATGCGCGCCGGGCTGGCGGGACTGCGGCTGTTGAACGCGGCATTTTACCAGCGGCTCAATGACCGCTGCGCGGCGTTTGCCGAAGACATCAACGGCTATTTTCAAGCCCAGGATATTCCGGCGCACATCGCCCATTACCAGTCGATGATGAGCATCCGGTTCCGCAAAAAACCGGTCCTTAATTACGCCGACGCGCAAGCCGCCGCCGGAGGCGAACGTTACACCCGGCTGTTCCAGCATCTTTTGAACGCAGGCATCTACTGGCCGCCGGCGGATTTGGAAGCCTTTTTTGTCTCGGGCGTGCACACCCGTAAAGATCTGGGACAATTATCGTCGGAACTAAAAGAATTCTTTAAGTCATGAAAGGGAAACGCATGAAAAAACAATTCTCCTCCATCGGATTGGCCGTGTTGCTCGCGGGGGCCGTGATGACGACCAGCGGCTGTTTCGCTCTTTTAGTCGGCGCCGCGGCCGGGGCGGGCGGGGTGGCCTGGGTCAAGGGCAGCCTCGAGCAAAATTTCGACAAACCCGTCGCGGACCTTCACAAGGCCAGCCAGCGGGCGCTTCGCGACATCAAATGCGTCATACGTTCCGACGAGATCCGCCGCCACGTGGCCAGGATCAAGTTTGAATTTGACGATGGGGAAAAAGGTTCGATCGACATCCGGGCCTTTACCGAACGTTCCTCCAAACTGAAGATACGCGTCGGCATCCTGGGCGATGAAACGAAATCCCATATCGTCCTCAACGCGGTCCTCAAACACTTATAATTCAGAAAGGAAGAAATGGATATCACGATCAATTTTACCAGCCGCCCGTGGGGCAATTACATCAAATTATTTCAAGAAGCCGGCGTGTGGGTCAAGCGGGTGGAAGTAAACCCCGGGGCCCGGCTAAGCCTGCAAAAGCATGCCCATCGCTCCGAAAAATGGAACATCGTCAGCGGACGGGGACTGGCCGTCATCAACGGCCGGAAAAAAAAGGTCGGCGCCGGGGATGTCCTGGATATCCCGGTAAGAGCGGTCCACCGCATCGGCAACACCGGCAAGAGCAAATTGGTCTTTATCGAGGTGGCGGTCCATGCCAATGGTGGAGAGCTTTCCGAAAAAGACATTATCCGGCTGGAAGACGACTACGCCCGCGCGGGGCTCAAGACCGCGAAGGCATAAAAAAGGTGAGCAGATAAAGCAGTTTCGCACGCCATTGACTAAAATTTTTACTTAACGATTGCCGCAGTAATTTTCTCGCTTCCAAAACGTTACCCTTTTTAAATTGGTCCGCACCCAGCTTGTAATAACTTTGCCGCATGAGCGTTGTCAGAAAATTCTTGCAGCGTTGGTCCAGCCAGGGATACGGCAGGGCCTTTTGACAGAGAACGACCGTGCGCTCATGCCAGAGCGTGGCGTTTTTGGTGAGGTTGCTCCCGCGGAAGCGGCGGTGGACCAACACCCGGTCAATAAACGCCATTTTAAGCCGGTGCAACGCCCGCAAGGAAAATTCGTACTGTTCGCGGATGGCGGGGTCATCCGTAAACATGCCCAGTTCAACACACGTTGTCTTTCGCATCAGCAGGGTGGAGGGAAGGATGAAATTGCCCTGCAAATAATCATACATAATGTCCCTGGTGAAAACCTTGCAATAAGGATGCTCCGGGGAAACAGGCCGCGCGGGTATTTTCCGGAAAACCTTGCTGCCGTCAAAGCACGACTTTGGCGAAAATTCCTTGGCGTTGAAATCCTGAAAATCCGCGAATAGAAAATCAATATCTTTGCAGGTGTCCAGGATCAGCGCCTGAAGACCAAGCTTGTCGGGCATCCAGAGGTCATCGGCATCCAGCAAGGCGATATATTCCCCCGAGGCCTGGCGAAGGCCGAAAAGCCGGGAGCGGACCGCCCCGCTGTTATCTTTATAAAAATACCGTATCCGGTCGCCGTAGGCCTTAAGGACGTCTTTGGTATTGTCCGTTGAACCGTCATCAACGACGATGACCTCAAGATCGCGGTACTGCTGGTTAAAGATGGAATCGAGCGCTGCGGCGATGGTCGCGGCGCAATTATAGGTGGGCATGATAACGCTGATTTTAGGCGGCATAGGCGTGAGCTAAACTTTCCGGAGGTTCGATGGCAGGATACGCAACGCCTGGCGGTATTTGCTGATGGTCCGGCGGGCGATCTGCATGTCCCGGCGCATAAGATACAGATGGATGTCCTGGTCGGAAAGAGGAGACCGCTTGTCCTCGGAGGTGATGAGGTTATGGATCTCGTCCTTGACGCTGCGCGAGGCGACAAACCCGTGCGGTGCCGCGGACGCGGCATCGCTGCCGGCGGTTGCCGGGATCCCCTGGGAAAAGAAAAATTTTATCGAGAAGATCCCGCGGGGGGTATCGATGAATTTATTATGGATGGCACGGCTGACGGTCGATTCGTTGCGGCCGATGGCCTGCGCGACGTCCTTGAGGATCATCGGGACCAGGGGGCCGCCCTCTTCGAAAAATGCCTTCTGTCTTTCCAGGAGATACCCGGCGATCCGGCGCATCGTCTGGCCGCGCTGTTCGACGCTTTTGATGAAATTCACGGCGTTGCGGAATTTCTCGAGGATAAATTCACGGTCACGGTCGTTGAGGTCCGCGCGTTTTAACAGGTTCCGGTAATAGGCGTTGATCCGCAGCTGCGGGACCCCTTCACGGCTGACTTCCACGCGGTAACCGTTCTCTTTGTCTTCCCGGATAACCACGTCCGGATAAATATAGATGGAAGACCGCACGGGCCGGTAATTGCGGGCGGGTTTTGGTTCCAGGGCGGCGATCATACCGGCCAGTTTTTTGATCTCCTCCACGGGCATGGCCATCTTCCGGGCGATCTGCTGGAAACGTTTGTGCCCCAGATCTTCCAGATGTTCCGCGATGATCCTGACAAGAAGTTCTTTCCGGGGATGGACACCGGATCTGATCTGCGTTAAAAGACATTCGCGCAGGTCCCGTGAGGCGATACCGGCCGGCTCGAACCCCTGGATGAGGGACAGGACCTTTTCAACACGGCCGGCATCCTGGACCCCCAGCAGGAACGAGACTTCCGCGCAGGTCGTCTTTAAGTAGCCGTCCTCATCGAGGTTCCCGATCAGATACTCGCCGATCCTGATATCCAGCGGGTCATTCAACTCGACGCGCAGCTGCCGCAATAAAATGTCTTCAAGACTACTCTCGGTTTTGACCGGTCTTTCTTCAAGGATGTCGTCATCCGTAAAATGCTGGGCGTGGCCGGGTGAGGGGGCGTGGCGCAGCAGTTCGTTGACCGATGCGGTGATCTCCTCCAGCGAACGTTCCCGGCTGAGTGTCGCTTCCTCATTAATTTCCAGCAGCGGATTGTTCTGCATCTCCTGCTCAATGGCGAGGTTCAATTCGGTCAAATTCAACAACAACACCTCGATGGACTGCTGCATGACAGGAGCAAGGATGGGTTTCTGGATTTGCCGGGGGAGAAGCTGCGTTGACATAGCAAGAAGCATACCACATGATTCAAAAATAGCAAGAAATTTCTTGCCCCTGCCTTCCAGAGAAAGGCAAAACCACCAACCCAGGGACAAATTCTTCTCCACACTCAATTGACCAATATTTTCAACACAGCACTAACTTGTTTACAGCTCATAACTTCCGCGACTGTCATGGTTTGTCCAGGACATACATGTCCAATCATTTAAACATCCACCGTTTACCTGATCGTCCGACAAAATACGACTCATTTTTATAATGTTACGTAACTCACTAATTAACAATGAATTGCAACTCTTCCAAAAATGTGTCCGAGTTAGTCCCGGTCTGGCACGGTTATTGCTTGTCTTGAGTGTACAGGTTCGCAAAATTTTGACACTGGATCGCAGCAGTGGCGGGCCGGAGGAATTCTTCTAAGGATACCGCGGGACCCTTGTTTCGGATGCGTTCGCTGGGTATAACAGGCTGTTCAAACCCGTCGACAAAAGCCCGCCGGGCATTGTCAACTCGGGCTGCTGGGCGCATGCCCGCAGATATTTTATCAAGGCGCAAGATTCGGCGCCGCGGGCGGCCATGGAGATATTGACATTGATCGCCATGCTCTACAAAATTGAAGCCGGGATCAAGCATGACCCGCCGGAAATAAAACGGACAGTACGGCAACGGGACGCCGCACCGATCATCGAGAAGAAAATCAAGCCTTGGCTGGAAGCCAGCCTGGCCGCGCATTTGCCGCAATCACCGATGCGTCAGGCGATCGGATATTCGCTGGGGATATGGAAAGAACTTAACGTCTATTTGCAGGACGGCCGCATCCAGATCGACAACAATCTCGCGGAGAACGCCATCCGACCGATCTCGCTGGGCCGTAAAAACTGGTTATTCGTCGGTAGCGAGACGGGCGGACACACGGCCGTTGTTCTCATGACCTTTTGCACCACGTGTCGTAAAAACAAGATCAACACCTGGTTGTATCTGAAAGACGTTCTGCAACGCATCCAATCTCATCCTGCCTCGCGGCTTCACGAACTTCTGCCCGACCGCTGGCAACCCGGCAGTTATTAACGTCGAAGAAATTTCCACGTTCTACTATCCCGCAGAAGGAGAAAACTGAATTGGACTAACGCTTTTGTTCACGCTGGTTTTTATTCAGATCGCTTTGTTGAGGAAACACATAAAGCTGCATTATTTTGGGATATGGCACTGTTGATACAAGCTCAGCAAGTTCATAGAATCACGCTGGACACATGGGCTGCTTGACGATTAAGGATGTGGATACAAAAGAATTTTGGCATTCAAGTTAATTTTAAAGCCATCGAAAAATTTCACTGAACAGTAATCAAAAATCGAAAATTGGTTGCTGGGGGAAGTGTCCTTTGCTATCATTGGCACATCGGCTGGCAAATCAAATAGTCGCGTGGGATATAATTGCTTTTAATACGTGAGGGTAAGAGACTTCTTCTTCAAAACAGAGTTCATAAATTAAAAGGCGATGAATATTCCAAACGAAACACAAGAAAGGAGTGATGTTTGGGCTCGATTTGGCTATCATGGGCTGTTTGGATTAATCCTTATCGTTGCGACGCTGGTTAGATGGAATTTTCTTCGTCCTGATAGATTGTGGCCTGACGAGGCGTTGTATGCCTGGTCAGGATTAAGGATCTTTCAAAATTTCCATCTGGCATTCTCGAAAGAGATAATCCAGTTTCACCCACCGTTGTTTTCCATCTTGTTAGCTATTGGACATTTCTTTGCTTCCCCGCCGGAATTCGCATGCCATATGGTTTCGGTTATTATCAACATCATCGGGATCGTGGCGATTTATTTTTTGGGGCTCAGAATCAGTAGTCGATTTTTAGGCCTTTTTGCCACAATGTCGTTGTCGTTTAACTATTTCTATTTAAACAGTTCAACGTACATTTTGATCGACAGTCCGCTGGCTGTGTTCTTCTGTTTCCTTGCGTTGGCCTTGCTGAACATTTCTGAAACAAATCCCAGGCGCTACGATGGCTATGTAGGGCTAATGGGGGCAGCTGTTATTTTGTTAAAATGGTCTGGTGTGCTTGTCATCCCATTTATTATTTCGTTCTACCTTTTAGCTTTCCGGGAGCTATCTTGGGGCGCAAGGGCAAAAAAATTATTAATTCCATTATCGATCATCCTAGGGACATGTCTACTTCTATTAATTAATAATCTTGTTCAGATGGGGAGCTTTCTCCCGGATATTTCCGCTTTAAAAGGGGTTGGTAAACCCAAGCCGATCTGGTATTACATTGGTAAAATTCATAATATTCTTATTCTTTGGCAAATATTGCCTTTCTTTGTTTATGGTTTCTATATTTGCGTAAAAAAGAAGGCGATAAAAGATGTTTTGTTGTTGACCTGGTTTGCCGTCTTTTTAATCGGGATATCTTTAACAGCAGAGAAAGAATCGCGATATGCCTTACCGATCCTTCCCTGTTGTCTTTTGATTGCCGGCATTGGTGTTGAAACCTTCCTTGAAAAGATTTTTAAAAGTTCATTGCGAATTGAAAAGGCGAGATTGTTTTCGATTTTGTTATTTCTATTTTTTTATTGGCAATCATTCCCACGTCTGGTCATGTTGGTAGAGGGTGGGCTTAATAGTGGGTTTGGTGGATATAAAGAAGCGGCGGAGTGGATCAAAGCGGTCCCTTCGGAAGACGCATGGATTATTAGCAGTTCCAGACGGGAGATTAGATATTATTCGGGTATTAATTTTAAAGAATTTGGTGGCCGTCTTCGGGAATTCCCGAAAAACCAGGATGAGTTTGAAGGATTTTTGGGGAAAGTGAAAGAGCCGATCTTTGTTGAACTGGGACGTTGGGATTGGGCCCTGCCCCCATGGATTTTTCCTTTTACAGAGGAAAAACAGAAATATCTCGAAGGTCTTGGTTTTAAACTCCGGAAAGAAGTTAAGAAAGAACTATTGACGATCAATCAGAAGAAAGAGATCTTGCCGGTTTTATGGATTTTTGAGCGTTGATCCCAATGAAAAGGAATGGAGATCCGGTTGAAGAACGTGGATGAGGAAAAAACGTATACGTTCTTTCCTGGCCTTTATGGATGGATTTTCATTTTGAATGTTGTGATAGCGTGCGTCATCCGTCTGCCGTATCTCTTTACCGAAATGATGGGGTCGGATGAAGCGCTTTATGCCTGGTGTGCCCAGAGGATTTTTTATCAACCTTCCATTATTCTTTCGAGAGAAATTATTGAATATCATCCGCCCTTTTTCCCGTTGATCTTATCGATAGGCAATGCTTTTTCTGATCCTGTTGTCGTGTATCGGATGATCGCTTTGCTCATCAGCCTATTGGGAATTTTGACGATCTATATCCTAGGGTCGCTGATCAGTAGTCGGTTCGTTGGTCTTGTCGCAGCCATCCTCCTCAATTTTAATTATGTTTATTTATTACAAGCCGATCAGCTTTACATTGATGTGTCTCAGTTGGTTGTTTTTAACCTTTTTTTGATCGCTTTGATTAAAGCTGGCGAATCGGACGATTTCAGACACCATTTTTATGTCGGGGCTGTAGCTTCTTTAGCCGTTTTACTTAAATGGTCAGGAGTCATCGTGATCCCCTTTCTCGTTATTTATTATTTATCCTTGCCGGGGCCGTATTTTTTGGCTCAAAAGATAAGGAGACTTCGGATATCGTTGGTCGTTGTCTCTGGGGTGATTTTATTGTTGCTCATTAATAATCGGATTCAATTGGGAAGTTTTCTCCCTAATGTCGAAACATTGACTGGAGAGGGGCATGAAATACAGCCTGTTTGGTATTATATCGGCCAGATTTTTAACATCCTCATGTTTCCTTACTTGCTGCCATTGTTTCTTTACGGTCTTTACATTATTATTAAAATGGGCCATCGGTATAAAATATTATTATTGGTATCTCTCTTTGTTTTTTGGAGCGCGATTTCGCTGCCTCCCGTTAAAGTGTTGCGTTACGGTTTGATGGTTTTACCGATTATGCTCATTGTTTGTGGTTTGGGGTTGGAGGAGTTGTTGAAACGACTCAGTCGGAATCACTGGCGGAGAGGTGTTCTAGAGATCATCGGGATATTTATATTATGTGGGGTTTGTTGGAGTACTTTTCCCAGAACGGAAGTTCTGCTGAAAATGAGTTTTACAACGAGCACAGGATTGGGGGAAGCGGGGCAATGGATCCGTCAAAAAGTTCGTCCACAGACGACGGTTATCTCTCGTAATTTGCGGCCCACGCGATACTATTGTGGTCTCAATTTTCGTCAATACGGAGGACAACTAGTATTGTTGCCGCAATATAAAATAGATTTTGAGAAATTGATCGCCCAGATCTCAGGGCCTATTATCTTACAAGTTGATCTATGGAGTGAATCTAACCCATCGGATTTTTATCCGTTTTCAAAGGCTGAGCGGGAAGATCGGTATTTTGCAGAGCATGGGTTCCGTTTAACGAAAATCATTTCCCGGGACGTATATTCCAAAGTTGGCTGGAAAAAGCAGCGGGTTCCAGTTATCAAACTTTATGAAAGGCCATAAGTGAAATCTTTCATTAAAAAGAATATTGGAATTTGCGGTGTTCTTTTTATAGGTTTGCTGATGAGGGCTTTCGTTGTCAAACCCCACGCGCCGGTTTGGGATGCGTCAGCCTATTTATTGATGGGGAAATATTTTTTTTCGTCAGGGCAAATTGGAATGATTGAATCTTTCCGTCCGTTGTCCTGGCCTTTATTTTTAGGCCTCATTTGGAAAAGTGGTGCGGACCCTGTCTTTTGGGGAACTGTGGCGGGGGTAGTTCTTTCTATGGGAAATATTCTGTTTGTTTATCTAATCGGGAAAAAAGTTTATGATTCGCAGACAGGATTTTTCGCAGCATTATTTCTTGCCTTGTCTCCGACTTGTATTTTTTGGGAAACTTCTATCCTGACAGATATTCCCGCGTCTTTTTTAGGAGTTTTCGCGGTGTATTTGTTCCTGCAGAACCAACATTTTTTTTCTGGAGCCGTCGGCGCCATTGCATTTTTTACGAAATTTACACAATTGATCCCAATGGCCCTGTTAGGCGGAATAAACTTTATCGAACGATTGAGGTTCAAATTTTCCCGGGAAGGGGTAAAGTTTATTCTAGGCTCTGTTTTATTAGCCTCTCCGTTTTTGGTCTTCATTTTTATTACCTACGGCAATATATTCGTTCCGTTTATTGACGGGAAGAAGATTTATAACCAGATGCCGTTTCATTGGCACGAGGGGATCTTTTCTTGCCTGAAAATATTATTTAAAGCTGAAAGCGCTGTTTTTCTTTTTGTCCCGGTCAGCGTTTATTTATTGTTCCGGCAGGAATGGAACAAGCATCGCTTTATCATCGTGGCCCTCGGGATTGTTTTATTTGCGTTATTCGGTAGACTCCCAACGGATATTCCCCGCTTTTTTATTTCGGGCCTTCCATATCTTTATCTTTTATCCGCCGATGGGGTATGCCAAAGTTTTCGTTATATTCAACGAAAACCCGTGGTCTATAGGAGGCTTTTTATCGTGCTTCTCGCGGCGCTTATAGGGCATCAGTTTTTGAGAATAATAACAATGCGTTTTCCCCACGATCAGCGTGATCCGTCCCGCCAATATCTTGCAGGCAATGCCAAAAATATAACGGGGTCAATCTGGATTTCCAATCCAACACCGTTTGCGCAATCGGACGTCAAAATCGGGCAGTTGATGTACTATCCTATTGTTAATGCGGAAAAAATACTTGATTTGAAATCGAAGATCCGAGAAGCAGATTTTATTTTTTGGGATAGTGGCTCTTTGTTTTGTGTGCCGAAGGGTAGGGAGGCGTGTTTAAAAGCCAAGGAAGAGTTGATCGGTTTGATCGTTAAAAATTTTAAAACCGAAATTTCTTTCAGGAATGAAACAGGGAATATCATCTACGGAATTTTTAAAAAATAAAGAACAGGGAGGACCCAGGGTATCCGTCCCGGGGAACCCCTGTGACTGCCGGACAGATACCAAAAATAGCAAGAAATTTCTTACCCCTGCCTCCAGAGAAAGGCAAAATCACCAACCCAGGGACAAATTCTTCTCCACACTCAATTGACCAATATTTTCAACACAGCACTAACTTGTTTACAGCTCATAACTTCCACGACTGTCATGGTTTGTCCAGGACATACATGTCCAATCATTTAAACATCCACCGTTTACCTGATCGTCCGACAAAATACGACTCATTTTTATAATGTTACGTAACTCACTAATTAACAATCCATTGCAACTCTTCCAAAAATGTGTCCGAGTTAGTCCCGGTCTGGCACGGTTATTGCTTGTCTTGAGTGTACAGGTTCGCAAAATTTTGATTTTCAAATTCGCGGTTAGTCAGGATCAACGCACCTTTAATCAGGGAAAAGGAGGAGAAGAGGTGGACCAACGGCTTACAATCACGGAAGTGGCCAGCATGCTTGGCGTCAGCTCAAAAACGCTCGCCCGCTGGGAGAAGAACGGCAAGATCCGCAAACCCAAACGGGACTGGCGCGGCTGGCGCGTTTACGACCCGGGCGACGTGCAACAGATCAAGGAATTTCACGAGGCTGTCTTTGAAGTTTAAATCAAAAATCCGTTTACCTTTAAAGGAGATCAGGAAAATGAACTATTTTTACCGCACCCTTTGCTCCACGTGCCTTGCCGGCGCCTGGATGCTGGTCCTGGCCGCCGGCGTCGTCCACGGCCAGAATTTCGCCGGCACCGCGGTCCAGGAAACGGCCGCCAACCCGCCGGTCCAACAACAGGCCGCCCAGGACGTTTCCAGTCCCGTTGCTGGAGAGGTACTGACCGGCGAGCAAAGCACCCAGGAATCTTCAGATACCACCGAAATTCCCGAAGCGATCAAAACGATGAGCCACTACACGCTGGGCAAAACGGACGTCCTGGAAGTCACCGTGATGCGCCATCCGGAAGTCAGCGGCCAATTTATCATCAACAACGAAGGTAACATCCAGTACGAATTTGTCGGCGACGTCAGCGTGGAAGGGATGACCAAAGACCAGGTCAAGGACGCCCTCACCCGGAAACTTTCTCCCTTTATTATCAGCCCGGAGATCATGGTGAAGATCGTCGGCTACAACAGCAAGGTCGTGTACGTGATCGGCGAAGTGACCAGCCCCGGCAAGATCTTCATGCAAGGCGACACGATCACGGTCCACGAGGCGCTGGTGCAGGCCGGGCTGCCGCTGTTAAGCGCGAAGATGGCCGCCGGACGCGTGATCACGCCTTCGGAGACAGGCACCCCCCTGATCCGCAAGGTCAACGTGGACAAATTGCTCTACAAAGGAGACCTGCGAGAAAACCTGGCCATGAAGCCAGGCGACACCCTTTACGTGCCGCCGACGTTCCTGGCCAAAACCATGCGCATCATCCAGCCCGTTGCCGCACCGATCGGCACCGCCGCGGGCACAGGCAGGACGGTAATGACCGGGTTTTAAATGAGCCCCCGCCGTTTTGATTCGCTTTGCGAATGCAAAACGAATCAGCGGGGGCGAATTTACCCCGCCCTTTGGGAAAATAAAAAACTGAAGAAAGGCCAGTCATGAAAGACTTTGAAAACCCAGGCAGTATATCGTTGTTAAGCTATTTAAAAATTTTCTTCCGCCGCAAGGAGCTCCTGATCATCCCCGCTTTTGCCGGGCTGGTCCTGGGGCTATGCGCCGGGTTCGTCCTCCCCAAAAAATATCTCTCGGAGACCGTCATCCTGGTGCAGGAGGCCAAGACCGACAATCCGCTGTTCACCAAGCTGGCCGTTTCCACGACCGTCAGCCAGCGGATGGCCGGCCTCAAAGAGTCCATCCTGGGCTGGAACAGCCTCGTGGAACTGGTCAAGCGCCTGAACCTGGACAAGGACATCAAGGACAAGATGGAGTTCGAAAGGCTCGTCCTGGGGCTGCGCGGCGACATCGCCATCCGTTTAAGAGGCCAGAACATCATCAACCTTTCCTACGTCGGGGACAACCCCCAGAAGACGCAGGCGGTCGTCAAGAACATCACCGACATCTTTATCAACCGCAACGTCCAGATACAGAACAACGAGACGTCCAACGCCATCAGCTTCATCGAACAGCAGCTGAAGGTCTACAAGGGGAAGATCAAGTCGGCGGAGATCGCCCAGATGCAGGACCAGCTCGACGACCTGCTGATCGACTCGACCGAACAGCACCCGATGGTCAGGAAATTCCGCGACCTGATCGAGATCAAGAAAAAGGAGCTGCGCGATGAGAACCTCGAGTACACGGAAGATATCAACCTCGAGAAAGAGACCACCAACCCCGTGATCGAAGAGATCAAAAAAGCCCTGGACAAAGTCGACGGGGGCGCGGGCGCGGTGACGGCCCAGACGCCGGACGCCGGCGGCCGGCCTGCTGGCCAGACACAGCTGAACACCGACCTGCGGAAAGTCCTGGCCCGCGACGTCGGCGTCAACGAAGGGATCTACAACATGCTGCTCGAGCGCCTGGAGACGGCCAAGATCACCCAGAGGCTGCAATCCTCCAAAGAGGGGACCCAGTACACCGTCCTGGACCCTCCGCGGATCCCTCTGCGGCCGTTCAAGCCCAACAAGATGCTCGTCGCCCTGATCGGCCTTTTCCTGGGCGTGCTGTGCGGCACGGGGCTGGTCATCGCCGCGGAATTCCTGGACAAATCGTTCATCGACGTGGAAGACGCGAAAAATTTCCTCGGAGTGCCGCTGCTGGGGGCCATCTCCAAGATCAACACGGAAGAGAGCGTCCGCCAGGAACGCGAACAACAGCGCTGGCTTTACGCGACGACGGCCGCCGCCGGCCTGATCGTCGTCATCGTCGTGATGGCGGTGGCAAACTTTCTAAAATAGTTGATGGGTGATAGTTGGAAGGTGATAGGGCCAAAGCCACTAACACCTAAAACCTACCACCTATCACCTGAAAACGAGGCAATCAAAATGTACCATAAGTTCTATGGCTTTAAGGAGGCGCCGTTCAACATGACGCCGAGCTCACGGTTTTTCTACGAGAGCACCAAACACCTCGAGGCCTTGAGCACGCTCATCTACGCCATCGAGTCCCGCAAGGGGTTTGTCGTCATCACCGGTGACATCGGCTCCGGGAAAACGACCGTCTGCCGCACGCTCCTCAACAAGCTCGACGCCCGCACGCAGACGGCCCTGGTGACCAATACCCACATCGGCGGCAAGGACCTGTTGTGCACCATCCTCGAAGACCTGGGGGTCGAATACCGGCCCGGGTCCAAGGCGCAGCTCCTGTCCCAGTTGAACGCCTACCTTATCGAACAGCTGCGTAACGGTCACAACGTCGTCCTGATCATCGACGAAGCCCAGAACCTCAAGCCAGTGGTCCTGGAGGAGATCCGCATGCTTTCGAACCTGGAGACCGAAAACGAGAAGTTGATCCAGATCATCTTCCTGGGACAGCCGGAACTCAAAAAAAAGCTCGCCCTGCCCCGGCTGGAACAGTTACGCCAGCGCATTTCGGTCTTTTATCATCTGACGCCCTTGAGCCAGGAAGACGCCAGACAGTACATCCTGCACCGGCTGAAAGTGGCCAGCAAATCGCAGCGCCAGTATTTCACGGACGAAGCGCTGGAGTTGATCTGCCAATATTCCAAAGGCGTGCCGCGGGTGATCAACCAGATCTGCGACAGCGCCCTGTTGAACGGCTTTATCTACGAAAAAGATATCGTCGACCGCGCGCTCATGGAAGAGGTCATCCAGGAATCGCCCTCCAGCCAGATCGCGGGGGAGATCAAAAAAAAGTCGGACATTGATATTAATGAGGAATTTGAAAAAATTACAGGAGGTGAATAGTAAATAGTGAACGGTAAATAGTAAAAGACACCCTTAACCATTCACCATTAACTATTATCAAGGTTATGAGCAAACTGATAGACGCGCTTAACAAGGTCAGGGAAGCGCGGGAAGAACAAGCAAAGACGGTGATCAGCGCCGCTGGTCCCGCGCCCGCCGCCGGGAAAAGATACGGTTCTCCAGGCCTCGGAGGCGCCATCCCGTCCATACTGCTGGTCATCGTCGCGGCGACGTCGATCGTGATCAACGTCAAGACCCTGACGGAATCAAGGGACGTCCGGGAAACCATGTCGCTTTCCCTGGCGCAATACATGAGTGAACAAAAAAGCGATCTGGCGGCCATCCGCGAGGGCCTGACACGCGAGGAAGCGGCGAAGAAGGCCCAGGAAAGACAGGTCGTCCGGCTCGAAAGCGAGCTCAAACAGATGAGGACCGGTCTGGAAAACCTGAAATCAGCCGCGGCCAGGATCGAGGACCTGAAGATCAACAACAAACTGCTTCTGGAAAAATTTGTGGCGTTGAATGACAAGGTAAAGAAATTAGATGAAATGAGCGCGGTAAATGGTAAAGAGTAAATGGTTAATGGTAAAACAAAAACCGTCCACCATTCACTATTCACCATTCACGATTAACCATTAACCTAACAAAGGATACCTCATGGGTAAAATCACCGAAGCGTTACGCAAGGCAGCGGAAGACAGGCTGGAGAGGATCGACAAGATCACCCGCATCCGCGAACACAAGGAACTCGTCATCAAGAAAATCGGGGACTCTGCAATAGACCCGCGCCTGGTCGCGTATTTCGACCCCAAGGCCCTGATCACCGAGCAATACAAGATCTTGAGGACGAACGTCCTCTCGACGAGCGCCAAGCGCCCCTTGAAGACGCTGGTCGTCACCAGCTCGGTCCACTCGGAAGGCAAGACCGTCACTTCGCTCAACCTGGCCATGGTCCTCGCCCAGTCGACGCAGAAGCCGAAGGTCCTTCTGATCGACGCCGACATGCGCCGCGGCCGCGTGGCGAAATATCTCGGGGTCGACCACAAGACCGGGCTCACGGAGATCTTAAGCGGCAAGGCCGAGCTGTCGGAAGCGCTGTTCCATGTCGACCTGGAGAACCTCGCCTTCATCGCCGCCGGCGCGGTGGCGGAGAACCCGGCGGAACTGCTGGGATCGGAAACCATGAAACGCTTTTTGGCGGAGATGAAGACCCAGTTCGACTATATCGTCCTCGACACGCCGCCCATCGTTTCCGTCACCGATTCCGGCATCATCGGCGCGCTGGCGGACGGGGTCCTGATGGTCATCCAGGCCGGACGCACCCAGCGCGGTATCGTCCAGCGGGCGACGGAACTTCTCGACCAGTCCCACTGCAAGGTCATCGGGCATGTCCTGACGAACATCGAGTACCACTTGCCGGAGTATATTTACAGATACTTATAAGTCACCAGGACACAAGGTCACCCAGTCACATGTGACCTGGTGACTTTGTGACCTTGCAACCACACTCAGGAAAGGATTTTTATTATGAGCAAGTTTCTCATCACCGGCGGCGCCGGTTTCATCGGCTCGAATATCGCAGAGAAACTGGTCAGCGACGGTCATTTTGTCCGCGTGCTGGATAATTTCTTCTCCGGCAAGGAAGAGAACCTGGCCTTCGCCAAAACATTGGGCAAAGACAAGTTTGAACTGATCCACGGGGACATCCGCGATAAAGGGATCTGCGGCCTGGCCTGCAAAGGCATGGATTACGTCCTGCACCAGGCCGCGCTGCGTTCGGTCCCCAAATCGATGGCGGACCCCGAAAGCTACAACGACGTGAATATCAACGGCGTCCTGTCCATGCTCCAGGCCGCGGCCAAGAACAAGGTCAGGCGCTTCGTCTTCGCCTCATCGAGCTCCGTCTACGGCGACACGGACCAGTTCCCGGAAAAAGAGACGCAATATCCGCTTTTGATCTCGCCCTACGCCTTGAGCAAACTGGCCGGCGAATATTATTGCCGGATCTTTTCGGAACATTTCGGGCTGGAAACCGCCTGCCTGCGCTATTTCAACGTGTTCGGCCCCAAACAGGCGCTTGATGACGAATACGCGGTCGTCGTCCCTAAATTTATCCACTGCATCGTAAACGACCAGCCGCCGCCCATTTTCGGCAACGGCAAACAATCGCGCGATTTCACTTATATCGACAACGTGATCTCCGCCAACATCCTGGCCGCCACGGCCCCCGGCGTCAAACACGAAGTCTTCAACGTCGCCAACGGCCAGGACAATACCGTCCTGGAACTGGCGGCTGTCCTGAACAAAATCATCGGCAAAGACATCAAGCCGGAATTTCTGCCCGCGCGCGCCGGCGACGTGTTCCGCACCAGCGCCGACATTTCCAGGATACAGCAAAAAATCGGCTACAAGCCGCTCGTCGGGTTCGAGGAAGGCCTGCGCAAGACCGTGGCGTATTTCCAGGCAAAGTGGGGGATCAAGGCAGGTCGCTGAAAAGTGTCAGATCTTACACTGAAAGGTGTAAATATTAACACTTTTTGAAGTTGCAAACCGACAAAAGGGATTATTTCCATCTGTAATGTATAATTGCGTTTGGTAGCACTATGTGCTATAGTATCTACGTATGGTAAACCGCGAATTCTGGATCCGCAAGATTGAATCAAGCTGGAAGAAACGCTCCGTCATCTGGCTGTCGGGCGTGCGCCGGGCAGGGAAGACCTGCCTCTGCCAATCCCTTAAAGATATCGAATATTTTGACTGCGAATTGCCCCGCGTGCGGGCCTTGATGGACGACCCCGAAGGCTTCCTGGACAGCGTGCGCGGGAAGCGCATCGTCCTTGATGAGGTCCACCGTTTGGCTAATCCGTCTGAATTGCTCAAGATTGCCGCGGATCACTATCCCAAAACCGGAATTATTGCCACCGGTTCTTCTTTGTTGGGGGCGTCGGCAAAATTCCGGGACACCCTGACCGGCCGCAAGAGTGAAGTTTGGCTGGTTCCGATGATGAGCGAAGATTTGAGAAATTTCGGCCGGCCCGACTGGAATCACCGTTTTTTGTTCGGCGGATTGCCGCCGTTTTTTATGTCGGATGAATTCCCAGAAAGGGATATCCAGGAATGGGCGGACGCGTATTGGGCGAAGGACGTTCAGGAATTATTCCGCCTGGGAAAGCGGTATTCCTTCCAGAAATTCTTTGAGCTGTTGATGGCTCAAAGCGGCGGGATTTTTGAGGCCACCCGTTTCGCCGGGCCCTGTGAGGTCAGCCGCGCGACCATCAACAATTATCTCAAAATTTTAGAGGCCACATATGTTGTCCATGTCGTCCGGCCGTTCAGCCGGCGCCGGGCGACCGAGATCGTTGCCGCGCCCAAGGTCTACGGATTTGACACGGGATTTTTTTGTTATTTCCGCGGGTGGCGCGAAATCCGCCCCGACGATATGGGGCCGCTCTGGGAACATTTTGTGCTCAACGAAATCCATGCCCATTTGCAAACGCGTCCAATATGCTACTGGCGGGACAAGCGGGGGCATGAGATCGATTTCGTGTTTCCCCGGGAAGGAAAACCTTGCATCGCGGTGGAATGCAAATGGAAGGGCGCGGAATTTGACGCGCGCAATCTTGAGGCCTTTTTGCGCCAGTATCCGCAAAGTGAAGCATATGTCGTCAGTCACGACGCGGCCAGGACCATCAGCCGCGTCATCCTTGGGACCAAAGTTCATTTTGTAAACTTATCCAGCCTGATAGACGCGATTGCGCCGGGCAGGCAGCACCGGCAGTCTCCGGGGTGATCGCGAAAGGAAGACATGGAACAATCTCCGGTCATCGCCCAGATCAAAAAGATCCTCTCCGGCATCGACGACTCGCTGGAAGATGAAGACAAGTTGTCCATGGTGCGCGGCTATTGGGACGCCGGCCGGCTGGCAACGGAGTACAAGGACTCCACCGGCATGCTCCTCAAAGATATCGCCCGGGAGATCGAGGTCCCGGACTGGGCCCTGCAAAGGTATACCCAGTTTTACAAAGCGTTTTCCAAAGGGTATCCGGAAAAGTACGGCAACCGGGTGGTCGGCTGGAGCCTGATCTGCTGTGTCCTGGCGGTGCACGATGCCAAAGCGCGGGAATTTTATCTCAAGGAAGCCTGCCGGCACGGCTGGAACAAATACGAGCTGACCAAACGGATCCAGAAAGACTATTACGGCGCCGTTGAGGACGCCGCGGCCGCGAACCAGAGCAAGACGCTCAAAGTCAAACCGCAGCGGCTATACACCTACGCCGCCGAAGTGCTCAAAATCCTGGACGCCGACACGTTTGACCTGGAGATCGACGTCGGTTTCAAGAGCAAACAGGAGCACCGCGTGCGCCTGCGCGGTATCAACGCCCCGGAAATCGGGACCCCTAAAGGACGCAAAGCCAAACGGTTTGTCGAGAGGGAACTCGCCCGATGCGTCGTGAAAAAACCCTCCGCCAAAGGCACGCGGGCCGACCGGCCGCTGGTCGTGGTGAAGACCTACAAGCTCGGCCAGTACGGCCGCTACACGGTGGACATCTACTACCTTCCCGGCGAAACATCCCCCGAAACGATCGTCGAAAACGGCAAACTGCTCAACCAGGTGCTGGTGGACAAAGGCCTGGCGAGAAAAGTCGAATAGATCCGCATACATGCTTGACATAAGTATGTATGTATCTTATACAATGTATGTATAAACATTGTATCATCATATAAAAATCTTTATTCAGTTTTGCCCGGGCCGTCCCGGATGCCAGGTTAACAAGGATTTACAGCGGACCGCTCAAAAAAGAGAATATCGGGATCGCCGGAAAATCTTTCGGACTGCTGTCCCTGCCGTTTTATCTGGCGCCGCGGGTGCTGGAAGACTGGTGAAGCGCTGGTCGACCAAAGGCCTGGCGAGGAAGGTGGAATGAAAAAACCCGGACACTCCGGGAGTGTCCGGGGAGCTATTATATTTTAGGTACTGATACTGTCATATAGTGACAGTATCTGGAATAAAATAAGCAGCATGGACAATGACTAAGGACTTTAAAAAACATTTTTTCCACGGCGTTGTTTGGGCCGGCGTCGCCGTCCGCTGGAAGGATGGCGTATTTTATCCGATGAGGATGGGTCTGTTAAACGGCGATATCAGCCTCCTGAAAAAACAGGCCATGACGGCATTATACTTATTGTATTTCGGATTTATGCGCGACCATGATTTAAGGTCGATCAACCTTGGTATCTTCAAAATGTTGAAAGGTTTTAGCAAGTCCGTCCTTGCGGGATTGCCCGGATTCCCTAACCGGCTGGTCCAGAACATACTCCGGCTGAAGGATGAACTATTCCTGAACATATATGTTGTCAACGACTTAAAACAAAACGAGGGATTAAAGGGCATTTTCATATGCAAGAACAAGCCCGACCCGACGTTTCTTAAACGCCTTTATCCACAAGGATACACGCTCCAGAAAGAAACGGCCTTTCGCCGGAAAAAATTGCTTGACGTTTTTAACGCCCGGTCAGCCGGGATGGATTTTATCGTGGCGGACGTGCGGTTTCGTTATATCCGAAAGGAAACGGATTCTTTCGGTGCCTCAGCCATTATCCCCAAATGGGTCGACCGGGTGAACGACTCCTTTAACGGCTTCTCGGACTTCGCCCGCACCAAAAATCGCAACGTCTACAGCGATATCCAGGCGCTCAAAAAATACAATTATGATCACGAGTTTACAAGAGACGAAGTCTTGCTTAAGTTTTTCTACGAAAAAATGTACGTTCCCTATATACACAACCGGTATCCGGATGAAAAAATGCTGCTGCCTTATGCGGCCATCAGAGAGGATTTCAAAAAAGGGTGGCTGCTTCTGGTTAGAGATAAGTCTACGGGTAAATATGTTTCGGGAAGTATTGTTAATATGCATCGGGGAGTTTTTTCCCCACGCAAGATCGGTATCCTCGACGGCGACTTTGAACTTCTCAAAAAAGAAGTTCTTTCGGCGCTTTATGTGGGTTATTTTCGGTTCATGGAACAAAACAAATTGCGGCGCATTAACGTGGGGGGGAGCCGGGCTTTTTTAAATGACGGCGTCCTCAAGTACAAGGAAAAATGGGCCCCGGTCGTCCAGTTCAATCACCACCATGACAATGTCTTCATCCTTCGGATATGCCGGCCCGCTGAAGCGATGGACCGCTTTTTATTGAAAAATCCTTTCATATCCATGGAAAAAGGGCAGTTGGTCGGCAATGTCTTTGTGGCCGCGGACATAAACTTCGAAGCGGATTCGTTAAAAAAAATCTATGCCATAAAGGGGTTGCCGAAGGTCCGGGCTGTGCGGATTCCCACCCAGCAGAAGCAAATTGTCTTCCCGCTTTCCGCTGTCTCCGATGCCCAGGAGATTGCGCCATGACCAAGGACCTTAAAAAACATTTTTTTCACGGCGTCGTTTGGGCGGGTACGCGGCGCTTTCTGGAGCAGGGGATGCAGACGGTCACGACGCTCATCCTGGCCCGGATCCTCTCGCCGCACGAATTCGGGGTGATCGGCATCGCCAATATTTTCATCCTGTTCGCCAACACGATCAATAATCTGGGTATATCTTCGGCGCTCATCCAACGCAAAGAGATCGACGAAGGACATCTTTCCAGCGCTTTTTGGGCCAATGTGGTGACCGGTGTCACGCTATGCCTGATGATGATGTTTCTTTCCTGGCCGGCGGCGCGGTTCTTCCGCAACGACGAGGTGCAGCCCGTATTATTCGTGCTTTCCTTCAATTTCATTTTGGCGGCGCTTCGGATCGTTCAAAACGCCCAGTTTTCCAGAAACCTGCAGTTCGGGAAACTGGCCAGTCTGTCGGTATGGGAAATGGCGTCCAATTCCATCCTGACCATCGCGCTGGCCGTCAAAGGGTTGGGGGTCTGGAGCCTGGTGTGGGGAAGGCTGTTCGGGATAGGGATGGGGACATTGCTCGCCTGGGCATCTTCACCCTGGCGGCCGCAATTTATGTTCCAAATGGAGAAATTTCGTCAGCTGTTTAAATTCGGCATTAACGCCATGTCCGTCAACATCCTCACGTATTTGGGACAAAATATCGATTATGTCATCGTCGGGCGTTTTCTGGGGACTGTCCCTCTGGGATTCTACACGATGGCCTACAACCTCGTCACCCTGCCGCAGAGAAAAATATCCTCAATATTGACCAGTGTCGCTTTCCCGACCTTCGCGAAAATCCAGGACGATAACGCACGGGTGGCCAGAAACTATCTCAAGATCCTTTCGTATATTTCCATCGTCACTTTCCCGCTCTTGTTCGGTCTGCTGATGGTAAGTCCGTATTTCGTCAAAGTCATTATAGGAGAAAAATGGCTGCCGATCGTAAAACCCATGCAGATCATGTGCGTCCTAGGGATGATTAACTCCATCAGCATGACCATGGGCTCGATCTTTTACGCCAAAGGCCGCCCGGACATTGAGTTCAAGGCGGACATCTTGAACCTCGCCGCGCTGGCCGCGGCCATTATGATTGGCGTTAAATTCGGCATCACCGGCGTTGCCGTGGCCGTGACCATCGTCGCGATGGTCGGCGCACCATTGATATTTCTGGTCATTTCACGACTCATCGGCACAAACATGCGCACAGTTTACCAAGCACTGCATCCAGCCTTGGTTTGCTCGCTGTCCATGGGTGCCGTCCTCTTCACCTGCGACCGATTTCTGACCGCGGGAGCCGTCCCCGAAGCGCTCCGGCTTGTTATTCTGATCGGCATAGGCGTTCTTTCGTATTTCTTTTTTCATAGACTCTATCGTTTCCCCATGATCGCCGAAGTGGCGGAAATATTCAAGCAAAACCTGTCGAGGAAACGCGCGGAGGCCTAGACGATGAACATCTGCCTTGTTTCCTATGAATACCCGCCCGAAACCTTCAACGGGATCGGCTCCTATACCCGCAATTTGGCCGAAGCGCTGGCCGCATTGGGCGAGCATGTCGATGTCGTGACATTCACCTCCAAGAAACCGTACGATTACACCGAAAATGGCGTACACGTACACCGGGTGAACCCCATTGCGATGGCCGGATTATGGCGCTTTGACGCACTCATTCCCTCAAAAACGATCGGCTTTAGTATCGCCGTTAAAAACAAGATCATGGAAATTTCACGGGAAAAAAACCTCGATATCATCGAAGGCCCGGACATCCGCGCGGAATTATTCTGGTATCTTTTGACACGCGGCGGCAGGGGAAAGCCGCCTGTTGTGATCAAACTGCATACCCCCAGCTATGTCGTCCAGAGATATAACTTCAAGAGCCTAAAACTGCATGAGCGGGTGCTGAACTTTATGGAAAAATACGCCATTATGCGCGCGGACTATCTGACCTCGCCAAGCCAAAGCATGGCCGAGGTGGTGGCCGCCGACTACCGGTTTTCGCCCCGGCGCGTCAAGATCCTTTTAAACCCGCTTGATACCGACACGTTCCGCCCTGCTGAGGCTCCAGGGCCGCGGGAGAGAGTCCCCGTCCTTTTCACCGGACGGATCGAGAAACGCAAAGGTGTCGTCACCCTCGCCCACGCTATTCCGCTCGTCCTGGAAAAATTCCGTGATTGTGAGTTTATTTTCGTTGGAGAAGACACTGCCTCGGGCCAAGACCGCACGTCCCTGCGCGAAGAACTCAAGGCATATCTGCGGCAGAAAAACTGCCTTGGACACGTCACGTTCCACGATCGGAAAGAAAAGAATGACCTCGTAAGATTCTACCAATCCTGTGATATCTTTACGGCACCTTCGCTGTACGAGAATCTCGGGTATGTCTGCCTGGAAGCGATGGGCTGCGGGAAAGCTGTAGTCGTTTCCGCGACGGGAGGGTTAAAAGAGATCGTGGACCATGAACATAATGGCCTGCTCGTCGCCCCCGACCAGCCGCAGGCATTGGCGGATGAGATCGTCCGTCTATGTCAAAACAAGGGGTTAAGAGATACCTTGGGCAAAGAAGCCAAGAAATTTATCGACACACATTATACAAACAAAGTGGCCGCACAAAAAACTATCGATTTTTATGGTTCGATATTAAGAAACAACACCAATGGTTAAAAAAGTCGCTTACATCCTGGACATTTTCCCGACAGTCTCGGAGACATTCATCATCAACGAGATCGTGACCGTTGAGAAACTTGGCCTGGAAACCGTTATTTTCTCCAGAAAAAAACCTGCGGGCGAAATCCCGCATGAGGAAGCCGACCGTCTGGCCCGGCGGACGGTCTATTTCCCTGACCCCAAAAACATCACTTTCATCCAAAGCTGCCGGGACCACCTGCGTCTTTTGAGAAAAGCCCCATCCCGATATATCAAAATGTTTTTGTTTGCTGCCCGAAACAACAAGGGGGGACTGTTATGGTTTTTCAGGATCGCCGGGTCATATGCCTTGTTGATCGAAAAACACAAACCCGATCACATTCACGCTCATTTCGTTTCCCTGGCCGGCGAATACGCGATGCTGGTTAGCATGTTGCTGGATATCCCGTACACCTTTACCGCCCACGGCTGGCACGACATTTTTGAATATCCGCCGCACAATTTTCATCAAAGAGGGATACGGGCCAAGAAGGTCATTACCGTTTCACAATATAATAAAGATTACATGGTCCAAAAATTTGACATCCCGGCGGAAAAGATCAGCGTCATCCATTGCGGCATCCGTCCGGAATTGTTCACCGCGGACGGCAGGACAGCTGGGCCGGAGTTGCGGATATTGTCCATCGCCCGCCTGCACCCGATCAAAGGGGTTGAATATCTGGTCCGGGCATGCAAATTGCTCAAGGAATGGGAGAACCGCTTCACCTGCCATATTATCGGCGACGGCGAACTGCGAGTAAAGATCGCGGAACTCATCGACAAGCTGGATATGAAACAGGAAATCGTTTTTCACGGGGCCCAGCCAGCCGGAGAAGTCCGTCGCCAGCTGGCCCTGGCGAATGTGTACGTCAATTCAAGCCTGTGTGAGGGGCTGTCGGTCTCGATCATGGAGGCCATGGCCGCGCGCCTGCCGGTCATCGCCACCCGCGTAACCGGAGTTGCCGAACTTATCGAAGACAATGTCAATGGATATCTGGTCGAGCCAAAAGATGAAACAGAACTAGCGGCGGCGCTGCAAAAAATGATCCTGGATACTGATAAACGGAAAAAGATGGGGGAGATCAGCCGCCGGCGTATCGAAACCGACTTCGCGCTGGAAGCGGAGGTAAAAAAACTGATCCATGAATGGAACCATGCCTAGAGTAATCAGTCTGAATTAACGGGGCCTTGACGCTTGACCGGGAAGGGAAAATATAGTATCCTTTCATAGAAGGACAGAAGTACTCGTAGTCATCCCTGCATGAAAGGAGAATATCCTATGGACAAAAAAGAGGCATTCAAAAAGATCATCGTTGAATCCCGGGGCCTTAGACCGGAGCTTGTCCGCAGGGAGGTCAGGCTCCCGACGGACCTCCAAAAGGTCATAACCCTTTACGGGCCGCGCCGCAGCGGGAAGACGTATCTTTTTTATCAAACGATGCTGGAGCTCGCCAAAGAAGGCGTGCCGGCCCAAAGGATGCTTTACGTAAATTTCGAAGACGAGAGGATCTTGCCTTTTTCCAAAGATGATTGGGAGATTCTTTTGGAAGCGTTTTTTGAGCTTTACCCCGAGAACGTCGGAGAAAAGACGTATCTCTTTTTAGACGAGGCGCAAGAAGCGCCGTACTGGGATAAATTCGTGAGGAGGATGTCCGAGAAAAAAGAGTTCAGGATATTCCTTACCGGCTCTTCCTCAAAGCTTCTTTCTCAAGAGATAGCGACGTCGCTGCGCGGAAGGACGATAAGCTATTTTTTGGCGCCGTTTTCTTTCCATGAGGCGCTTTTATCCAAAGGCATAAAGGTACAGGCGAACGTCGAACACTCCCCGCAAAGGCACCTTATAAAAAAAGAATTCTTGAATTACCTGAAATTCGGAGGTTTTCCCGAGACCCTCGAAAAGGAAGATCCTCTAAAAATAAGGATACTTCAGGAATATTTTGAACTGGTATTCTACAGGGATATCGTTGAGCGGCACAAGATCAGGAACTATACGCTCATGAAAGAGCTCATGAGGTATCTGGTCAACAACTTCGCTTCGCTTTTCTCGATCATGGGCTATTACAATCTTTTGAAATCATCCGGACAAAAGACCGGCAAGGATACGGTATGTGAGTATGTATCATGGCTTGAGGACGTCAATTTCGTGAAATTTGTCCAATTGTATGATTACTCGATAAAGAGGCGGGTGGTCAACCCAAAGAAAATATATTGCATAGATACGGGCCTTATCACCGCCGTAGCGTCCCAGTTTTCAGAAAACAAGGGGAGATATCTGGAAAACGCGATATATCTTGAATTACTCCGCCGCGGAAAGGAAATTTTTTACTGGAAAGACGGCGCGGGCGGGGAAGTAGATTTTCTTATGACGGAACGCGGCAAACCGCGGCAGCTTATACAAGCCACGGCCCGCATAGAGGACAACAAGGCCAAGGAAAGGGAACTGGCACCTCTTCTCGCGGCCGCTGAAAAATTCAAGATAGATGATTGCCTCATCTTGACAGATGACCAGGGCGCCGAGCTCTCTGCCGGGCGGATTAAGATAAAGGTCCGGCCGATATGGTCGTGGCTTTTAGAAAAAAGAACGGATCCATGAGCGGCCCCACATCCAGAGTGAGCATTATCATACCCGTATACAATTCCGAGAAGACCGTCGGCGAAGCGCTGGATTCGGTCGCGGCCCAGACGTACACGGACTATGAGGTTATTGTGGTCAATGACGGCTCAACCGACCAGAGCGAAAGTGCCATCAAGAAATATATGTCTCCGCCGCTCAATGTCACATACGTTGAGCAGGTCAACAATGGACCCGCGGCGGCGCGTAACGCCGGCCTGCGTCTGGCCAAGGGAGAGTTTGTGGCTTTTCTGGATGCGGATGATCTGTGGGACAAAGATAAACTGGCAACCGCCATCGAGGCGATGGATGCCAACCCGGACGCGAAACTGGTATTTACCGATATGCGGCATGTTGTTAATGGCCGAACCGTTTATGCATCCTATTTGCATGAACGCCCTTATCCTTCTTTGCCTAACGGTAAAATTTATGACAATCTGTTGTGGGGAAATTTTATATTTACCCCTACCGTGCTGGTGCGACGGGATGTCTTGCGGGAGGTCGGCGGTTTTGATGAAAATTTGCAGATTGCCGAAGATTACGATTTATGGCTGCGGATCGCCCGCCGATACCCGATCCATTATATCGATCGGCCGCTGGTGACGCGCCGGCGCATCGGCGGCAATATTACGGATGACAAACAAACTTATATTAAAAGCTGCATCCGTTTGAGAGAAAAACTGCTGGAGGTCCACAAGGAAGAACCCGGCCGGTGCCGGATCATTGAAGGGCAGCTTAAACGCGACCGCTACAACCTGGGATATGTCCTCTTTGATGCCATGAATTTTAAAGAATCACGAAAATTTTTCTTTCAGACACTCGTTTACCCGGATTATTTTCTAAACGCGCTGTTTTATATCATCGTCACGCTCCTGCCCGCGGGGATCATCAAATTTCTGCGCCAGGTCAAACGAGGCGGGGAGTAACGTGTGGACAAAAGCTCGATTCGGTGTTATATTTTAGTTATAAATAACTAAAAAAGTGTTGTAAAAAGCAATGAACTTCCTGGAATTTAAAACTATTTTTGAGAATCACAGCGTCATTGACGCGCGGGATATTGTCACGTATTTTGACCGTATTGACAGGAGAAGGCTCTACGAATGGCAAAAGAAGGGATATATCCTCAAAATTATTAACAATTTTTATATCATGTCGGGCAAGTCGATCAATGATCAGGTTTTAAGAAATATAGCTTGCCGGATTTATCAGCCCTCCTATATCGGCCTGGAATCGGCTCTTGCTTATTATAATTTTATTCCGGAAGCGGTGTTCCAAATAGTCGGCATCACCACAAGGCGGAATAAAACGGTCCGGACACAGATAGGGGATTTTCGCTATTGTTCCATTAAAAACTCTCTTTTCTTTGGTTACGACGCGGTAGAGGCCGGAAATGACCGTTTTTTTATATCTGACCCGGAAAAGACATTGCTTGATTTTTTATATTTTTCTCCTTTTTCTGATAAAAAGGAAGTCCTGGAAGCCATGAGATTAAATATCGAGGAAATAGGCCGCCTGGTCAATGTTGTTAAAATGCGAAATTACCTGAAAATATTTTCTTCCCGGAAATTAAACAAGGCCGTCCGGCTCTTAATGGAGGCGATGGATGTTAAATTTTGAAGATATTTTAAAAAGGTACCCGGCGCGCCTGCAAGGGTTTAAAGAAAATATTCTCAAGGAATACCTTCAATACCGGATACTGGATATCATTTACGGGTCCCAATACGCCGGACGGCTGGTCTTTCTCGGCGGGAGCGCGATCAGGATCATCCATAACGGGGTTCGTTTCTCCGAGGATATCGATTTTGATAATCGCGGACTAAGCGAAAATGATTTTTCAAAGATCGCCGGGATCATCAAGGCCGAATTGTCCCTGGACGGCTACACCGTGGATGTTAAGAATGTTTTCCGGGGAGCGTACCATTGTTATATCAAATTTCCAGGTCTGCTGTTTCAGCAGGGGCTGTCCGGGCACAAACAACAGCGGATCCTCATACAAATTGACGCGGAACCCCAGGAGTATGAATACCGTCCGGAAAAATTCCTCATCAACATGTTCGGGATATTCCGGTATATCAATACCGTCCCGATCGCCCTGCTTCTTTCGCAAAAAATTTTCGCCTGCCTGAACAGAAAAAGCGCTAAGGGACGGGATTTTTTCGATGTTGTTTTTCTGATGGCGATGACCGGGCCGGACTATGGTTATTTACAAAAGAGGGCGGGCATCAAAGATAAGGCGCAGATGATCAGCGCGCTAAAAAAACGAACAGAGGGAATAAACATGAAATCATTGGCTAAAGATGTGGCCCCGTTTTTATTCGACGCTTCTCAACGGGACAGGATCGTATTATTTGATCAATGGCTTGGGCAATTGCAACGGTCGTCAGGTCAGCAGCCCCGCGGGAAAGATCACTGAAGAGGTCTCATGAGTGAAACGATTTCGGTCATAATACCGGCCTATAATTCAGCGGAGTTCATCGGAAAAGCCGTCGGCTCGGTCCTGGCCCAGGAACTTTTGCCGGACGAGATCATCGTTGTCGATGACGGGTCGGATGACGGGACAGGGGAGGTCGTCCAAAAACTGATTGCCGGACAGGGGGACAAAAACCCGCGGATCAAATATATCCGTCAGGCCAACCAAGGGCCGGCTGCGGCGCGCAATACCGGCATCAAGAACGCCGCGGGCGACTACATCGCTTTTCTGGACGCCGATGACCGCTGGCTGCCCGGCCGGCTCAAGATGCAAATGAAAATCTTTCGCGACCGTCCGGAAGCCGGACTGGTCTGTTCCGGACGTTTTCGTATCAATGAATCGACTGGCCAACAGACAGTGGACTGCATCGGCAAAACACTCTCTGACGATAGCTACCGGGACCTGTGGACAAAAGGAAACTACGTCACCACCTCCAGCGTCCTGGCGCGCAAAAAATGTTTCGATGCGGTCGGCGGTTTTGATGAAGACCCGCGCGTGCTGGGCTCCGAGGACGCGGAAATGTGGCTGCGCGTGGCGGAAAAATTCCCGATTCTTTACGTCAATGAACCTTTGGTAGAATACCTTGTCAGAGCGGGCGGGATGAACCGCTCAAACATCCAGCGTGCTTACGAATCCGCGATCCTGGCCATACAAAAACACGAAGCGGGATTCCGCGCAAAGTACGCCGACGCGGGATCCATTGTCCGTCAGCGGTGGGGCCGCGCCTATCACGCCTGGGGCATGACATTATTTGACGCAGAACAATTCGCGCAATCCAGGGACAAGTTCAAAATGGCATTGTCGTTTCGCGGATTTTCCTTCCAAACACTACAATTTTATTTGTTGACCCTGTTGGGCCAGAACATTTTAGGGGCTCTGAAAAAATGGAAAAAACGGATTAACGTTTTAGAAGGAATAAAAGGATAGAATGGAACAGTTCATTTCCCTGCGCGGGATATTAATGATCTTTCTTATCATGGGCGGATTTGCCTCGATCCTGATCAGACCCAAAACAGGTGTTTTCCTCATATTCCTGGTTACGGTCCTGCGGGACGGCTTTCTGTATGAATGGTTTCAGCCCGTCTACGATCTGCATCTTCCGCAGACCATCATAATCCTGACACTGATCGCATGGCTCTTTCATTCACGGGAATATCCCTTGAGGTTCAATCGCGACATTGCTTTAATGTTCGTTTACTTTATCGTTATCTGCAGCACACGCTTCTTTGCCGGTACGCCCGTTTTCGAACATCCGCTGGTCAATGAGAATTTAAGAACGTTCGCTACCTTTTTCCTGGTGGTACAGTTGATACGAACCCCAAAAGATATGAGGGCCTTATTGTGGACTTTTGTATGCATGCATCTTTTTCTGGTTTTAAGAGCGTATTACTTCTACAAGACGGATTATATGGATATTGCCCTGCCGAATTATGTTTACGTTAACCGCAACGGTTTTGCCGGTCAGCTCGCCGCCATGCTCCCCATCGCATATATGCTGGGCAACGCGAGCAAAAAAAAATTCCCGAGGTACTTGGGACTCTTTACGGCTCTTTGGTGCATCATCGGCGTCATCCTGACATATTCCAGGGGCGGTTTGCTGGGTGTCTTCGCGGGTATTGCCGGCCTTCTGCTGGTCGAGAAACGCAAAACAAAATTTATTATTATTATCCTTTTGCTTACCGGTCTTATCCTCCCGCGGCTTTCCGAAAAATATACTGGCCGCATAGAAACCATCGAAACCTACCAGGAAGACGCCTCCGCGATGGGACGGGTGGCCGCCAATTATGCCGCCTTGAATATGTTTAAAGAAAATCCTTTCATGGGGGTGGGGGCCGGCAACTTCAATGACGTTATCATGGCTTATACACCACCGGAATATTTAAAATGGGTCGAGGAAGGCAAGAGTGTACACAATATTGTCATGCAGGTGGCTTCAGACATGGGCATATTAGGACTGACTATCTTCTTTTTATTAATAGGAGGGGGATTCAAGAATTCATTCATTAAAGTCGCGGAAGATGCGCCGGAGAGAGAAAGCACCATTAATATCCTGCGGATGTTGTGCATCGCGCTTTTCGTGTCATTCGTGACCGCCCAGTTCGGGCAGGGCGCTTATTTTGGAAGATTGTTTTATCTTTTGGCTTTTCTTTCCGCGATGCGACAAAATGTCCATGAGGGGAATCTGGCAACAGCGACAAAGTTCACCCCCAAAAACAACAAAAGACGCCGATGATGAACAGACCATCCGCAAACGCACTGATAGCCGCTTTGATCCGCCATACCGCTGTGCCTCTATGGGCGCTGTGGGAACGTTCGCCTTATCTGCGGCACATACAATATTTAGCCCGAAGCCAACACAACGATACCGCGCGGATCGAAACAGCGCAACGGCAAAAACTTTCAAAAATCATTGAGCATGCGTACGTCCATTGTCCTTATTCCCGGGATGTGTTTCTAAAGGTCGGTTCCAGCGCCGCCGAGGTGACCAATAAATTTACCAATATTCCGCTGCTGCATAAAAGTGACATCCGGCAGAACAAAGAACGGATGTGTGCCGTAAATTTTCCCCTGACTTCGTCACTTTTTTGAAAAAACGATTCTTTGCAAAGAGTCATCGTCGAGAAAATAAAAATTATAACCTTTAGTTGGGTGCCCCATTTTTAGGGCAAATTTGGAACATTTTTCCAATTTTATGCATGAATTCTCAT
>JACRHP010000013.1 GCA_016212005.1 Candidatus Omnitrophota bacterium | reverse complement strand
CTGGAGTTTGGCTCTTTTAATGAGGATATTTTAGGTTGATTTCGAGTAAAAGTCTATTGCATGGCATATAAAACCGCCGAAGCTAATTCGGGCTTGGAATTCTCCGGCTTCGCGCATTTGGCGTTCCCTGAGGCGAAGCCTGAGAAATGAGAGCGGCTCAAGGCTTCGCCCCATAGATCGTATCTGAGTTGTGAGATAAGATCGGCAGCGGATGCCCGCGGTTTTTTGTGTTTTCGCCATTTGGGAGGCGGGAGCGCATCGGGCAGGCCATTGACCCCATAGACATCGGCTCCGGCAAGAAGCAACATGCTGTAGGCCGCGACCGACATGGCGGGCGCCGTATCGATGGACGCGCCTGACCGGACTTGTGCCTGGCCTACGCCGAGCAGTTGTTTTTCATCGCGGAAATTGGCTTCGATATCCCAACGCGACAGATAGGCTCTGACCGCATCTTCTACGGCAATATGGGGATCGGTGACGATCAGATAGGCCGGATCGCGATACAACAGGGGAGATTCTTTTCGCAATCGATAGGCCAGGGGGGCGATAACGATCAGGCGCAGGGGGCGATTATGGCCGGTAACGCGCCAATAAAGAGGCGACAGCGTTTTTATTTTCATGGGATGCATTTTCCCGGCGGCGAAAGCGTCCACGGTTTGCCAGGGAATGGCAGAGTTCTTTCTCGCCTGTTCCGGTGTGTGGGCGCGTTCGCCGTACCATCGCTTTCGCCCCGCGCCGACGCGCGCATCCCCCGTCCCCAAGGGGAGATACAGTTTGGCGTCGCGACGGATTCTGCCGATATTGACTGTGTTGGCGGGCGGGTTGTTCAAGGCATTGCGGTTGGTGAAACTGCCGTCGGTCAAAACCCATAAGGCGCGTTTTTGTTCAGGGTTGTCGGCGTCCAGGTTTTTGCGCAAGGCGTGAATTTGCAGGTTGCCTTGAATGCTCAGGTTCTGTGTGCGTTTTTGGTTCCGGTATTCCTGGATTTGTTCCGCGGTGGCTTTCTTCCCCGGTTTTTTAACGCTGGGGGCATGGACGAATTGTATGGGGATCATCCTCCCCGGCGCCGCCGCGTGTTGCGGCGGGAGAGCCGCAGACAGTTGCAGATAGCGTTGCGCCCGGACGAGATTGGTTTGGAAGGGCGGCCCCAGCGGGTCTCTGCGATAACTCGCACCCGGGATTTTGGTTCCCGTTTTGCGAATGAGGGTGTCATCCATGGAGGCGATCAATGGCGCGGGCGCGGGCAATTTCGCGACAACGTCCTGGCGGCAGACCCGGAAGATATCCGCCGGATCGAACCGTCCCTCGGAAAAAAGCCGGTAATCGGCGGACCAGTCCAGGGATTGTCTGCCGCAAGCGGTGATCATCCCGGTGATCGTATGTCGCCCCAGACTCGCCAGCGTACTCAAGGCAAGCCGTTTGGCCCGGAGCCAGTTCCGCTCTTGTCCGAAGGCGGGGCGGGTTTTTTGCCAGAGGGCTTCGAAGGCTTCGTGGAGACGATGAGTTTTTTTTTAATATGTCGGGCGGGTGCGTTGGGGCGATGTAAAATCAGATTTTCCTTGTCCTCAATGGACCACTCCACAATCTCGCCGCGACTGAACCCCATGGCCTGCGCCACGGCGGCGGGAAAGTTGATGTACCATTGCTGGCTTTGTTTTCTGTCGATCAGTTGAACCTTTGTAGGGTATCCCATAGCGGTCAGGCCTCCAGAGTTTATATCTAGTCTAATAACTAGATATCACGAAAATAAAAAAAGGTCAATAAATAAAAGACCTTGCGCGAATATTTTTTGAGCTGGAAAGTTGAAAACGGTATCTTGTCTAGTTAAGAGCCAAACTCCAGGCCCCTCCTTTGTAAGGAGGGGAGTTGATCGATCCCCCCCCCTCCTTATCAGACGGTGTCACACCTTGCAAAGGAACGAAAAAGCGAGCCTCCTCCTTTCACAAAGGAGGATTGAGGTGGATTTCTAAAATCCACTTCCTTTCAAGGTTTCTACAATAAGGCCTTTAAATGGAATGGATTATGAAAATCCCCCTCGGTCCCAGTAGTGTCCGATTAAGGAATTGCATACCCTTAACTCCAGTGGAATATTTTATCCGGGATAATGCAGTAGGGGATAAAAACAGCTATTGCCAGAAGCCAGTAACCCAAAAGAAAATGCTCCTTTAAGGGCAACGACCAAGTCAACCAAAAAGGAGCACAAAAAAATGGAACAAAAACAGTCTAAAAAAAGTTG
>JACRHP010000011.1 GCA_016212005.1 Candidatus Omnitrophota bacterium | reverse complement strand
GAATTCATGCATAAAATTGGAAAAATGTTCCAAATTTGCCCTAAAAATGGGGCACCCAACTAAAGGTTATAATTTTTATTTTCTCGACGATGACTCTTTGCAAAGAATCGTTTTTTCAAAAAAGTGACGAAGTCAGGAAACTTTGCGCCCGTAGCTCAACTGGATAGAGCGATTGCCTACGGAGCAATAGGTTAGAGGTTCGATTCCTCTCGGGCGCATTTAATCTGCGGTGACCGGATCTTTCGTGATGACAAAACATAATTCCTGGCAACCCTCTCATCCCCACGCATTCCAGACCAATCCAGGGACATCATTTCTTATCCCCCAGGGCGAACTTGAATTGTTCCATTACATGATGGACCATATCGGGGACGAGGTGCTGGTGGTCCGCCGGGACGGACAGATCGTCTTCGCCAACCAGGCCGCCGTCAGGAAGCTGGGATATCCCCGGAAGATCCTTCTGAACAAGCCGATCATGGATCTGTTCCGTGAGAAAATTAATTTGTCCCAATGGCAGCGACTTTATTGGGACCGGGTGAAGAAAAAAGGCGCTCCGGTTTCTTTTGTCATCGATGGTGCCGGCAAAGGAGGTGACGTCCGCACGGTGGATGTGACGGCGGTTTATATGCGATATAAATCCGGGGAATATCTTCTCTCCGTGGCGAGGGATATCACCGAACAGCTGACGCTTCAGCAGAAGTTGAAGGAATCGGAAAAGATGAAGGCCTTGCAGAATTTTATCACCGGCACGGTCCATGAGATCCAGCACCCCTTGAAAGGCATCCTGGACCATTCGCAGACGTTGGTAGAAAAATATAAAGACCGTCCTTTCGAATATATCGGATACAAGGAATTTAAGGATATCATGCAGACCCTTGAGGCCATGCGCGACCAGGTCAAAAGTTGTTTTGATACGACCGACAAGCTCCTGGATATTAACCGGCGTAAAGTAAAACTTAAAGGGAACCATTGCGATGTCAATGAAATCATCCGTGCCGCCGTCAAGGGCTTGCGGCAGTCGTTTGAGGTGAGCGGTATCCGTCCCGTCTTGCGGCTGGCGGGACATCTGCCTCCCGCGGCCATCGGCGCACTTGAGTTCGGTAACGTCATGACAAATATTTTGACCAACGCCATCCAGGCCATGCCCCGCGGCGGCAACCTGGACGTCAGGACATTCGAGGATAAAGGCGCCCAAAGGAAGTCCCTTGCGAAGTCAAGGGGCGACCGGAAAATCCACATTGAATGCCATGATGAAGGTGTCGGTATCTCATCGGAAGACCTCCCGCGGGTCTTTGAACCGTTTTTTACGACCAAACATCGCGGCCTGGGAAAAAGCGCCGGGCTTGGGCTGACCGTTGCCTATTCGATCATCAAATCCTTCCAGGGAGAAATTGTCGTTAAAAGCAAATTGCGGGAAGGGACCTTGGTGAAAATAATTTTTCCTGTATATGGGGGCAATGGCCGGCGGCCCCGTCGGACGGTTTCATGAGTGCCTCCTTTTATGATTGATCACCCTCCAGCCGTAGTCGCAGAAGCGTTCATGCGTGAAGCCCTGAAACAGGCCCGCACCGCCGCCGAGCGCGATGAAGTGCCCGTCGGCGCGGTGGTCGTGCATGAGCAAAAAATCATTGCCCGGGCGCATAACCAGGTCGAAACGCTCCGGGACCCGACGGCGCACGCCGAGATGATCGTCATCACGCAGGCCACCAGTTTCTTGTCCAGCAAATGGCTGCAGGAATGCACATTATACGTTACGCTTGAGCCGTGCAGCATGTGCGCCGGGGCGCTGGTCCTCGCCCGGATCAAACGCATTTGTTTCGGCGCGGCGGACCCCAAGAGCGGCGCCTGCGGTTCGGTCCTTGATATAACACGTCATGGTCAATTGAACCATCAACTGGAGGTTGCGGGCGGGATCCTTCCGGAGGAGTGCGGCGGGATCCTGCGCTCTTTCTTTGAACGCAAACGAAAGGACAATCCGGATATTTGTCCACCCAAGGAATGAGAAAATTGCTTGATAAAAGATTGGCTATCGATTATTCTAGAAAAGGATTTTGAGGGATCGGGGAGAGGTGGCGGAGTGGTTGAACGCAGCTGCCTGCTAAGCAGTTGGTCGGCGTAAGCCGTCCCGAGAGTTCGAATCTCTCCCTCTCCGTAACTCGCTTCGGGTTCTCCCGTCTTTCCATTTAACTTATCGATTTAAGGAAGACGGGACCCCGCTTACATCTTAAATTGGAAGAGCGGGGGAATCCCGGCCTCTCCGTTCTACTTTATTTTTATGATGGACATGTCCTCATTAACATGGGTTTATGTTTTGACCGGCGTTGTCAGCCTGGTCCTCGCTTTCCTGTTGATCCGTCTTACCCGTCTTTCCTCCCAGGCCAATATCCCGGAAGAGAATGTTCCCTTCAAGCCCAAGACTAAAATCGCGGCAGAGCCGCCTGTCAAGGCGCCGGAGCCTTCATCGGCTGGAATTACCGACAAAGTTTATGAGTTGATGGGTTCGGACCAGCGCGCCCGGCAGATAGGTAATCTTCTTAATGAGGTCTTTGTTACCGAGTTAAATGAGAAAGTCGAACAAAACAAACGGGACTTAAAGCAAAAGTATGAGGCGGTCATCCAGCAGAAGACCGACAACGAAGAGATCGCCTGGAGGAAGTACAAGAAGACGATCAACGAGAAGAAGCAGACCGATGCCGTGATCCGCAGTATCGCCGAGGGCCTTGTGGTCGTCGATGCCCAGGGGAAGGTCGTGATGATCAACCCCGCCGCGGAAAAATTGCTGGGCGTTTCCCGCAAAGATAAGATTGGCCAACCCATTTCCGACGGGGCCAAAAAAGATCAGCTGATTTCCCTTTCCAGGGGTTCGTCGGACGGCGAGGACAAGGAGATTGAGCTCATCAGCCAGGAGGATGAGACCAAGAAAGTCCTGCGCGCCAGCACCGCCGTTATCGAAAACGAAAACGGCCAGACGATCGGCATGGTTTCGGTTTTAAGCGATATCACCAAACAAAAAGAGCTCGACCAGCTTAAGGCCAATTTTGTCGCCGGAGTCTCCCACGAGTTGCGCACGCCGATCGTCGCCATCGACAAATCCATTACGTTGATTCTGGAGAAGGAGGCCGGAGAGCTGACCGCGACCCAGGAGCAGTTCCTCTCCATCGCACAGCGCAACCTCAAGCGTTTGAGCGACCTTATCAATGATCTCCTGGACCTCTCGAAGCTGGAAGCGGGCAAGATGGAGCTGCGGCGTAAACCGACTTCGGTTAACAACGTCATCCAGGAAACGATCGATACCCTGAACAACTGGGCCAGGACCAAGACAATAACCCTGGAGAAGCATGTGGAAGACATGCTCCCGGAGATCGATGTCGACCCGGACCGGGTCACGCAGGTGCTGACCAACCTGATCGGTAACGCTGTCAAATTTACGCCCAACGGCGGCAAGATTATCGTCGAAGCGCGGTTATCCGATGACAAAAAGAATGTCCGCCTCATGGTACAGGACAACGGGATAGGCATTGCCCAGGAGCATTTACCGAAACTTTTCAGCAAGTTTTATCAGGCCGGCGAGAGAGTGGCCTCGGATATCAGCGGAACGGGGATAGGGTTGTCCATCTGCAAAGAGATCGTGGAATTGCACGGCGGAAATATCTGGGTGGAAAGCGAAAAAGACCAGGGGGCAAAATTTATTTTTAATTTACCGGTCAATCCGGCAGCATAGCAGGCGGGGGTTCCCCTTTTGCCGCTATTCGCGAAGAAAACTGGAGGATGTCCATGGAAGATTCGAAGATTAGAGTGCTGGTAATCGATGATGAAGCGGATTTCAGACAGCTGATGACATTTTGGCTGCAGTCCAAGGGCTATGGCGTCGTCACCGCCGAGAATGGCGCCAAAGCCATTGAGATGATCAAAGCGGACAGTCCCGATATTGTCTTTGTGGACCTGAAGATGCCGGTCATGGACGGAATTGAAACCATCAAGAATATCCGGGGGTTTGACAAGGATCTCCCCATCATCATCATCAGCGCTCATGTGGAAGACCCGCGGGTCAAGGAAACGGCGGCTTACGGCATATCGGGCGAATTTTGCAAAGGGTGGGATTTCAAAAAGGGGCTTTCGCTCCTGGAGACCGTTTTAAGGACCCATAAAAAGTTGAGGAAATAAGCGCGCCAGCCCGATGGCCTAACAATTTTAAAAAATTTTCGGAAATCCTAACCCATCTTGTTGCTACAGGATGGGTTTTTTGTCGGGTTCTAAAAAAGACCCGGTGATATTTCCGACTATTTTATTGACAGGTCGTACGTGTATGTTACGATTAAAATAATCTAGTTAAAATATATTAGGATAAGAATATGAGCTATTTTAAAGTTTTGGGATTTGAAAAAGAGCCGTTTTCCACCAGCCCTGATCCCGACTTCTTTTATCTTTCCCGCGAACATGAAACAGCCCTGACCAATATTCTCATCGAATTGCGCCTCAAGCGCGGGCTTTCCGTCATCCTCGGTGACGTCGGGACCGGCAAGACAACACTTTCCCGCAAACTTGTCCAGGAGTTAAGAGGCAGGGAGGATTGTATTTTCAGTATTATCCTCGACCCGAGTTTCGAGGACGAGAAAATTTTCCTGACTTCCCTGGTGCGTAATTTTGATATCCATGTGGACGCCTCCTTGGGGGGGTTGTCGATCCTGGATTTACGCGAGGCCGTGCAGCGGTTTCTTTTTCAAAAAGGAGTGAGCGAAAACCGGACCGTCATCCTTATCATAGATGAAGCGCAGAAATTGAGCGAATCTTCGCTGGAAATCTTGCGGCTGCTGCTTAACTACGAAACCAACGAATTCAAACTGTTGCAGCTGGTACTGCTGGGACAGCTGGAGATTTATCCGCGGATCATGAATATCCCAAACTTTTTCGACAGGATCAGCTGCAAGTTCACTTTGAACCCCCTGGATTTTGGGGAAACGAGAGAAATGATCGAGTTTCGTATCCGGCAGGCCGGGTACCGATCAGGGATGCATCTTTTTTTGGATGAAGCGGTCAGGGATATCCATCGGCACAGTCGCGGGTATCCGCGGCAGATAACCATGCTTTGCCACCGGGCCTTGAAGAGCCTTGTTCTCAAGAACAGGTTTGTGGTGGACGGCGCAATGATCCGCGAGCTCATTGATGAAGAGATAAAATCGGGATGGCGGCGCAAAGACCTGTTACTCCAGAAAAACAGCTTTTAAAATTAATCGAGGAACACAAGGCCCCCCAAAGCGCGGGAGGAGTTCAGGCCCAGGCGATCAAACGTCGAAATTTGAGTTTCCTGAACCCCGGCGCTTGGCTGGGACGGTTTTCGTTCTCAAGAGATTGGCTGCGTAAACGGGCCCATAAAGCCAAAAGGCAGCCGCTGGATATCAAGCTTGTTAACGGGTTATTGGTTTTTCTGATCTTTATTTGCGCGGCGTATCTTGTGTCCAATTTTACCTCTTCCTTGGTCAATTTGTCCGAGGTTCCTGATTGGGAAGCCAAAGCGAAGGACAAGACGCAGCCTTTAAACCTGACGCAAAAAATGTTCCTTAAAAAAGCCGTTTCATATTATCTCGAAAGGGTCCGGGACCGGGATATCTTCCGCATGGGGAGCGTGCGGGTCATGGGCGCGGGAGACGACGGCGCCCAGACCGTCATGAAGGTGACTTCTTCCAAGGTCCTGGAAGCGACGCAGAATTTAAAGCTGGTGGGAATTTCCTGGTCGAGCAACCCGGACGCCATCATCGAAGATACCAAGACGACCAAGACTTTTTTCGTCAAGACCGGCCAGATGGTGGGAGACGTCAAGGTCCAGGCGATCTTGAAAGACAAGGTGGTTTTAAGTTATAGCGGAGAAGAGGTTGACCTGCGATGAAAAAGAATTTCTCCATAATGAGTTTGTCCGTGTTCGTGAGCGTTTGCGTTCTCTTTTCGGGGAACACCGCCTCTTACGGACAGGAAGAATTCACGGGAGAGATCGTCAAGCAGGCGCTGGTGGAGGTTGTCCCGCCGGAAGAAGAATCCCGGACGCAAGAACAGGCGGGGGAAGAGCCGGCCGTCCAGCCGGAGGAAGCGGTTACATTGCTGGAGGATATCTCGCGGCCCGGTTCCGAAGGAGAAGCCGCTTCTTTGCCGGAAGGGATGGAGGGGAACCTTTCACTGGACCTTCGCAATATCGACGTGACGGACGCCATGAAATTTTTGGCGGTGAAGGCCGGGTTGAACATTATCACGACCAAGAACGTCGCCGGCCGGATCACCTTGATGGTCGAAAATGTCCGCATCAAGGACATCTTCGATATTATGTTGCGCTCCAATGACCTGGCGTTCATCAAGCAGGGTGATATATATAATGTTATGACCGAAGAGGAGTATAAGGCGATTTACGGCAGAAGATTTTCAGACCTCCGCCAGGTCAAGGTGTTCCGCCTGCAGTACGCGATCCCCGACCAGACGTTCAGCATGCTGGACGCGTTAAAAAGCGAAATCGGCCGGGTCCTGGTGGAGCCGGATTCAGGGACCGTCCTTATCATGGACACTCCGGATAATATCGCGAATATCGAGCAGGCGCTGGGGACGCTGGAACAAAGAAATACCATCCAGGTCTTTAACCTGAAATACGCCAAGGCCAAGGACATGGAAGAGCAGCTCAAGACCCAGCTGGACGCCAAGAAGGTGGGATCTATCAAGGCGGACGACCGCTCCAATCAACTCATCATTCAAGCCCTGCCTGACCGGATGGTGGACATACAGCGCCTGGTTGAAGCTTTGGATACAAAAACCAAGGAGATCCTGATCGATACCCAGATCATCAAGGTAAAATTGACCAATGAGCTGGCCACGGGGATCGAATGGGAAGGGATCCTGGACACCGTCCAGGCGCATGACGGCCTCGGGTATGTCGGCACAAGTCCTTTCAGTGTCCTGCAAGCTTCCACGGAATCCTGGATGTCCCGCAACGATTTCCGGCTGGCCCAGGGGAACGACGTCGGAGCCATCCCTTTCAGCGGCAATACTTCGAGCGTTTCCTCGAGCGCAAAGGTCATCCCCGGAGAGAAGATGCATCTGGGCATCGTCAATAGCAGGAGCGATATCGACGTGTTGATCAAATATCTGCAGACATTGGGGAAGACCCAGATCCTCTCGAACCCTAAAATAGCGGTCACCAACAACCAGGAAGCCAAGATCCACGTTGGCGAACGCCAGGCCTACGTGACCACGACCACAACGACCGGCCAGTCTTCCAGCACGGTTTCCGAGGAAGTCACCTTTGTGGACGTCGGTATCCAGCTGATGGTGACCCCCACCATCAATGATGACGGTTTCGTGACTATGAAGGTCAAGCCCGAGGTCTCCAGCGTGGTTTCTTCTTTGACAACGCCTTCGGGCAACACGATCCCCATCATCGATACCTCCACGGCGGAGACGACCGTCCTGGTCAAAGACGGATCCACGATCGTTATCGGAGGCCTGCGCCGGGAAGAAAAAACTTCCAGTTCCCAGGGGATCCCGTTTTTAAGCAAGATCCCGATCCTGGGGATGATGTTCCAGATGGGGACAAGTGATTCCGAGCGGACCGAACTGCTGGTCCTGATGACCCCCCATGTCGTCAGCGGCGATAGTTTGACGACGGGCGACGACAGGGAATTCGGCGGCGCCCCCGGCCCCGCCCAGGAATACCATGAATATAAACCCCTGAACGAGGAAACGGATATTGCTCCGGGACATGTCGCGCCGGAGGACAAGATCAAACCTTACCGTGATTATTTAGGGTTCAACACGCAACCCGCGGGATACCCTTCTTTAAACACAGGAGAGCATCATGAATAAAACCAGGGTGCTGGTGGCCGTCATTGGTGTTTTGATTTTGGCCGAAGGTTTCGGGATCGTCTATTTCGCCAGCAGCGCCAACAAATTCCAGAGGATTTTGCGCAATGATCAGGAGAGGGTGGCGAAGATCAAAAAGCCCGCACCTGCGGCTGTCCCCAATTGTCCCAAGGGCGACGTTGACCGGCAATGCCGTGAGACCATGGAGAAATATGATGACCTGCTCAAAGAGCTGGAGGCGGTCAAGGCGGACCGGGCAAACATCCTGACCCAGACGAAGACGCTTTTGGGGGAACGCGGCAAATCGGCCGAACTGCAGGATGAATTGGCCAGGGTCAAATCGTCCGTGGGCACCATTGAAAAATCCAAGCAGGAACTGGAAGTGAAGAACAAGGTTTTACAGTCGAAAATAGGGGAGTTGCACGAAGCGCGGGCGCGGATCGCCCTTGAGCTGGAAGAAATGAAACTGGCCTATGAAAGGGTCCAGAATAATACCGCGGTCAAGGACCTCAACGCCCAGATCACCGAGCTTCAAAAGAGTCTGAAGATAGAAAAGGCCGACGCGAAAGAGGAGAGTAAAAAAAACGAGACGGCCGTCAACACTATCAAGAAAGAGCTTGCCAAAGTCGCCGGTCAACGGGACAAGCTTGCCGTCGCCAATGAGCAATTGAAGACGCAGGCCGGCGAATCGCAGCAGCAATACGCCGACGCGGCAGAGAAGAACAAGGCCCTGGAGCAGAAGATCCGGGAGATGCCCGGCAAGTTCGTCGAGGTGTCCCGCCAGAACCAGGTGCTCTTGAAACAGACGGCTGAAATGCATTATAATTTAGGGGTGTTCTATACCAAGCACAAGGAATACGACCGGGCGCTCTCGGAATTCGTCAAAGGAGTTGAGATCAACCCCAACGACGCTTACGCCCATTTTAATATAGGATATATCTATGCCGAATACCGCGTTAACCGCAAAAAAGCCATGGAACACTTCCGACGGTTTTTGAGTCTGGCCAAAGGCGGTGACCCGGACGTGGACTGGGCAAAGAAGTATCTCTTGACCTGGGAAACGTATGAAGGGAAGGACCCTATGTAACCGTAAAAAGATAAAGGCGAACCATCGGGTAGTTTTTAACGTTTTAATACAAAAAGAAGGAGGCAGGAAATGAAGAGGGTATTGATGTTGTCCGTAGGAGCAGGAGTAGGGGCAGGAGTTATCGCATTGTTTATCGCATCCGGATATGTCATGGCCCAGGAAGCCCTGACGGCCGAGACCACCGTGACCGTTACGGCGCCGGCGGCCGCGACAGCGGACGTGTTGGCCGCGAAAAAAGCAGGCCTCAACAACACCGAATGGACCATCGAGTTAAAGCCGATGGGTGTTGCCAAAGCCAAATCCGAGAAGGACACGCTCCTTTTTTCCGACGGCAAGGTTTCTTCCGCGAATCTGGAGAAGGCCGGCTACGGCACGACCAATTTCAGCGCGAGGATCCTGGAAGACAATGAAACGCTGACCTGGGAGACCATGCAGACCTCCGAGAAAAACGGTGTGGCGTTCTGGCGCGGGGACATCGGCCCGGACAACGTCATGCGCGGGGTCTTGAGCAAGCGCGACCTGAAAAATAATACCAAAGATTTCAATTTCGTCAGCACAGGTTCCCGGGAAGCGGCCCCTGTGGCCGCTCCCGCTCCCGCGGAGAAATAAATATTAAAACCCGAAGCACGAAGCACGAAATCCGAAACAATATCTAAGTCAGAAATCCCAATAACACAAAACGGTTTTAAGATTTGGATTTTTATATTTGAATTTGTTCCGTATTTCGCGCTTCGTGCTTTAAGTTCCAGAAAGTTTTTTGATGATGTTTAATGCAGCACGAAACATGCATCACTATTTTCGTCTCGCCACGCTCCTGACGTGGATAGGCATCGTAATATGTGTCATTCCTTCCCCGTTGGCGGCGGCCTCAAACGATCTGGTCTTTACCGCTTCGCTGGACAAGACCGAATACGCTCCCGAAGAAGCTGTCAACGCCACGTTTATCCTCAGAAATAACGGGAAGAAATCTGTTTACGTCAACAAGCGTTTTTTTGTCAATTCCGACACGGCGCCCAAAAACGCCAGGGAAGTTTCCCTGGCCGTGACTTCATCCCCGGGCGCGGGATCTGCCTCAGGCGGAAAACTCGAGTTCAAGTTCCCCGGCGAGACGGGTTACCCCAAAAGCGATTATTTCGAGCTGCTGGAACCGGGCAAGGAAGTCAAATCCGAGTACCCGCGCAATTTGCGGGGGAACTTTGAGATGAACGATCCGGGCGTGTATACGCTCACCGCCGTCTATCAGAACGTGTTCGGCCGCGAGCTGGGGCTGGATGTTTTTCAAGGGAAACTGACGGCGGAATCTGTAAAATTTACGATTAAAAAGCAAGGCCAATAAACAAGTGTCAGCAATGTTAAGCGCGAAATTCGAAATACGAAATACGAAACAAATTCAAAATTTTAAATTCAAAATCTCAAAACAGTTAAATGGTTTGGGATTTTTTAATGTTTTGAATTTTGTGCTTGTTTCGAATTTCGGATTTCGTGCTTCGGATTTAACATGTATTGTTCTCTTCTTGAGCTTGTTCTGTTCGGCCGTTCCCGCCGGCGCTTACGACCCCCAGTCGATCGGCCAGACCGACGTCGTCGGCGAGGCCTTCGGCGCTCCGGTCAAGGGCGAGGATTTCCTGTATTATTTTAAAACAGCGTCGCTTTTCACCCGCTCCGGCAACCAGGGGGAACGCAGCGACGAGGACCGGCACCAGGAGGCCTGGCAGAACCTGGTTTTTATCAGGGAAGCCGACCAGCTGGGGGTCGCGGTTTCACGCGAAGAGCTCACGGAGGAATTAAAGCGCCTGCTTTCCGAGAAGAACGTCGGGTACGGCAGCAAGGAATACGCGCTGTGGGTCGTGCAGAATTTCGGGGAAAGTCCGGACACCTTCGAACGGCGCATCCGGGACCTGTTGCGGGTCAACAAGCTCTTGAAGCTCCAGCTCGACCCCGAGGTCAGCGTTACCGAAGAGGAGATGAAGGAAAAGTTTCTCAACCAGTACAATTCCTTCGAAAGCGAATATATCCTGTTTGAGAACGACCCCAAAGCCGCCGGAGAGTTCGCCGCCAAATGTCAGAAGGACCCGAAGCTCTGGTTCGACACCTGGCTGGAAAAGAAACCGCTGGGACAAAAAGGCGCCTCGTGGATCAACATTATGTCGCTGGAGGCCTTGATCGACTTGTGGAAAATCCCCAAGGAAGACGCGTACCGCATCCTGGACGGCAAAGAAGGCGATTTTATCGTTGCCAAACAGTTCTACGGCGACGCGGTGTTCCGGCTTCTCTACAGCCGCAAGGCGGACCTGAAGGAATACACCGAGGCCAAGCAGCAATATTACCGCGAAACGCTCACCAAAAGCAAAAAGCACAAACAGGCCCAGGAATACCTCGACGGGCTTTTCAAGCGCGCGAATTTCCGTGATTTTCTCAAGGAGAAAGAAGACACCATCAAGAAAGAGGCGCTCAAGCAAAAATCCGATATTGTTTTGGAAACAAACCAGGGCAACATCGGGTTGAAACTCTATCCGGACGTGGCACCTCTGGCCTGCGAGAATTTCATCGGGCTCGTCGAGAAAGGTTATTACAACGGCCTGATTTTCCACCGGGTCATCAAGGATTTTATGATCCAGGGCGGCGACCCCACCGGGACCGGCACCGGCGGCGAGTCGATCTGGGGCGACAAACCGTTCGCCAATGAGACGATCGACAAGATGAAATTCGACAAGCCGGGCATCCTCGCCATGGCCAATTCCGGGCCGGATACCAACAAAAGCCAGTTTTTTATCACGGTCAAGGAAAACCCCGGGCTTGACGGACGCTACACCATCTTCGGGGAAGTGACCGCCGGGATGGACGTGGTGAACAAGATCAATGCCGTGGAGACGGACAAGGCCGATAAACCCAGAAACGAACAAAGGATAGAAAAGGCGCGCATAAAGTCTTTGGTTGGACCACAGGATAATTAGAAAAATGGGTAAGAAAGACGTTTTAAATATTTTGAAGCGTTTAAGTGAACTGCTTGAACACAGCAATGTTCATGTTGAGCGCTTGATTTTATTCGGCTCATGGGCTCGAGGCACTCAGCAAGAAGGAAGTGATATTGACGTGGTCATTGTTTCCAGTGACTTTACGGGGAAAGATTACTGGACGCGGATCAACATTCTTTCCGAGGCTATTTATAAG
>JACRHP010000010.1 GCA_016212005.1 Candidatus Omnitrophota bacterium | reverse complement strand
TTACGTCATGGGCTATTCGGTCAATATCGTCAGCATGCTGGCGTTCGTTCTGGCCATCGGCCTGGTGGTGGACGATTCCATCATTGTCCTGGAGAATATTTACCGCCATATCGAAGAAGGGATGAAACCGCTGGACGCCGCTATCAAAGGGATGAAAGAGATCGGTTTTGTCGTTATCGCGACGACCGTCGCGCTGGTGGCGGTCTTTTTGCCCCTGGCGTTTCAGACGAGCGTGACGGGGCGCTTGTTCATTGAATTTGCCGTCGCGCTTTCGATGTCGGTGGTGATCTCCGCCTTCGTCGCCCTTACCTTAAGCCCCATGATCTCCTCGCGGATCTTAAAACCCGTCGGCCATGCCAAGGGGGGATTGCTGGGACATTTCGAGCGTTTTCTCTCGCGGACAACGGCGCGTTACGGCCGTGCCTTGAAATGGTCGCTGGACCATTCGGCGGTGGTCATGGTCATCGCCTTGATGACACTGGTCCTGAGCGTCTTTTTTTATACGCGTTTGCAGAAGGAATTTATGCCGGATGAAGACAAGGGGCGTCTGTTATGCTTTGCCCTGGCGCCGGAGGGTTCCACGAGCGAATACACGGACCGCATGATCCGTAAGATGGAGGCGATCATCGCCAAGGTCCCGGAGGTGGAAGGATATTTTTCCGCGGTCGCTTTGGCGCGCGGCAGCCCGGGCCAGACTTCGCAGGGATTGGCGTTCTTGCGGTTAAAAGATGATCGCAAACGCCATTTGCGTGACATTATCGGCGGGCCGACGGGGTTGGGCGCGCAATTCTTTAACAACGTGGAAGGCGCGTTTGTCATCCCGATCGTCCCGAAATCGATCGGCCGGGGATTTTCCCAGCCGTTCCAGCTGGTCGTGCAAAGCCAGGACTTGCTGGCGTTAAACAAGTATGCCGAGGAACTGACGAACAAGTTACGCGCTTCCGGTGCCCTGATGAACGTGCGCACCACTTTTGAATTGAACAAGCCCGAACTGCGGGTCAATATCAACCGCGACCGCGCCTCCGCCGTCGGTGTTAATGTCGACGATATTTCCCGCACCATGCAGATCCTTTTCGGCGGGGTGGATCTCTCCAAGGTCAAGGTCAAAGGCAAAGAATACGACGTGATCGTCCAGCTGGAGCGCGCGTCGCGGCTGACGCCATCCGATCTGGAAAAGATCTATATCCGCAACACCCGCGGCGAGCTCATTCAGTTGAACAATGTGATCAATTATGAGACCGGGGCCGGCCCCAGCGCCATTAACCATTACAACCGCTGGCGCTCGGCCACCATCGAAGGCACACCCATCGGCATCCCCTTGGGGACAGTGATGGAAAAAGTCACGGCGGTCATGAAAGAAGATTTTCCCGACGGGTTCCGCTATGAGTGGACCGGAGACGCGCGTGATCTCATCGAGTCCAGCAGTCAGATCTATTTTGTCATGATCCTGGCGGCGATCGTGATCTATATGGTCCTGGCCGCGCAATTTGAAAGTTTGATCCATCCCTTGACGGTCATGCTCACCATTCCGCTGGCGGCCTTCGGCGCGTTCGGCGGGCTGTGGCTGATGAGTTTGATCAGCGCGCTCGGCTGGTTCGGCGTCATTCAGGGGATGAGCCTTAATCTCTACAGTCAGATCGGGATGATCCTGCTGTTCGGAATTGTCACCAAGAACGCCATTTTGCTCGTCGCTTTTGCCAATCAAAGGATGGAGGAAGGTAAGTCCGCCAAAGAGGCGATGCATGCGGCCGGGCTTGTTCGTCTGCGCCCTATTTTGATGACCGCGGTCGCCACGGTGATCGGCATCCTGCCGATCACCATCGGCTTCGGCGCCAGCGGCGAGGCCCGCCGGCCGCTGGGTGTCGTCGCTGTTTTCGGAATGACAACCAGTACATTTTTGACGTTATTTGTGATTCCGGTTGTTTACGTGTTCTTCAGCAAATTGACGCAAGGCCGTTCCAAAAATCCGCTCCCGTTGAAAGCGGTCACTCATGTGATCGCTTTTGTTCTGGTCACGGCGTTTCTAAGCGGGTGCGTCACGGGGACCAATTACCAGAAACCATCGGCTGTTTCCGATGCGTCCTGGAAAAATCCGACGGAATCGGTTTCCGATTTCGTCATGCCGGAGAAATGGTGGACGCTGTTCAGCGATGAAACGCTCGATCATCTGGAGGACTTGGCGCAGAAAAATAATCAGGACTTAGTGATTGCCATGGCCAACGTCGACAAGGCGCGCGCGCTGGCGCGGGTGGAACGCGCCGATTTTTGGCCGGAGGTGGAACTTAATCCCTCCCTGGAACGTTCGCGTTCTTCGGGGAACGCCTCGACATTTTCCCAGCCCAGCCGGATCACTAATTCTTATAAGATCCCCGTGGATTTAAGTTATGAAGTCGATATCTGGGGCCGGGTGCGCCGGGCGTTCGCGGCCGGACGCGCCGAGGCGCAGGCCGAGGCCGCCGCATATGGCACGGTATTTTTGACATTGACCGCGGACGTGGCGCAAAACTATTTCGCCATCGGCGCCGTCGATGCGGAGATCGAGGCTTTAACCGGTGCCGTTGATTTGCGGCAAAAGGCCGTGGATATGCTCAAGCTCCGCTTAGAGCACGGGATCAACAGCGAGCTGACCTATCATCAGGCACAAACACAATTATCGCAGGCGCAGGCCGATTGGGTGGACGCGCGCCGGCGCCGGGAAAATCTGGTCAATGCCCTCGCGGTTCTCTGCGGCCAGCGGGCCAGCGAATTTACGCTGCCGGTCGTTCCTTTAAAAACGGCGGTGCCGCAGATTCCGGCCGGCATCCCGTCGCAGGTCCTGGAGAACCGTCCGGATATTCTAGAAGCGGAGCGGTTGATCGCCGCCGCGAGCGAGCGTTTAGGGATTGCCAAGGCCGCGTATTTCCCCTCGATCACGTTGACGGGCAGCGCGGGATACGCGAGCATCGACGGGGGAAATCTTTTGGACTGGGAAAGCCGCGTTTGGTCCGCCGGTCCGTCGGTGAGCATGCCGATTTTTAACGGCGGCAGGCTCAAGGCCGAAGAATTCGCGCAGCAAGTGACCTTTGATAAGACCCTGGCCGAATACAAAAAACGGGTCCTGGTCGCTTTCAGCGAAGTGGAGAACGCGCTGGCCGATATCCGCATGCGCCACGAACAATACGCCGCGCAGGAGGAACTGCTCCGTTCCGCCACCCAGGCCGCGGAAATTTCCATCCACCGTTATAAAGAAGGCCTGGTCACGTTTCTGGAGGTGATCGACGCGGAACGCTCGCGCCTTGAGGCCCAGCGTGACGCGATCCAGATCCAGTCCGCGGTCCTGACCTCCACGGTCCATTTGATCAAATCCCTGGGCGGCAACTGGCCGAAGATATAAAATGGTATGGTATAATATATTTCCTTATCGAAAAATGGGACATCTGATATGAGCCTTCCTGCCCAGGAACAAGTCAAAGACCCTCTCCAGTCGGTCCAATTCTCCGATCTGCGCCACGCCCTGGATGAAACCGCCATCCTCGCCATGACGGATGCCAAGGGCAAGATCATCTTTGCCAACGATCAATTCTGCCGGATCTCAAAATATTCGCGGGAAGAATTGCTCGGCCAGGACCACCGCATCGTCAACTCCGGCTACCACCCGAAAGAATTCTTCCATGATCTCTGGGAGACGATCGCCGGCGGTTCTGTCTGGCGAGGGGAGATCCGCAACCGGGCCAAGGATGGGTCGCTCTACTGGGTGGACACGACCATTATCCCGCTTTTAGATGCTCGGGGGAAACCGTCCCAGTATATGGTGATCCGTTATGAGATCACCGCAAAAAAGAAAATGGAAGAGGCGGTCAGGGAGCTGCCCCGGCGCATTATCCTGGCCCAGGAAGACGAGCGTAACCGGATCTCCCAGACGATCCATGACGATTTCGGCCAGATGCTGATCGCGTTGAAGCTTTTTCTGGTCAACCATACTATGGATTTGACGGAAAAATACCCAGAACTTAAAGAGCTCTGCGGCGGGCTAAAGACCAGGATAAACGACATCGTCGAGAAGGCAAGGGATCTCTCCCATGAATTGGCGCCGCCGCATTTAAAATATACCGGCTTGACGAGGGCCATCCAGGATCTGGCCCGGGAAGTTTGTCCGGACGGACGGCTTTCGGTTAAATTCATCCACCGGAATTTGAAGAACGTCGATTTCGAAGCCACCGATATTATTTTTTACCGCATCGTCCAGGAGGCGCTCACCAATATTATCAAACACGCCCAGGCCCGGAACGTGACCGTCCATATTCGTTATAAAAATGGGAAGGTCTATCTGACCGTCAAAGATGACGGGAAGGGGTTTAATTGGAAAGAATCGGGGAAGACGCGCAAAGGGCTGGGGCTTTCGTTGATGAGAGAACGCGCCCATCTGGCCGGAGGCAATCTGCAAATCAGGTCATCCGCGGGCGCCGGAACCCGGATCCATTTAGCCGTGCCGGTCAAGGAGAAGCGGAGTGCCGAAAAATAAGATCATCATCGCGGACGATCACCCGCTTGTCAGGGTGGGCATAAAAGAGTTGCTCCATCAAGACCCCGCCTTGACCGTCGTCGGCGAGGCCGGGGACGGCGAGCAGCTGCTGGAACTTTTATCGGTCCAGAAATGCGATCTTTGTATTGTCGATATTTCCATGCCGAAGATGGACGGCCTTGCCGCGATCAGGGAAATCCGTCAAAGATATCCCCGCGTCAAGATCCTCATCCTGTCGATGATGAAAGACTATTATCATTTCCATGAGATGATGTCCACCGGCGCCCTCGGTTACATGGTCAAAGACGACGCGCCGGAACAGCTGATCCTGGCGATAAGGACTATATTAAAAGGAAAAAGATACGTCTCTTCCTCCGTTACCAAAGTTTTGGTAGACAGGGAGATCCGTTCTCTCGATGAGGGAGAAATGCCTTCTTTGGGGATATTGACCGGCCGGGAACGGCAGATCCTTGCCATGATCGCCAAAGGCATGGCCAACAAAAAGATTGCCGCGAAACTGAACATCAGCGTGCGCACCGTTGAGCACCATCGGGCCAACCTCACCGACAAGCTCGGAGTTAAAGATACGGCTTCCCTCGTGAAGTACGCCATCGCCAAAGACCTGACCTAGCCCTTCGACGCGGCCTTTGGCCTTGCTCAGGGCTGGTGGTGAGCCTGTCGAACCAGTAGGTCGTTTTATCCCTTCGTTATTCCAGGCCCACACAGTAGCGTAGGTAGTTCTACCTAATTTCAGGCGTATCAGAGCCTATATCTTATTTCCCCAGGATTTGATAAAAGATAATCAGGGATAGGGGAGGAGACCCTGATAAAAAGCCATGAGAGCCAATAAAATTCTTATCGTGGACGATCATAAAGAATTCAGAAAGACGTTGCGGTCTTTTATTGAAAGGCAGTTTAAGGGCATCGAGATCGCTGAGGCGGCAACGGCAGAGCAGGGTGTTGTCGCGGCCAGGAAGAACAAGCCCGAGATAGCCTTGGTCGACATCCACCTGCCCCGGATGGGCGGGATGGAGGCATTACGGCAAATCAAGCAATATGCGCCGTCATGCCATATTCTGACGATGTCGTTATTCAAAGAAAACAGGTGCCGGGAATTTCTCAGCGAAGAAGTCGAGGCCTTTATATGGAAAGACGAAATCGCGGACGAGTTAATCCCGCTTTTTCACAGACTTTTAATTTGAAAGGAGGTTAGAGCACCGCCGATGCGATCAAAACCCACAAGAAAGAACGCGCACAAAGAGAGGATATTCTCGCTAAGACAAAACATCCAGGATTTTGCTTATCTGAAGAATTGTCAGGCGAAAAGTCTCAAAAAGGTTCGGTAGTGACGGGGAAAATCCCACCCATCATCCAGTTAAAAAGGAGGATAACATGAAAGTGACAGCCAGCAGAATCGGGACGTTGATTAAAGGGGGCCCAAAACCGGCGGCCGAAAGGTCTGCGAGTAACCAGATTTACGCCCAGAGGGTGGAGAAAAAGGCGTATGAGCTTTATGAGAAAAGGGGTTGTCAACAAGGGTGCGATTGGCAGGACTGGTTCGAGGCCGAAAGAATCGTGGAGCAGGAAATGATTTCGGGTAAGTAGAATAGAGAGGAGGCGCACCATGAAAATCGTCCCATGGAAAGCAAAGGAAACCGGACTGGACCTGTTCGCGGATATGGAAGATGTCCAGCGAGAAATGAACCGTCTGTTCAATGTTACTCCGCATCGTCACTTGAAGGCGGGAAACGGCGGGACCTTATGGTTGCCCGAAGTGGACATTGTTGACGAGAAAGATCAAATCCGCGTCAAGGCCGATGTGCCGGGGATGAAAAAAGATGAAATTGAAGTCAATGTCGAAAATGATGTCCTGACCATCAGAGGGGAGAAAAAAGAGGAGAAGGAGATCAAGGAAAAGGATTTCATCCGTTCCGAGCGCTATTATGGCGCTTTTCATCGGTCCTTTAGTCTGCCATCCAGCGTTGATGCCTCAAAAGTCAACGCGAGTTATAAGGACGGCGTCCTGGAGATCACTCTCCCCAAGAAAGAAGGAGCAAAGCCCAAACAGATCAAAGTCGATATTAAATGAGTCAAAGCGCTCTTAAAGAGGTTCCGCCTTTTGGCGGGGCCGTCCCAGAGCGCGGACGGGAGAAGGAAAGGAGATTCCCATGCCCATAGCCAAATTAAGAAAGTATCTGGATGACAACAGGATCAAGTACGTGGTGATCAGCCATTCGGCGGCGTTCACGGCACAGGGGGTTGCGCAATCCGCGCATATCTCCGGCAAGGAAATCGCCAAGACGGTCATTGTCAACGTGGACGGCGAAGACGGCAGGATGGCGATGGTGGTACTCCCCGCCTCCGACAAGATCGATTTGCTTCTCCTCAAAGAACTGATCGGCGCTGAAGCTGTAGAACTGGCTACGGAAGATGAATTTAAAGATATCTTCCCGGACTGCGAGATCGGCGCGATGCCGCCGTTCGGCAATCTTTACCATATCCCGGTCTATGCCGCCAGGAAGCTCAGCGAAGACGAGGAGATCGCCTTTAACGCCGGCAACCACCGTGAATTGATCAAGATGAAGTACCGCGATTTTGAGCGGCTGGTCAAACCGAAGGTTTTTGCTCTAACGGCCGTTTATTCGGGGATGTGATGGTCCCCTTAATGGCAAAAGCGGGGGGATACGAAAGATGTCCCCGGATGGCAGGAGATCATGATGGATAAGCAAACGCTGATCAAACGTCTCAATGAAGATTTGGCTGGCGAGTATAGCGCTATCGTGCAATATATCACTTACGCGGCCCGCGCGACCGGGCCTTATCGCCCATAATTGTCCCAGTTTTTTCAGACAGAAGTGGCTGATGAGCAGTTGCACGCCCAGTTCCTGGCGAACAAGATCGTCGCCCTCGGGGGAGAGCCGACGACCCGCCCCGCTCCCGTGAAAGCCGTAAAGACCAACCGGGAGATGCTGGAGGCGGTCCTGGAGGCGGAACAGCAGGCGGTCAAGAATTATACCCAGCGCGCGAGGGACGCTGAAGAGTTCAAGGACAAAGGGTTGACCGTCCAGCTCGAGGATATGGTCCGCCAGGAAAGCGGCCACGCCGAAGAGACGGAGCGCATCTTGCGCGACTGGCCGATGTAAGAGATAGCGCCGGCACGTATTTTGTGAAATCTTTCTCGAATTCTTGTGTCGACGGGGTATAATACGCCCAATCGGCCAACAGACCTTTTAATTGTCACCTGTCCAGCGTGTAATAAAAAATAGACGTTTTTGGGACCATTGTTCCTTTCAATCAAAAGACAGCCACCGGGGCTGTCTTTTGATTGAACGCTATTCGTATGACACTTATATCCAACAAGTTTGCAAGGCATTATGCCGCCGCGACAAATTAATGTCGTTATCCGCAAATACCAGCCGCAGGATCGGGATGCGGTGCACCGGCTGACGTGCGCGACGGCCTTGATGGGCGAGCCATGCAGCGTTTTTTTTGACGGCGATGAAGTTTTCGCGCAGGCGATCAACGGATATTTTACCGATTATGAACCGGAATCTTGCTTTGTGGCCGTGGCCGATGGCCGGGTGGTGGGGTATCTCACTGGAGCCAAAGATGCCCGACGGGTCAACGCGATTTTTCACCGGCGTATTGCCTTTTCCTTGTTCATTCAGGCGCTAAGAACAGGGGTCTTTTGCAAAAAGAAGAACCTGGTTTTCCTGACGCATTTTTTGATCAGCTTCTTTAAAGGTGAGCTCGCGATGCCGGACCAATACCGGGATTATCCGGCCGTGATGCATCTGAATATCGACGCGGCATACCGCGGCTCCGGGACCGGCACCCGGTTGCTGGAAGCGTATTGCTCGTACCTGCGCCAAGAGAACGTTAAAGGCCTGTGCCTGGCCACGATGTCCGGGAGGACGGGGCGGTTTTTCGCCCGGCAGGGGTTCCAGCTTTTGTTCACCGGCCGCAGGTCGTATTTACGCCACGTCCTGCATAAAGACATCCCGGTCTATATCTACGGCAAGAAAATGGCGGCATAAATACGTTACGGATCGGTTGTCCGCCATGTTTGCGGCATGTGATGTTGAGCGCCAGTAATTTTTGCTGTTTAAATTATAATTAATGCTTGCGCATTTCATTAATTGTAGATAAAATTATCTACAATTAATATTGACAGCACATAACCCAAGTATATTTATGGTCAAAATTTATTCAAAAGGCTGTGAATACGCTCTTCGGGTTTTAACACGAATCCCGCTGAATACACCCGACCAGAAATTTCTTGCTGTAGATTTGTGCCGGCAGGCACGGGTCCCCATACATTCGTCAAGAAAGGCTTTGCAGTTATTGGTTGAGCATCAATATCTTGAAGCTGTGCCTGGCCCCGGGGGAGGGTACAAGTTGAAGCGGAGCCCGGCGAAGATCACTTTATTGGATATCATTGAGACCATTGATGGCGAAGATACGTTTAGGCAATGTATCATGGGGATGCCGCAATGCGGTGGCCATAACCCGTGTTCCCTGCATGCCGCATGGTCCAGAATGAAGGATGGGATGGTCAAAGAAATGCGATCCAAGACATTGAAACAGCTTATGGAGAGCACCCAGCGGAAAAGAAACATTAAGCCCTGAGCGGTCTATTGTTATGAGAACAGCTATATGGGGGAGTGTCCTTCTTTTTATCCGCAGCATACAACGGCTTTTTAAGCCGTGGATGTCCGCCGAAGCGGCATTCTGTGTCTTTCTAGGGCTGGCGTCGTTTTCTTGGGGCCAAGACGCTGAGGCGCCGGATAAACCGGCGGAGTATTTTTTTTCCAATTGCGCAACATGCCATACGGTTGGAGGAGGCGAACTTGTCGGCCCGGATTTGATGGACTCCACAAAGTGGAAGAGAGAGGACTTAAAAATGGCCATCAAGGCCATGGAAGAGAATGTTGGGCCCATATCCGATGAGGCTCTGGAGCAAATGGTCGAGTTTTTAAAGGACCTGAATGTTTCCCAACGCATTGCCAAGTATGAAGAAGAAAATGAGCGTAAATCGCATGAAGGGCTGACTCCCCCATCGTTTGAAACGGGGCAAGAATTGTTTAGAGGTCAAAAAATGCTTCTTAACGGCGGTCCAGCTTGCATTAGCTGTCATCATTTCGTCAATGAAGGGGGGAATCTGGGGCCGGATCTTGCTCTTATTAAAGATCGCGCTTCGGGCGTTGTGCTTCAGTCGGCTATTGAAAATTCAAGTTACAAGATTATGCGCCCCATTTATGAAAAACATAAAATTACGAAGGAAGAAGCGCTGCATTTATCCGAATATTTAACGCACCCCGGGAAAGTGGACGCGAGATTTGTCCTGACGCTGCAAAAGGTGAGTGGATTGGCTTTGGGCTGCCTGGGGGCATCCCTCGTTTTATTGTGGAATTTAAATCAAGGAAGAAAAGGCCCGACGCGCAAGAATCTTCTTCTGAAAAATTTAAAGAGGTAAAAACCCATGGGTTGGATTAAAGACATATTCTCACCCCAGGAAAGGTCCTGGGAAGATTTTTATCGGAACCGTTGGGCATACGACAAGGTCGTCCGCAGCACTCACGGGGTTAATTGCACGGGTTCATGCAGCTGGAATATCCATGTCAAACAAGGCATTGTAACCTGGGAGACGCAGGCGCTCGACTATCCACGGTTTGATAAAACGATCCCGCCTTATGAGCCTCGCGGATGTCAGCGGGGTATTTCTTATTCCTGGTATATTTACAGTCCCTTGCGGGTGAAATATCCCTTGGTCCGCGGCGTACTTTTTGATCTGTGGAGGCAGGCCAAGAAAAAGCATCCGGATGATTTGATAGCGGCTTGGGAGTCCATTGTCGAAGATCCTGAATCGCGCAAGCAATATCACGAGGCGCGGGGAAAAGGCGGGTTCCGCCGTGTGTCCTGGGAGGATGTCCTTGAAATCATGGCCGTTGCCAATATTTATACCGTCCGCCGTTACGGGCCGGACCGTTTGGCCGGATTTTCTCCGATCCCGGCCATGTCGATGATCAGCTACGCCGGAGGGGCGCGGTTCATGCAGCTGATGGGCGGCGTTTCTTTGTCCTTCTACGACTGGTATTGCGACCTTCCTCCGGCATCTCCAGAGATCTGGGGTGAGCAGACGGATGTGGCCGAATCCGCGGACTGGTATAAATCGAAAATGATTGCCGTTGTGGGTTCCAACGTGTTCATGACGCGCACACCCGACGCGCATTTCCTTGTGGAGGCCCGCCACCACGGCACCAAAGTCGTTGTGTTTTCTCCGGACTTCAGCCAAACTTCCAAGGCGGCGGACGAATGGATCCCTTTGCACCAGGGGCAAGATGCCGCGTTCTGGCTGGCCGTCGGACATGTGATCCTGAAAGAATATTACATCGATCAACAAATCCCGTATTTCCTTGAATATTTGAAGCAATTTTCCGACGCGTCATTCCTGGTGAAGCTGGAGGGCCTTCCCGACGGCCATTACAAGCCGGGAGAGCTCTTGCGCGCTTCGGATATGGCGAAAACGGCCAAGGCCGAAAACGCGGAATGGAAATTCTTTGTCCAGAACACAACGGACGGTGAGCTCAAAATGCCCATGGGCACCGTCGGCCACCGCTGGCAGAAGGAAAAAGGTCAATGGAACCTGAAGCTTGAGGATGCGCAGACCCATGAGCCGATTGACCCTTCCCTGCGCCTGGGAAGTTTTCAAGAGAGCAAAGTGAAGGTGGAATTCGCGGATTTTTCAGAAGGCACAAATGATAAATCCTCCATGCGTGAAGTGCCGGCCAGAAAAATTGAGACCGCCCAAGGCGCTGTCTGGGTCACCACCGTTTTTGAATTGTTGCTCGCCCAATACGGGGTGTTCCACGGCCAGGGCGCCGGTTGGCCCAAAAACTACGACGATGATACCAGTGTGTATACACCGGCCTGGCAGGAGAAGTTCACCGGGGTCCACGCAAAATTGGTTGTTAATTTTGCCCGTCAATGGGCCGAAACGGCCGCTAAAAGCGAGGGGAAGTGTTCCGTCATTATTGGCGCCGGCGTGAACCATTGGTATCACAATAATTTGATCTACCGTGCGGTGATCATGCCGTTGATTTTTTGCGGTTGTGTCGGGAAAAACGGGGGCGGGTGGAACCATTATGTGGGACAGGAGAAACTGGTGCCAGTCGCTTCCTGGGCGCCGATCGCTTTTGGCACGGATTGGAGCGGCCCGCCCCGCTTACAGAACACGCCGTCGTTTCACTATATGAACACCGACCAATGGCGTTATGACAACGCCATCCAGCAGGTCTGCCCCGTCTCAAGCACAGACCACCCGATGACACACGGCCACACGGCTGACAAGCAGGCCCTGGCGGTCAGGAATGGATGGATGCCTTGCTTCCCCCAGTTTAACAAAAGTAATTTTGTGCTGATTGAAGAAGCCAAGACTCAAGGCGCAAAAACCCCCGAAGACATCCAGGCATATGTCGTCAAGCAGTTGAAAGAACGAAATCTGCGCTTCGCGATGGAAGACCCGGATAACCCCGAGAGTTTCCCCAGGGTCTGGTATATCTGGCGAGGGAACGCGCTTTTGTCCTCGGCCAAGGGGCACGAGTATTTCTTGAAGCATTATCTGGGCACGCACCATAATTCCATTGCCAAAGAAAACGCGAAAAACAAAACAGAGGATGTCGTTTGGCATGACAAAATGCCGGTCGGGAAAATGGACTTGGTGGTCGACCTTAATTTCCGGATGGATTCTTCGGCGCTGTATTCCGACATCGTTCTGCCCGCGGCCACTTTTTATGAAAAAGATGATCTAAGTTCCACCGACATGCATTCTTTCATCCACCCGCTTCAGGCGGCCGTGCCGCCTGCTTGGGAATCCAAAAGCGACTGGGCGGCGTTTAGAGAAATTGCCCAAAAGACATCGGACATCGCCAAAGAATACTTCCCTGGACCCGTCCAGGACATCGTTGTCACGCCGTTGATGCACGACACTCCCGCCGAGATCGCGCAGCGTTCTATTAAAGACTGGGCCAAGGGCGAATGTGAACCTGTCCCCGGCAAGACGATGCCGAATATCACCATCGTCAACCGTTCTTACCCGGATGTTTATCAGAAATTCATTTCGCTCGGGCCGAATTTCCGCGATAAAGGGCTGGGCGCGCACGGCTGCGTCTATCCGGTCGCGGACGCTTATGATGATTACCTGGTCAGGAATCCGGTCGAAAAATGGGGCGGAAAAGTTTATCCCTCGCTTCACCAGGACCGGTGGGTCTGCGAGGTGATCCTGGCTTTTGCCGCCGAGACAAACGGTGAGATGGCCTGCCGCGCTTATGAAGCCGAGTCGCACAAGACCGGACTGGACCTCGCGCATATGGCCCGGGACACCCGGGGTGTCCGCTATAACTTCCAGGACCTTTGTTCAAACCCGCGGCGGATCCTGACCTCGCCGTTCTGGACGGGGATAGTCAATAACGGGCGCACGTACTCGGCGTATTGTCAGAACATCGAGGAATTGATCCCCTGGAGGACCCTCACCGGACGGCAGCACCTTTATATTGACCACGAGGCTTATCGCGCTTACGGGGAAGAGCTGCCGACGTATAAGCCAAAACTTGACATGCGCGTCACCCAGGACCTCGATGAGACCGAACAAAAACCGGGGATGCTCCTCCTGAACTATTTAACGCCGCACGGGAAATGGCACATCCATTCAACGTTTGGCGATACGCTGATCATGAAAACACTTTCCCGCGGGATTGAACCGGTATGGCTCAACGATACCGACGCGGCCAGGGGAGGGATCCGGGATAACGACTGGGTCGAGGTGATCAATGATCATGGGGTGGTCGTCACCCGTGCCGTTGTCTCGGCCAGGATCCCGAGGAATATTTGTTTTATTTATCACGCTGTTGAGCGTACTGTCGGCGTTCCAAAATCGCCCTCGCGTTCTAACCGAAGGGCCGGAGGACACAACAGTTTGACCCGGGTGAGGCTCAAGCCCCTTTTTATGGTCGGCGGATATGGGCAGTTCAGTTATGCTTTTAATTACTGGGGGCCGCAAGGCGTGAACCGTGACACCTTCGTCCTGGTCCGCAGGCTGGAAGAAGTAAACTGGTAAAAGGAGAATCCTGTGGATGTCCGCGCGCACATTTCGATGGTCTTTCATCTAGACAAATGTATCGGCTGCCACACCTGCAGTGTCGCCTGCAAAAATATCTGGACGGACCGGGCCGGTGCCGAGTACATGTGGTGGAACAACGTGGAAACAAAACCCGGGACGGGGTTCCCCGCGCAATGGGAAGATCAGCTCAATTTTAAAGGCGGCTGGGTGATGGATAAAAACCGCGAGCTCAAACTCCGGTCGCAGGACAAGGTGGATTTCCTCCCCAAGCTTTTCTATAACCCTAACCAGCCCGGCCTCGACGATTATTACGAGCCCTGGACATACAAGTATCAGGACTTATTCGACGCGCCGCAGGGCAAAGACCAGCCGACAGCCATCCCTATATCCCAGATCACGGGTGAACCCATCGACATCGAAGCCGGCCCTAATTGGGATGATGATCTTTCCGGTTCTCCGGTTTACGCAGAAAACGACCCTAATTTCAAGGACTTGACGGCGGATGAAAAAGCAATGCTTTTTGACGTCGAGCGTATCTCGATGATGTATTTGCCCCGCATCTGCAACCATTGCGTCAATCCCTCGTGCGTGGCCGCCTGTCCCTCGGGAGCTCTGTACAAGCGCGGGGAAGACGGCATCGTCCTGGTCAACCAGGACAAATGCCGCGGGTGGAGGGCCTGCGTGACCGCCTGTCCGTATAAGAAAATTTATTACAACTGGAAGACCGGGAAATCTGAAAAATGTATCCTCTGCTATCCCCGGGTGGAGACAGGGCAGGCCCCGGCGTGTTTTCATACCTGCGTGGGCCGTATCCGCTACATGGGAGTCCTGCTTTACGACGCGCAGGGCATGGTGGAAGCAATGAAAGCGCCCCAGGAAGGGCTGGTGGAGTCTCAACGGAGTGTCCTTCTGGACCCCAACGATCCGAAAGTCGTTCAAAAAGCTTTGGAAAACGGGATCAGTCCCGGCTGGATCGAATCCGCGCAAAGATCGCCGGTCTGGAAATTCGTTGTTGAGTGGAAAATGGCCCTTCCGCTTCACCCGGAATTCCGGACGTTCCCCATGCTCTACTATGTCCCGCCGCTGTTGCCGGTGATGGGCCGCAGTGAAAGCGATATTTATGAACATGACACGGACGGGATTTTCGCGTCCATCGACAAGGCGCGTTTGCCGATGAAGTATCTGGCCAACCTTTTAAGCGCCGGCAACATCACCCCGGTCCGTGATTCAATGAAGAAACTTCTGGCCGTGAGGGTCTATCAGCGCTCGCTCACGATGGGGGATATAGAACCCGAAAAAGTAAAGAAAGTTTTACAGGAGGCTGGGCTGGAAGAATCGCAGGCTCAGGAGATTTACAAATTGAGCGCGCTCCCCGGCCCGGAGGACCGTTTTGTGATACCGCCGATCCAGAGGGAAGAGAGTATCGAGAACACTTCTTGCAGCCCTGACAAGTGCAAAGGGACCTGCGGGTTGGGAAAAACAGAAAAGCCGCAGAGGGGACTTTAATGGAAGCACATGTTTTAAAGCGAGAGTTATGCGTGCAACTCGGGCACAGCCTGGAGTATCCCGACCACCAGACATGGGACACGCTCGTGGTGGCGGCCAACCAGATTGGACCGGTTTCCGAGGAGGCCTCAAAACATTTGCAAGACTTCCTCGCGAAGATGAAGAGGATGGGCCTCGAGATGTGGCAGGAGTATTACGTGCAAACCTTTGATCTGATGCCGAAGTGTTCCCTTTATCTAAGCGTGCATCTTTTCGGAGAAGAAAGTTTCAAGCGAGCTGAACTCATGGCCGGTTTGAAAGGCGTGTATGAACGGCACGCCCCCTTTGGGGCGACGGAACTTCCGGACCACCTGGCCGTCATTTTGAAGCAAAGCGCATTGTTTGGCGAAGAAGAATGGTCCGAGCTTGTGTCTATGTGCATGGTCCCGGCCCTTTCCGGAATGATCCGCCTGCTCGAGAAGAACGGTAACCCGTATGCGTGTATCTTGAAAGCGGTTCAAATTCTCTTGGTGAGATCGGAGAAAGTTCATGTTTGATCAATTTTTGTTCGTCGGTCTGCCTTATGCGGCGATTTTGTCTTTGGTTGTGGGGTCTGTGGCCCGTTATAAAATGCGTGCATTTTCGTATTCGTCGCTTTCGACGCAGTTTCTGGAGGACCGGTGGCTTGCTTGGGCATCTTTGCCCTGGCATATCGGCATTTTTCTGGTTCTGGCGGGGCATCTGCTGGCGTTTGGCCTTCCGGGCATCTGGTCGGCCCTTGTATCCATTCCGACCTTTCTTCTGGCCGTGGAGGTCCTTGGACTTTTCTCGGCGCTTCTTTGTCTTTTGAGTTTGATTATTTTGTTGGTCCGCCGTTTTGTCGATGCAAGGCTTCGGGCCGTGACAAGTTATATCGATGTGGCGGTTTTGCTCATTTTGCTCTTTCAGGTTTCGACCGGCCTTGCCGTTGCGGTGCATCACCGCTGGGGGTCGGCCTGGGCGCCAGGGGCGCTCGGCCCTTACATACACAGCATATTCTTGCTGCAACCCGATGTTTCGTTTGTTAAAGAAATGCCTCCGTTTGTAAAGTTGCATATCGCGTCAGCCTGGGTATTAATCATGTTTCTTCCCTTTACGCGTCTTGTGCACGCCCTTTCTGTGCCGCTGCATTATTTCGTCAGATCCCCGCAAAGGGTCGTTTGGAATAACTCGCGCTCTCAAGTTCGTTTTAAACAAAAGAATCCAGGTTGATAAGGAGGGATTAAAGATGAAGAAAATTACCGGAACCCCCGATTCGGGCGGCATGAGCGCGACGATAGGGTTTTTTATCGGATTTGCGGCTGTTTCGTTGTTCGGCGTCACAGCAGCTAAAATCAAGGAGGTCATGCCGGTCAGTCCTTTGCTCCTTGGTCTTTTGATTTCCACACCGGCGTTGTCGGGATCATTGCTGCGCATTCCGTTCGCGGCGTGGACCGACACCACCGGTGGGCGCAAACCCTTTCTGGTGCTCCTTGTCCTCTCGATTGTCGGCATGTTGGGGTTGTATACTCTGATGAGCCGGTTTTACCCCGATGGTTTAAACGCCAGTTTTTATCCGCTGTTTCTTTTTTTGGGGGTTTTGTGCGGCTGTGGCATCGCGACGTTTTCCGTCGGGATCGGCCAGGTTTCGTATTGGTTTCCGCAGAGCAAGCAGGGGACAGTCTTGGGGTTATTCGCCGGGTTGGGCAATTTGGCGCCGGGGATGTTTGCACTGATCTTGCCGTTTGCGATCAAATCGCTGGGATTACCGTTAACGTATCTGGCGTGGCTTATTTTTCTTGTGGTGGGCACGGTCGTTTATTGGCTTTTGGGACGTAACGCGTGGTATTTCCAGCTCCTCGAGCAGGGGATGAGTTCTCGGGACGCCCAAAAAGAGGCGCGCGAGAAGTATCACCAGGAAATTTTTCCAAAAGGCAACGCAAAAGAAAGCCTTCAGGCCTCGGCCAGGAACTGGAAAACATGGGCCCTTCTGTCCATTTATTTTACGACTTTCGGAGGGTTTATTGCGTTGACCGCGTGGTTCCCGACCTATTGGAGTTCCTTTTATGGGTTGGCGATCGTTGAGGCCGGGATGTTGACAGCTCTTTACTCCATTTTGGCTTCCCTGATGCGGGTGGTAGGCGGACAGATCTCCGATGGATATGGTGGAGAACGGACACTAATTTTTTCCTTGTGCCTGTTGATTGTGGGTGCCGCAATGATGTTTTTCTCTAATACGTTTGCGCTTTCTATCATTGCTTGCGTTTTATTGGCGATCGGGATGGGCATGAGCAACGCGGCTGTTTTTAAACTTGTGCCGCAGGAAGTCCCGGAGGCCGTCGGCGGCGCCGCCGGCTGGGTGGGCGGGCTGGGCGCCTTTGGAGGTTTTGTCATACCGCCGGTTATGGGGTATTGGGTAAGCCTGGTCGGCCAAGAGGGATACAATAAAAGTTTTGGTATTTTTTTAATCCTTGCTGTTACCTCTCTGGTTCTAACGTTGATCTTAAAAGCTCAGCATCGGGTAAAAACATAGGATGTTGCCACGCATTGTTTCGATCAATGTCTCCCGGGGAGGGATCCCCAAACTCCCGGTCCCCAAGATCCGGTTAACTGCCGCTGGATTAGAGGGGGATGGCCACAACCACGCCAAGCATGACAGCCCGATCCAAGCCGTTTGCATCCAAGACGTAGAAAAATTAAATGAATTAAGCCGCAACGGCTATAGCCTTTCTCCCGGCAAAGCTGGCGAGAATTTAACAGTGGAGGACCTTCATGTTAATAGCCTCCCGATTGGGACCCGGCTGGAATTTTCAGCAGGAGTCATTCTTGAAATAACCAAAGTTCGAAAGCCATGTTACGTTATGGACGCGATCGACCCGCGTTTAAAGGATGATGCTGTCGGGCGGCATGGGATGTACGCCAAAGTCATTAAGGAAGGATTCATTAGTATCGGAGAAGCGATTCAAGTTTTAAAACCGACAGTTCCTTACCCCAGCACCTGGATTTAGCGTCCCGTTATTCTTTTACAATGGACAGCGCCCGGTTGCTGGAAGCGTATTGCTCGTACCTGCGCCAAGAGAACGTTAAAGGCCTGTGCCTGGCCACGATGTCCGGGAGGACGGGGCGGTTTTTCGCCCGGCAGGGATTCCAACTGCTGTTTACCGGTAAAAGAACCTATTTGCGCCATGTCCTGCACAAAGATGTTCCCATCTATATCTACGGTAAAAAAATGGAAGCATGAAGACGTCGCGGATTCATTGTCCTGACAAAAATATCCACGCCTGGAAGGCGACATTAAGCATTAACGACCCTCGCCGCCTTCGACAATTCTGCTCAATCCCGGGGCCCGCTCACCAGAGACCGGTGGACGAATCCGCTGAGTGAGGAGAAGGGTTCCCTCGAAAAACTTGACAAGGTCCGGCCGGATTAATACAATAGTTTCGAAAGTTATTAACTACTAAACATATTGATAAGGGGCAGGGGGGATAAATGATGGACAAGAATATGGAAGAAAAGATTTTTCATATGCACGCCGAGGTCTGCAAGAGCATGGCCAATCCGACCCGTTTAAGGATCATGAGTTTACTGCGCGAGGGAGAAAAGTCCGTTGAAGAATTGAGGAACAAATTGAAGCTGCCCAAAGCCAATCTTTCTCAGCATTTAGGCATATTGCGCCAGCGCGGAATTGTGTCTACCCGCAGGGCAGGCCTTAATATCTATTACAAAGTGGCGAACCCCAAGATGATCAAAGCCTGCGACCTTTTGCGGGAGGTGCTTTTTGAACAACTTCAAGAAAGCCGGCAGCTGATAAGAGGTATAACCAAATAAGGAGAAAAGCCGATGCTGCGCAAATTAACGGAAACAGTGGTCCGGTTCCCAAAAACGACGATAGCCGTATTTCTTGCCGCCACGGTCTTTTTTGCCGTCCAGTTCCCCAAGATCAAGATCGATACCGATCCCGAGAATATGCTCGAACAAAAGCAGCCCGATCGGGTCTTCTATGACAAGGTCAAGAAAGAATTCGGCATCCATGACCTCCTGGTCGTGGGCATCGTTGATGAGCGGGGGATCTTCGATCCGGAAACTTTAAGACGAATTGCCAAAGTCACCGATAGTATCCTTCAGATCAAAGGAGTGATCATCGAAGACGTGGTGAGCTTGCGTACTTCGGATAATGTCACTTCGCAAGACGGCACTTTGGTCGTCAGGCGTTTTATGGAAGAAATTCCCGAAAGCCCCGGAGCGATAGAATTCCTCAAGAAGGCCGTTTATGGTAATCCATTTTTTGTCGATAAAATCATCTCGAGGGACGGGAAAGCCACTTCGATATACATTCCTATTGAGCAAAAAGACCAGAGTTACCGCATCTCCAAAGAGATCGAGGCGATCCTCAAGAAAGAACTTATCCCCCAACAAAAATATTATCTTGCCGGCCTTCCCGTTGCCGAGGATACCTTTGGCCATGAAATGTTCGTCCAGATGGGGGTAACGGCCCCGATGGCCGGGTTTTTTATTATGATCCTCCTCTTTCTCATTTTCAGGATGGGCGTGGCTGTTGTCCCGCCCATGCTCGACGCGATGTTGAGCGTCATCTGGACCATGGGATTGTTGATCGGCACGGGGCATACCGTGCATATCATGAGCTCCATGATCCCCATATTCCTTATGCCCATCGCCCTTCTGGACGATATCCACATTTTAAGCGGTTTTTTTGATCGCTATCTTATAACGAAGGATAAAAGAAAGGCCATAATCGATACAATGAAGGACCTTTACCGGCCGATGTTTTTTACCTCTATAACCTCAGCGGTCGGTTTCGGCTCATTGGCCTTGGCGGATATTCCCCCGGTCAGGGTGTTTGGACTTTTTGTGGCCTTTGGCATCATGGCCGCCTGGCTGTTTACGCACACCATGGTTCCTGCCATCATTATGCTCATGAACGAAGAGAAACTGTCGGCCTTCTTAGAAAAACGACAAAAGCGGATTTCGTCCCGGGATAAGATCTTGAAAGCCTTCGGCCGGTTCTCGTTTTATCGAAGCAAGGCCATTCTGTGGACTTCTTTGGCTGTTCTTGTCATCGGCATTGTGGGGATTTACCGGATCCGTGTCAACGATAACCCGGTCAAATGGTTTAAGCCGGACCATAAGATCAGGATCGCCGATAATGTCATGAACCGATTCTTTGGCGGGACGTATATGGCGTATCTGGTCGTTGAAGGAGATAAAGAAGATACGATCAAGAGGCCGGAGGTAATGTCTTATCTGGACGGATTACAAAGCCGCCTCGAAAGCCTGGAGATCGTCGGCAAGACTTCCTCGGTTGCCGATATTGTCAAAAGGATAAATTACGTGCTCCATAACGAGGACAAGGTCTTTGACACCGTGCCGCAGGGCCGGGAGGAAATCGGCCAGTATCTTTTCCTGTTTTCCATGACCGGCGACCCGAACGACCTTGATAATTTCCTGGATTACGGTTCGCAAAAGGCCAATATATGGATCCAGATGAAAGGCGGGGATAATATCCAGATGCGCCGGGTTGAGGACTCGACGGATGATTTTATCAATAAAAATCCTCCACCCCCGGGAATAGTTATCCGGTGGTCCGGGCTGACCTATATCAATAAGGTTTGGCAAAGCCTGATGGTCTGGGGGATGCTCAAGGCGGTCCTGGGAAGCTTCCTGATCGTATTTTTTCTTATGGTCTGGGAATTTCGTTCATTAAGATTGGGGATCATTTCGATGTTACCTTTAAGTATCGCCATTATTTCTTCCTACGGGCTGGTCGGCCTCACCGGCAAAGAGTACGATATGCCCATTGCCGTGTGCTCGGCTTTGAGCCTTGGGATGGCCATTGACTTCGCGATCCATTATCTGCAGAGATTTAAGGCGGCGTATCGGGAACTTAAAAGCCTGGAGGCCGCCCATTCATTTATGGCCGGCGAGCCGTACCGGGCTATCCTGGGCAATGCCATTGTCATCTCCCTGGGTTTTTTGCCCTTGATCACCTCAACGCTGACGCCCTATGTTACCGTAGGGACGTTTTTTGCCATTTTAATGGTATTCAGCACACTGGCCACATTGATTTTGTTGCCGGCCATGATGCGATTGTGGGGGGAATCTTTGTTCAAGCGGGAGGACTAAGAATGAAAATCATCAAAATATTCATTGTCGCCTTATTTCTTATTTTTGGTCCGAAGTTTGTCTTTGCTCAAGGGGAACTTTCCGCCAACGACATTATCGCAAAATCGAGACTTTCCTTTTATTATGCCGGGGATGATATGAGGGCGAAGGTGTTGATGGAACTCATCAACAAGAACGGCCAGAAAAGGGTCAGGGAGCTTACGATGTTAAGAAAAGATTACGCGCAAGGCGGGAACCAGAAGTATTTTATGTACTTTCATCGGCCCGCGGATGTCAAGGATACGGCCTTTATGGTCTACAAGTACCCGGATAAAGATGATGACCGCTGGCTCTTTATCCCGGCGATCAGTTTGGTCAAAAGGATCGCCGCCAATGACAAATACTCGAGTTTTGTCGGGAGCGATTTTACTTATGAAGATGTCTCGGGCAGGAAGCCGGAGGAGGATACCCACACATTATTAAGGAAAGAAATTTTGAACGGCACGGATTGCTATGTGATCGAAAGTATTCCCAAGGGCGCGTCGGAATATACCAAAAGAATTTCCTGGATCGCTGCGATGGATTTCTTGCCTTTAAAAGAAGAATTTTACGATAAACAGAATGAGCTTTACCGGCAGTTCGAAGCGCAGGAAATAGAAAGTCTCAACGGGATCCCGACGATAACCAAAAGGGTCATGAAGAACACCAAAACCGGTCATCGCAGCGAAGCCACATTTCAAGAGGTCGAATACAACTTAGGGATCGGGGACGATACCTTCTCCGAACGGTATTTAAGAAAGGCGCCGGTTCAGTGGATAAAGTAGAAGTCAGAACAATCTTTATGGCCTTCATTCTTGGGATTGCTTTTATTGGAATTCAGGAAGCAGGCGCGGCCGTACCGGCGCTTCACGGCTTTGCGGAACTGGATTACGGCGCCAAGGTCAGCGATGACAATACCCAAAGGGATAATTTTAATTTATTGGAACAACGTTTGCAGCTTAAGGCAATGTATGCCGTCGCGGGAGAAAATTATTTTGCTGAAAAAAGTTCTGTTTTGAATTTCAAAGGAGATTTTACGGTCGATGAATATTTTTCCGGTAAAACGGATTTTGAATTGAGGGAGTTTGATCTTTCCACCACGCCGTACGATTGGCTCGATCTTAAGGCGGGGCGGCAGATTTTGACCTGGGGGACCGGAGATTATCTGTTTGTGAATGATCTCTTTCCCAAAGATTATGTCTCCTTTTTCATCGGCCGGGATGATGAATATTTAAAGAAACCGTCTGATGCGATGAAAATGTCATTTTTCCCTTCGTTAGTGAACGTTGATTTTATCATTTCAAAGTTTGAACCAAACACAATAGCCGAAGGGGACCGGTTGTCATTTTTTGACAGTTTTCAGGGAGGGATTGCCGGAACGAATTCTGACCGTGATCTTTTAGAGCCGCCGCTGCAACCGTCTAATCTCGAATACGCGCTGAGAACTTACCGGAATTCAGGAAGCCACGAATCAGCTTTTTATTATTTTCGCGGCTTTGACAAGAATCCGACCAGCTATAAGGACGAGGCCGCCCGCCGGCTTTTTTATCCGCGTTTGGATGTTTACGGAACCAGTTTTCGGGGGGCCACGTTAGGCGGTATCGGGAATATCGAGTTCGGCTATTACAATTCAAGGGAAGATTCCGACGGCAGCAACCGCCTTATTGCCAATTCCCTCTTTAAAATTTTAACCGGCTATGAAAAGGACCTGGGGAACGATTTGAAAGTCGGGTTGCAGTATCTTTATGAACAGACATTGGATTATGGCAACTATAAGGCAAACCTTTTGTCCACGGATTTTGTTTTTGATGAATCCAGGCATCTGTTGACACAGCGGATAACAAAACTTTACAAGAATCAGACCATCGCCGTCTCGTTGTTTAATTTCTACTCACCTTCCAGCAAGGACGGCTATGTCCGCCCGGCGGTCAGTTATAATATCACGGACCAATGGAAGGCGGCCTTTGGCGCCAATTTGCCGTGGGGTGAAGACGATCTGACGGAATTCGGACAGATGAAAAAAAATAAAAATGTTTTTGTCAGGGCAAGGTACAGTTTTTAATGAGAAAATCAGGAAAGGAGATCGGGAGATGGAAAGGCAATTAAGAGGCATCGCGGGGGCATTCATTATCCTTAGCTTGCTGTTAGCGCACTATGTCCATCCGGCGTGGCTGTGGTTTACGGCCTTCGTGGGGCTCAATCTTTTTCAATCGGCTTTTACCGGCTGGTGTCCGATGATGTGGATATTAAAGAAATGCGGGGTCAAATAAAATACAAATTTCGGGAACAGCCCAAAGGGGGACGATAAATTTTATTTTATGAGATTTGATAACAAAACAAGATCAACGCAAATGTAACGCAAAAAGGAGGAAAGAATGAAAAAGTTAACGTATACGATCACAGTGATCCTCGCCGTATGTTTATCTGCGCCTTTCGCCTTTGCCGAGGGAATGAAGGGTGCCATGAAGGAAGGCGGGATGGAAGGCAAAGGCATGATGATGGGTAAAGGAATGATGGGCAAGGGGATGATGGAAGACGGCATGATGGACGACGGCATGATGAAGATGATGAAAATGATGCATGCGCACAGCGCGATGATGCGCTCACCCACGATGGTCGCTTCTAACGACGGCGGGGTCATCGTGCTGACGGGCAATAAACTCTCCAAATACGACAAGAACCTTAATCTTGTCAAGGAAGCGGAGATCAAGACGGAGATGGGTGGTATGGGCGGCATGATGGGCGGGATGGGTGGAAAGAAGATGTGCCCGATGTGCGCTGGGATGAAGGGGAAAGGTGATACAGCCGACCAGGCGCCCAAGGAAGAAGCTGGTCAGCCGGCGAAAGAAGACTCGGAACATAAAAGCCATCATTGAGCCATGGCTAAAGATCCAATTTGCGGGATGACCATTGATGAACGCCGGGCCCTTAAAGTCAATCAGGGCAGGAAGGATTATTTTTTCTGCAGCCCGCACTGCAAAGATAAGTTCTTAAAACGATCCCAACAGCCCGTCCCCGCGCCGCAACCTAAAGACATCAAAGCGATTTACACCTGCCCGATGCACCCGGAGGTCCGCCAGGACCGTCCCGGGGATTGTCCCAAATGCGGGATGCCTTTGGAATCAACTGGCCTCGCGGCTGAAGATGACAGCGAGCGTCAGCTTGTACGCTCCTTGTCCGTCAAATTCTGGGGTGGGCTTGTCCTGGCGGTTCCTGTCACCGTCCTTGCCATCGGTGAAATGATTCCTGCCGTGTCCATCCATGACTTGGTCTCCACGAGTGTTTCGGCTTGGCTGCAGTTGATTCTGGCAACGCCGGTTGTTTTGTGGTCGGGAGGATTTTTTTTCATCAAGGGATGGCAGTCGCTGGTAAACAGGTCGCTGAATATGTTCACCCTGATCGCGCTGGGCGTCGGCGCGGCGTATGGATACAGCGCGGTCGCGGTTTTGCTTCCGGGGATCTTTCCAGAGGATCTCAAAGTGGAAGGAAGACTGAATCTCTATTTTGAGGCCGCCGCCGTGATCACCGTTCTGGTCGTGCTGGGCCAGTTGCTGGAGGCCCGCGCCCGCAGTCAAACCGGGCAGGCGATCAAGGCGCTGTTGGGACTGGCCGCGAAGAACGCGCATCGGATACGCGATGGGCATGAGGAAGAGGTCGCTATTGATGATGTTCACAAAGGCGACCTCCTGCGCGTAAGGCCGGGCGAGAAAGTCCCGCTCGACGGGATCATTGTCGAAGGCCGTACCACCATCGATGAGTCGATGATCTCGGGAGAGCCGATGCCGGTCGCCAAGACGGCCGGCGAGCGGGTCATCGGCGCCACGATCAACCAGACGGGGACGTTTGTCATGAAAACCGAAAAGGTCGGCGCGGAAACTTTGTTGTCGCAGATCGTGAACATGGTCGCCGAGGCCCAGCGCAGCCGCGCGCCCATCCAGAAATTGGCGGACCGGGTGTCCGGATATTTTGTCCCCGCCGTCATATTGGTCGCCATCCTGGCTTTTATTATTTGGTGGTGGATAGGGCCCCCGCCTTCTCTGGCTTATGCCATTGTCAACGCCGTCTCGGTTTTGATCATTGCCTGCCCGTGCGCGCTGGGGTTGGCGACACCGATGTCGATCATGGTCGGCGTGGGACGCGGGGCGCAGACAGGAATTTTAGTCAAAAATGCCGAAGCCATCGAAAAGGCCGAAAAGATCACCCATGTCTTGACGGACAAAACCGGGACGCTGACCGAAGGCAAGCCGAAGGTCACGGCCGCGCATCCGGCCGCCGGTGTTGATGAGGCGTTGTTGTTGCACGTGGCTGGTTCTTTGGAACAAGCCAGTGAGCATCCTCTGGCCCGGGCCGTGGTCGATCATGTTCGCGCCCGCGGCCTTGACGTGCCGAAAATCGAGGATTTCGATTCCGTCACGGGAGCGGGTGTAAAGGGAAGGCTCAACGGGGTTGTTGTTACGCTAGGCAACGAAAAATTCATTACTGATACCGTGGGAGAAGTCCCGCGGGACCTTGAGGATAAAGCAGTACAGATGCGGGAAAAAGCGCAGACGGTCGTTTGGGTGGCACAAGAGCGCAAAGTCCTTGGAGTTTTGGGGATTGCCGATCCGATCAAAGCGACAACCACATCGGCCATCCGTGAACTGCACCGGCTGGGCCTGAAAGTCATTATGCTCACCGGAGATCACCGCGCCACCGCCCAGGCCATTGCCGCGGAATTGGGCATCGACAATGTCCGCGCCGAAGTGGACCCGGCGGGAAAACGAAAGATCGTCCAGGAATTCAAGCAGAAGGGCGCTTTGGTATTGATGGCCGGTGACGGGATCAACGACGCCCCGGCCCTGGCCGAGGCCGAGGTCGGTGTGGCGATGGGCACGGGAACCGACGTGGCCATCGAGAGCGCCGGCATCACGCTGGTCAAGGGCGATCTTAACGGCATCGTCAAGGCCCTGAAATTAAGCCGCCAGGTGATGCACAACATCCGCCAGAACCTTTTCTTCGCCTTCATTTATAACGCCCTCGGCGTCCCTGTGGCCGCGGGCGTGCTATATCCGTTCACGGGCCTGCTTTTGAACCCCATGATCGCCGGCGCCGCGATGAGCTTCAGCTCGGTCTCGGTCATCAGCAACGCCTTGCGGTTACGCCGGTTGAAGTTATAATCCCGTGGGGCCCGTGGGGCTTGACACCCATGGGGCTCCATATTGATTTCCTGTCTTATTGGTAGTAGAATACATTCCTTTCCTTAAAAGACCTGACTTAAATGGGAGTGAATATTGAACGTACAAAAGTTTTTGACTATTTCTTTTGTCGCCATGGTGTTGGTGGTCTTTGCAGGCATTGCGACGCTGTTGCTGCAGCCGCCGCAGAAGAGATCCCTGCCCGTTTACGGTGAGACGGGTAATTTCCGGCTGACGGACGCGCGCGGCGGAGAGTTTGATTCGCTCCAGTTGAGGGGCAAGGTCTGGGTCACGACGTTTTTTTTCACGACGTGTTCTGGCATATGCCCGATCATGACGAAAAATTTGAAATCCCTCCAGGAGCGGTTCGGTTCCTACAAAGACCTGGAGTTCGTTTCCATTTCGGTCAACCCCGAACAGGACACCCCGCAGGCGCTTTCCGTCTATGCCCAAAAATACGGCGCGGACAGCGACCGCTGGCATTTTTTGACCGGGGCGCGCGAAGACATCACCCGCATCGCCGTCCAGGGGTTTAAAGTAGGCGACATCCGCGAGCCTATCTTCCATAGTGCCTATTTCGTGCTGGTCGACCGCAAGGCAAGGATCCGCGGCTATTATGACGGGACCTCCGCGCAAGAGATCGAACGCCTCTCCCAAGACTTAATCAAGCTTTATCGTCAGAAATAGGCGCCGTTCGCAAATTCCCTGAAAAATATAAGAGAAAGCGGCTTTTTAGGATATAATTTGTACTATTCATTATGGGAATCGGGAACGTCATATTAAGCATTTTCGGCCTTTGCCTTTTTGAGGTCGTCTCGAGCATCGACAACGCGGTGGTCAACGCGGATGTCCTCGCCACGATGAGCGTCAAATGGCGCAAGTGGTTTTTGATCTGGGGGATTTTCTTGGGCGTTTTTTTGGTCCGGGGTATCTTGCCGTGGTTTATCGTGTGGATGTCCAATCCGGCCATCGGGCCGTGGGGGGCGTTGACGGCGAGTTTCAGCAACGACCCCCGGATCCATCAGGCCCTGGAACAATCGTCGCCGCCGCTCTTGCTGGGCGGCGGGATCTTTCTCATTTTCTTGTTTTTTCACTGGCTGTTTCTGGAACCTAAAGAGTTCGGGTTGCATGTCGAGCGTTTTTTCACCAAACAGGGCGTGTGGTTCTTCGCGCTGGTCTCCATCATTTTAAGCGTCGTCATCTGGCTGGCGCTTAAAAAGCATCCCATGATGGCCTTCGCCGCCTCGGTCGGCTCGAGCGTTTTTTTCATCACGCACGGGTTCAAGGAGCACGCCGCCCGGGTGGAGCTCGAGCTAAAAAGCCAGCACCGTTTGTCGGATATCAGCAAGCTCATGTATCTGGAGATCTTGGACGCGACGTTTTCTATCGACGGGGTGATCGGGGCGTTCGCTTTCACCATGTCGGTGCCGATCATCATCCTGGGCAACGGCCTCGGCGCGCTGGTCGTCCGGCAGTTGACTATCCAGGGCGTGGACAAGATCAAGAACTACCCTTATCTAAAAAATGGCGCGATGTATTCGATCTTTTTTCTGGGGATGATCATGACCCTGGAGAGTTTCGGGGCGCGCGTGCCGCATTACGCGGCCCCCTTAATTACGTTTGTGGTGATCGGGGTCTTCTGGTTTAAGTCTTTGAACGCGAAGAAAGGATTAGCCGGACAATGAGAAATTTTCTTAGTCATGCCAGGATGTATATCTTCCGGGGGCTTTTAGCCAT
>JACRHP010000014.1 GCA_016212005.1 Candidatus Omnitrophota bacterium | reverse complement strand
AATACGTCTCTTCTGTATTTCGCTGGACAAACGATATGATATATCAACAACGATTTGTTGTGGGATTTGGTAATATGCTCGCTCATCGCGAGCATATCTTACCACCCCGCAGCTAGCTGCGGGGAATTCTGTCGATTAAACTTTCAAAACTTTCATTCATTGTTTCCCCTCAGTTCAGGCGAATTCAGAAAATAAGGATCCCCAACGGTTTGTAGAACACGCCCCTCACTCCCCTTATACCCTAACCCTGTCCTTTTCTCAAGTTTAACTTTTATTCCAGTTTAACTTTTATTCCGCCATCCGCACCGCGTAACCTTTGTCCAGCAGTTCCTGGTTAAGGTACGTGCCGTCTTTGATGATCGTCCCCGCGTCATCGCATCCTTGCTTGTAGAAAACATCGACCACAAAGCGCCCGTGTTGGTCCGTCCGGTCTTTGTGCGATTTGAGCACAATGGTGGATCCCGCGGGCAGGAGTTTTTCCACGAACCTTTTGGCCCGGTCGCCTGCGGGCGTGCCGACTTCCGGGCAGTCGATCCCGCGCAGGCGCAGGCGATCATGCACGATGACCCTGAAGCCCGCTTCAATGAGCACCAGCAGCGTGTCGCCGTCGATGACGCGGTCGATTGAGGCCGCGTAGGTGTAAGACATCTCGCCGGTGAGGTCGAGGCCTTTCAGTCCTTCCTTCTTCATCGGCCAGTTGACAAAAAATCCGCAGTCGATGAGGACTTCGTTGTCCTTCAATTTCGTGCGCAAAGGCGAGATGGAAAATGTGTCGAGCCGCAGGTCCGCGGGGCGCTTGAGCGGCGGCAGCTTGGCGGAGGGTTTGGGCAGGTCGCGGACCCGGCGCACCAGTTGTCTGATCTCAACACTTTTGAGGTCTTCTTTGAGGATGCGCTGTTCCAGACGTTTGCGCGTCTTTTCATCCTTGATCGGCAAAAGCTCGGCGTAATCGGACCAGTCCAATTCAGGCGATGTCGCCTGTTTTGGGTGAAGCAGGTAAAAATGCCGCATTTTGCGCAAGTTAGTGTCGGAAAATCCGGGACCATATTTCCTGGTCAATTCCTTCGCAAGCTTGGGGATCAGCTCCTTGCCGTACGCGGCGCGCATTTCGCCGTTCTGCTCTTCGACCACGATGAGCCGCCCGGTCTCCCAGGCGAACTGCAGCTGCACCCGGCGGGCATCCTCGACAAAACGGGAAATATCATCAACGAGCTTATTGAACCTGGCTACAACCGGAACCTTGGGCATTTCCAATCCCCCTCACATTCAGGTCAGTTGTTTGCGCAACTTACCGAACTTTTCCAGATCTTTGATGATCCCTTCGCCTTTTTCTTTTCCTTCTATTCGGATACCTCGAAAGATATAATAACGTTAAACGTCAATTCCGGGAAATTAAGGTCGGACGGAAACGGCGGGAACGGGGCCGATTCCTGGATGCTGCGCACGCCCACCTGCTGCACGTAAGCGTTCGCGGCGGTCTTCTCCTTGATGATCTGGACCCCTTCCAGGAGCCCCGCGGAAGACAAAACGAACGTGAGGTACACCTCGCCGGACCCGAAACCCGGGTTATCGGCATAAAAATAGGCCCGCTGCTTGATCCGCTGGCGGATATTTTGCGTGTAACTTAAATAACGCGGGTCGGTAATCTTTTCAGACTGGAGCATCGGGATCGAGATCGTGCGCTCGTGTTCGAAGACCTTCATCGGCGGCGCCTTCTTGCTGTTGAATGCCAGGTCCTGGACGGACCTGGATACTTCCTGGATACTTTCCTGAAAAGAAGGAAAAGCCCCGGAATCCCTGGAAAGAACCTTGATGTCCACCGGCGGACTGGAAGGGACCTGGTCAGATTTTATCACCTCGACTTCCTTGGCCCGCGCGGCCCCTTTCACAGGCTCTTTACGGACCGCTTCGTAAGTAACTTCGATCGTCCTGGCCGGCTTGACAACGACGGGCACGCGAAAACCAGGCAAGGACAACCCGGCAATGAGCGTCCCATGGATAAAAGCCGAGGCGGCCAGGCCGCAAAAAAATAGATTACTTTCCAGGGCCTTCATATTCATGGGGACAGCAATTCCTTGCTGAAATACGCGATGAAGCGGACCGTATCTTTAACGGGATTGATCTTGCTCTCCTCGTTACGATAAATCGTCAAAATGGGCACCGAATGGATCTGGAATCCCCGCTTGGCCGCCTTCATCAGCATCTCGGTCTCGATTTCAAAATCGTCGCACGACAACGGCACTTCCCGTAAAACATCGCGGTGGATATAACGGTAACCGCACTGGGTGTCGGGAATGTTCTGGCGGCAGGCCCACGAGATCAATAAAGACATAAACCGGTTGGTCAGATACCGCACCGGAGGCATCCCCCGGGGGGTGGCCATGCGGTTGCCGACGATCATGCCGGGACTTATCCTGCCGGCCAGCTGGGTGAACTGGTCGATGTCGACGGGATCATGCTGGCCGTCGCCGTCCAGGGTGATGACCGCCTCATACCCCTTCTGCAGGATATGCCGGAAGCCGTCACGCAGGGAACCGCCTTTACCCCGTCTTTGATCGTGGCGGATGACAAACGCTCCGGCCCCGCGGGCGATCGGTCCCGAATTGTCGGTCGACCCGTCATCGACGACCACGACATCCAGGCCCCTGGCGCGCACGGCCCCGACCGCCTCCGCGATCGTCCGGGATTCATTCAGGACAGGGATAAGGACACATATTCTGGACATATTTATTCCTTACCTTCCCGGTTCCCGGGACGGGAACCGGGAACGGCAAATTCCCGGAACATCAGCCACTGCGCCGGATAACGGCGGATCTGGTCTTCGATCACGGCCAGATAGCGGCGCATGATGCTGCGGACCGCCTCTTCCTCGGGGAGTTTTTCTTCCTCGGCCGAAGGCGTTATCGGCTCCAGGATAAAAAACCGGAACGAATTATCTTCTTCGCGGATCAAGAACGTCGGCAGGATCGGCGCCCCGGTCTTCAGGGAAAATATCGCCGCCCCTCTGGGGAGCATCGCCCTGGCGCCCAGGAAATCCATCAGTTCGCCGCCCTTGGCCGTAAAATCGCGGTCGGCCACGATCGCGATGAGCTTGTTGCTCTTGAGGTGTTCCATGCATTTACGGATGGCGCCGTTGGTCGGGATGACCGTAATGCCTTTACTTTGACGTTCGTGGTTGAACAGATCATTGACCGGCCGCTCCTTGTGCGGCAGGGCGACCGCCATCAAGGGGTATCCCAGGAGACTCACCACGACCGCCCCCATCTCCCAGTTGCCGATATGGGCCGTGATGATAATACCTCCCTTGCCCTGGTCCAGGACCTGCTGGATGCGCCCGGCATGCTCGAGCTTCACCCGGCGCGCGATAAACTCTTCATCGACCATCTGCTCCATCCGGAAAAATTCCGAGAGATATTTGCCGAAGTTGTGGAACACTCCGCGCGTCATCGCCTCGATATTTTCCGCTTGCGGGAGGATGGTGCGCAGGTTCTTGCGCACGGCCCTGCGGTCGCGGAACGAACACACGTACTGGATGTCCGACAAGATGACCGCCAGTTTGTACAACAGGTCCAGCGGCAGCCGGTTGGCAATAAAATGGGCCAATCTGTAAAGATAAAATTTAAACATCCCCGCCCCTGTCAGGGGACCCGGCGGTCAGTTCCCTCCCGGAAGGCGTTGAAGACACGCTGAAAGGCAGTGTTTCTTCCATACCCAAGATGAGCCGCGCGATATCCAGCGACGCGTACGGCCTGGCATTGGCGTAAGCGGCCTTGCTCATCGCCTCGAGACGCTCCGGCGCGTTCAGCAAAATTTCGATCTCCTCGCCGATCGCCTTGACCTCATGGACCCGGATGCCGATCCCTTTCTGGATCAGAAAGTCCGTGTTGCGCATCTCCTGGCCAGGAATGGGATTGATGATAACCATCGGCAAGCCCTTGGCGAGGCTTTCGGCGGTCGTCATCCCGCCGGGCTTGGTCACAATGAGCGTCGCCAGTTCCATCAGTTCGTCCACGTTGGTGGCGAATTCCATGATCAGGATCTTTTTATCGCTTCGCGCGCAGCATTTGCGCAAACTCTTGATGATCTTTTTGTTGGTCCCCGCAAGGACAATGATCTGCGCGTACATCCGGATTTTTACCAGCGACTCGACGATCTTCTTGATCGGGCCGAGCCCCTGGCCGCCGCCCATGACCAAAATCGTGGGCACGCCGGGGTCAAGCCCCATCTTGTCGGCGATCGGCCGGGGGTCGAGCCGGGACGCGAACTTGGCGCGCAGGGGTATCCCGTAAGCACGGATAAGATCAGGAGCGACCCCCTTGGCCACAAGGCGCTCCTTAACGTCTTCGGAAGGCACAATGTAATAATCAACTCCGTCATTGATCCAGTAGGAATGCGGCGCAAAATCGGTCAGGACGCCGATCAGTTTTACGTCGAGCTTGTGCTCGCGTTTATAATCGGCCACCATCCCGCAGGGGAACGCCTGCGTGCAGACGATCGCGCCGGGCCGGTGACGGGCAAACAGCTTGCCGATCTTGGCGTGGCTGGTCTT
>JACRHP010000015.1 GCA_016212005.1 Candidatus Omnitrophota bacterium | reverse complement strand
TTGATTTTCTCCCATTGTTCATCGGTCAATTTCATATCGGCCTCCAGGTTTTATGTCCCTGAGGCCATTGTATATCCAACATCGACGGTCCGCGACCACCGATTAAATTATTTCAGACGAACGGTTTTGGGATGACTTCTAACCACGCCATCAACTCGGACGTGCAAAAGCGCCGCTTCGCTCTGCTTTTGCACGCCGGTTATGGCGGGCGTTAGACCCACTGGGAAGACACGATGACAGAATCGACACAGGGAATTCTAGTATTGCTAGGCACATCAGCCGTCAGTGGCGTCTTATTCCATTATTTTCTCCCTTCCTTAATCAAAGCTTCGGTGTTGTCTGCCGTGTTAGCCTCGGCGCTTTTCCAGGTATTGGCTTACTTCCATCTCGGCTATCTCGATCCGTTTTTCATTATCGCGCTTTTTACGGGTGGAGCGATCGCCTTTGTTGTAGCGTTCTTCATTGGCGTTCTGTTCCAGAAGTATCGTAGGCATCAGGGTGTTCCGTGAGACGTTACCATTCGCTGAAGCCGACGGGCCCATGCTGTCAGCATGTTTCCAGCAGTGTGGTTTGGGTTCGCGGCCTAGCTCTATCATTGGGCGCACTTCATCACTGTAAAGGATGACCAGTTTGAAAAAGTCTCTTAGAATTATATTTGTATCTGCAATCATTATTACCGCACTTCTGTATGTCTTAATTACAATGCTACAGAACGCGGATTCAACGACGATAAAAATCGCCAAAGAAGTGGATGTTTTCGTAGTCCAATATTGTAAGAATAATAATAATCTTCCCACCTCGGGTGTTCTGCAGAATCAATTCCCAAATTTAAACAGAGACTCCGGATGGTTTTTTTACACGGACGATAAGACGTATTTAAAAGTTCAATACCCCATGAGGTGGTGGAACAAGGACGCGATCGGAGAGCGGAGAATTTCCGAGTTTACAGCCACCGTTTATGCTTATGTAGTTGAATACAAGTGCAAGGGAGAAAAGCGGGAAACGCCTGTCCAACCGGTGTTTCAGGAGACCCGTGAATGATGCCACATCAAGATGGAACGTTTGTTCTGCGCGAAAACAATGAGTGGTTACGCTATGTGTTCTGGGGCGCCGCTATCGGGATGGGCTTTCTGGTCGTGAGCGCCGTTAACTCACCTGTCCGCGATGTCGTGAAGATCATCGGCAGCGTGATGGGCGTTTTCCTGTTTGGTTTTAGCGGCTTTGTTTTTCAAACACACAAAACAATAGTTGATCCATCGCGGCGGGAAATAACCATTACTAGCAAAGGATTCAAGAAGTCGACAAGCGAGATTGTAAAATTTGACAGCATTGATCGGATTATTGTGATTACAACTTTTGCCTATGACGAAGATTTAATGCCAGCTAATCGATGGCAAGAATGCTGGTCTCTCGCTCTGGCGTGCAAGGAGCGTAGCGTTCCAATCACGCATAATCTTTACGTCAGCAAGGAACAGGCTGTGCGTGATGCCAAAAAAATCCGGCAAATCCTTAATGTCGAAATATCCGACACAGTAGAAGAAAGCATTGCAAGTCTTGCTCAAAACGGCAGAAAGATCGAAGCGGTGACTCTGGCTTCCCGCGCGCTTGGCATGACGACAACCCGAGCCAAAGACTTCGTCGATAAGAATACCGGCCTGACTTCGCGGTCGAGTGGAATACCGTAAGCGGACGCGCCAAAAGCGGCGCGCCCTTCAACTTTACGTTGGCCACCGCCAAAGACTGCGGATCAAAGCAACCTTCGAGGACAAAACGCATGAAAGCAATTGTGTATGAAAGATATGGACCGCCCGAGGTTCTTCAATTGAAGGAGGTCGAAAAACCCACCCCCAAGGACAATGAAGTCCTGATAAAAGCACAGGCGACAACGGTAACATCAGGGGACTGGAGGGTGCGAAGTCTCAATGTGCCTACCGGTTTCGGGCTCATCATACGTTTGGTGCTTGGAGTCTCAAGACCAAAGCAACCCATACTGGGGACAGAGTTGGCCGGGGTAGTTGAATCGGTCGGCAAAGATGTAAGGAAATTCAAGGTCGGTGACCCAGTTTTTGCGTTCAGCGATGCCGCCATGGGTTGTTATGCAGAGTACAAATGTATGCCGGAAGACGGGGCGATGGCACTAAAGCCGTCCAATCTGACCTACGATGAAGCCGCCGCACTATCTTTTGGCGGAATAACAGCCTTGGATTTCTTTAGACGAGGAAAACTTCAGAGTGGGGAAAGAGTTCTCATCAATGGTGCTTCCGGAGCGGTAGGCACCGCAGCGGTGCAGCTTGCCAAGCACTTTGGGGCAGACGTGACCGGGGTGTGCAGCACCGCGAACGTGGAATTGGTGAGATCTCTGGGCGCCAGTCATGTCATCGACTACACCAACGAGGACTTCACGCAGAATGGTGAAACTTATGACGTCATTGTCGATACCGCCGGAACGGCTCCGTTCACCCGTAGCAAAGGCTCGCTAAAGGAAAGAGGACGCCTTCTTCAGATTTTGGGTAGTCTGCCAGACATGCTTCGGGTCCCATGGGTGTCGATGACGAGCAGCAAGAAAGTCATCGCTGGACCGGCGGTCGGGCGCGCGGAAGATCTGCGTTTTCTCGCGGGGCTGGCTGAGGCGGGAGAATTCAAACCGGTCATTGATCGGCGCTATCCGTTCGAGCAGATCGCGGAGGCTCACCGCTACGTCGACACCGGGCGCAAGAAGGGAAATGTCATCATAACTCTGGAGCATGACGATTGAACTTAGGAGCACCGATCACGTATGCGACCCTCTGAGAAGGCATTGTCCATCACGGCGTTCGAGCGGGACGCGCCAAAAGCGGCGCGCCCCTCAACTTTACGTTGGGCACTAAGGAAGGAGGCTAGAGACATATGAGAAAAATTATATTTATAGCGTCCATTTTAGTCATGATGTCGGGATGTAGTTACTTTAAACAGACCCCTGCCCCTTTCGACCCGTGGTATCCAGCTGTCAATGAACACGGCGATCCGGTTCTCGCGGTGTACGAAGGTCGCATCCCCTGCATGGCAACACCTGACTGCAGCAAGATAAAAATGGGACTTGCGTTTTATCAAAACGCGCAAACCAAATTGCCCACAACATATCTGCTCGCCCGTGTCGGCGTAGGCACAGGAAACGACAGAATTACAAATGCGGGAACTTTGACCATAACTCACGGCACCGCGTTAGATCCGCAGGCGTCGGTGTATCAGCTGGATTTAAACGCCCCTCAAGAATTCCGATCCTATTGGGCGATAGGCCAGGACATCCTGTTTATATTGGATCAGGATATGAATCCCAGAGTTGGGGATGCCAGCTACAGTTATGTCTTAAATAGAATAAAACGCGCTAAGAGCACGCTCTGAGCTTGGTCGTTCGGCGTGAAAGGAGGGAAAAATGATGAAGAACAACACCGTGAAAATTCTGGTCGCCGGTCTCGTCGGCGGCTTTACCGGTAACGGGGTATTGGGCGCCATATTTTCCAGCCCTCCGATCCAGTCGATACTTTATAACCCTGAATGGCAAAGCCGGCTTTTTATTGAGATCACCCCGAAACGAAACATACCGGTCTCAGTCGCCGGCCTTGTCATATTGAGCATCATCCACGCCTGGCTTTTCAGCGTTCTCATGCCCTCGATACCTGGAAAAACATGGTTGAAAAAAGGACTGTTCTGGGGATTAACGATCTGGTTGATGTATTGGTTGTTTCAGGAATGGTTTATCTACAACACGCTGCTTGGCGAGCCGCTCCTTCTGAATGTTCTCGAACTCACCATCCTGATATTGGGTTCCCTGGCTGAAGGAATCGTCATTGCGTTTTTCCTTGCGCGCAAACCTTCGGGCAACGCAGGCTAAATGTGTTTCGCGTCCATGACACCCAACCCTGCATTCGAGCGGGACGCGCCAAAAGCGGCACCCAACGCTGGTTTGAGCCGATCGCGAAAGCGTTTTTGAAAGGAGCGCCAATGGCCAACAGAAAATGCGCGCATGCTCATCTCCCACCGACAGGAGTGTCGTGCCCAAGTTGCAAACAAGGCACGCTGGAGGTGGCGAGAGGTCGTTTCGGCCCGATTTATAAATGCACGAGCAAGGGGTGCGCGTTTTGGTTACCCGAACGCCCGATCGGAACTAAATGTTCTTTCGTTCGCGGCGGGAAGAAATGCGGCGCACTGATGGTCAGGGGAACAAAAACCATCCCGGACAGGTGTAGTGACAAAACTTGCCCGAACAGAAACCCCCACAAACTTCATAAAGCATCCGCCTGACACTTTGCTCACCCCGGTTGCGTTACCGCGCGCTTCCCGATCGGCAGGAACGCGTGGCAACAAAGAACGGATTTTTCTGCCTGGATTGCCGTTGATCAATTCGCCAGCTAGCTGACGAATTGCCGCTTTACAGTCCCGCCGGTCGCGGGTATAATGCCGTCCGTTAACCTTTTAATGGGGAGGGAACTATGAGCTGGGGATGTCCTTTTTATGATGGTCCGAACACTTTGCTGGCGGGTATTCTCGGGTTTGGCGTTAAGATTTTTATTTTGATCTGGGTCGTATTCGTCCCGATCGCGATTACCTCGCGGCTTGAGAAAATTATCAAGCTATTGCAGGAAAAAAAGTAAGGCGGGACCGGGACCATGGAAATCGGAATTGTCGGGCTCCCCAACGTCGGGAAATCGACCCTGTTTAACGCTTTGACCGGCGCGGGCGCCGCGGCCGCGAATTTTCCTTTTACGACGATCGAGCCTAACGTCGGCGTGGTCCCTCTGGCCGATGAGCGCCTCAATGTCCTCGCCGAAAAAAATAAAAGCCGCAGCATTGTCCCTTCCGGGATCCGGTTCGTCGACATCGCGGGATTGGTCAAGGGCGCCAGCCAGGGCGAAGGCTTGGGGAATAAATTCCTTGCCAACATCCGCGCCGTCGACGCCGTCGCCCACGTGGTGCGCTGTTTCCGCGACGACGACGTGGTCAATGTCACGGGGGACTTGAACCCGGGGGAGGCCGTGGACACGGTCGAAACTGAACTTCTTCTGGCGGACATCCAGCAGGCACAGCGCGGTCTGGAACGCCTCGGCAAGACGGCCAAATCCGGCGATGCCAAGGCCAGGGAAAAACTGCAGGCGCTGGAAGAGATCCTCAAAGCCTTTGACCAGGGCAAGCCCGCCCGCCTTCAGAAGATCTCTCCCGAGATCCAGGAAGAATTCCAGTTTCTGTCCGGAAAACCTTTGTTGTATGTTTTGAATACCGATGAAAAAGGCCCGGATGAGGCAACCCTGCGGGCTGTCGAAAAACGCGCCAAAGAAGAGAACGCCGTCGTGGTGCCCCTTTGCGCCAAGATGGAAGCCGAGATCCTGGAACTTCCCCCGGAAGAAAGGGCGGGCTATTATGATTCCGCCGGGATTTCTTCCCCGGGGCTGGCGCGTCTGGCCAGGGCCGGATGCGACCTGCTGGGGTTGATCTGTTTTTTTACTTCCGGAGAAAAAGAGACCCGCGCCTGGCTCATTCCCAAAGAGACTAAAGCCCCCCAGGCGGCCGGGAAAATCCACTCCGACATCGAACGCGGGTTTATCCGCGCCGAGATCTGCAAGTACGACGACTTCGTCAAATTCGGCTCCTACGCCGCCCTGCAGGAACGGGGACTTCTGGCCATCGAAGGCAAAGAATACGTGATGCAGGAAGGCGACATCGCGCATTTCCGGTTCAGCGTCTAGAAAACCGGCGGTTTTTTATCAGGCGCGACCCCCCCTCATAAAGAATTTGCTTTAGCCGTTATTCTCGTATAGTATGTAAGGGAAAAGAGAGGTTCCCATGCCCACCTGGATTATCATCTTATTAGCTGTCAATACCCTGTTTTTGGTAGTTCTCCTGACGCGCGAGCTCATGCACCAAAAAGACCTGGAGCGCGTGGAGCGGCTGGTGCGCGAAGAAATGGCCGGCCACCGCCAGGAATCCACGGGGAAGCTCGACGCCTTTTCGCAGCAGATTTTTACGCTTACCCAGATCAACGAACAGAAACTGGAAAAAATCCGCGACGTGGTGGAAACGCGACTGCAGGCCCTTCAGGAAGACAACAGCCGCAAGCTCGAGAAGATGCGCGAGACGGTCGATGAGAAGCTTCATTCCACCCTCGAGAAACGTCTGGGGGAATCGTTTAAGATTGTCAGCGAGCGGCTGGAGAAAGTGCACGAAGGGCTGGGGGAGATGCAGAGCCTGGCCACGGGGGTCGGGGACCTGAAAAAAGTCTTGACCAACGTCAAGACGCGCGGGACGTGGGGCGAGATCCAGCTGGGCAACCTCCTCGAGCAGGTGCTCACGCAGGAACAATACGAACGCAACGTGGTGACCAAACAGGGGAGCCGCGAGCCGGTCGAATTCGCCATCAAACTTCCCGGCCGCGACGGCAAGGTCGTCTACATCCCCATCGACGCCAAATTCCCCAAGGAGGATTACGACCGGCTGCTGGAAGCGCAAGATAAAAGCGATGCGGCGGCTATCGAAGAATCCGTGAAGGCCATTGAGAACAGGATTAAGCTGGAAGCCAAAAAAATAAGGGACAAATATATCGATCCTCCCCAGACAACGGATTTTGCCATCATGTATCTTCCCATCGAGGGGCTTTACGCCGAGGTGTTGCGCCGGCCCGGGTTGCATGAACAATTACAAAGAGATTTTCGGGTCAGTATCGCGGGGCCGACCACGATTACGGCGCACCTTAACGCTTTGCAGATGGGGTTCCGTACGCTTGCCGTCGAGAAACGGGCCAGCGAGGTCTGGCAGCTTTTGGGCGCCGTCCGGAATGAATTTATCAAATTTGGCGATATCCTGGATAAAACGCAGACGCGTTTAAAACAGGCCAGCGAGGAGATCGAGTCCGCCGCGCGCAAGTCGCGCACCATCGAGCGCAAATTAAAGGACGTCCAGGAATTGCCCGTCTCGCCGGCAGGCGGGCCCGCTGCGCATAAATCCCCGGAGGATTCTGCGGGGGACACTTCCGGTAAACCAAATTTCTTGGAAGACAGGAGCGAAGATGCTTCCCGCCAGCCAGTCGACGACGACACGCTTTTCGCGTGATTTCTTTCCGCCGCATGTCGTGGCATTTGTCAGCGACCGCAGCGCAGATTTCAAACTGTCCAAAGACGCCCCCGAATTAACCAAGCCGCAGAATACGTTTTTAACGCGACAGTTGGGATTCCGGGTACCGGAAGTTTTGACGGTCCGTCAGGTGCACGGCCACAAGATTGTCGTGGCCGCCCGGGGTGCCGCCCGGAAATCCGTCGCTTTGGAAGAAGCCGACGGCATTTTGACGGACCGGCACAATCTGGCCATTGCTGTCCGCACGGCTGACTGCCTTTCGGTTTTTATTTACGATCCCCGGAACGACGTTATCGGCCTTATCCACGCGGGATGGCGGGGGACCCAACAGCAGATCATCAAGAAGGCCATGACTCTTATGCGCGCGCACTGGGATTCGCGTCCGCGGGACTTGCGCGTGGCTTTCGGCCCGGCGATCCGTTCCTGCTGTTACCAGGTCGCGTCGCCCTTTCTGGAGTATTTTCCCCGCGAAACGGTCAAGCGCAAGCAGGGGTATTTCTTCGACTTGCCGCAGGCCAACAGAAATCAGTTGGCGGAGGCGGGGGTGGACGCCGCGAACATCATGGACTGCGGTGTGTGCACGCATTGCGACCCGGAATACTTTTCCTACCGGCGGGAAGGGGAAGCCGCAGGACGGATGATTTCCCTGATGATGGTTAGAAAATAGGGGCTATTTGTAATGTATATCGTGATTTTTGTGACCGCCAAAGACGAAGCGCAGGCCAACAAAATCGCCGGGAAATTGGTCAAGGATAAACTGGTCGCCTGCGCGAACATTGTCCCCGGGGTCCAGTCGGTCTTCCGGTGGAATGGCAAGGTTGACCGCGCGCAAGAGGTGCTCCTGGTGCTAAAATCCCGCCGCAAGCATTTCCCTTCCATCGTCAAGACCGTCAAGGCCCTGCATAGCTACGACGTGCCGGAGATCATTGCCCTGCCTATCGTTGAGGGAGATAAAGATTATCTGAAATGGATTACTGATTCGACCTAGCAGGATGTTATTGCGTCTGCTGCCCGGCAGGATCCCTCTGGGAGGAGGGGATATCGCTGGTGATGTTGGCCTTCATGCGCAAATTATTGAGAAAGTTGTTGAACGTTTCACTCCGCCGGCTGTTTAAGAGAGATTCGGAGAGTTTTTCCTTGCGTTCCTCAGATTGCTTTTCATCCGCCGGGACATAGGAGTCCCGGTGCAGGACGCTGTAGCCGACCTCGGTTTCGACCACCCCGCTTAACCTGTTTTCCTGCGTGAGCGCGAAGGCGGCTTCCTGGAAATCTTTCGCGATCCCGACGACCGGCAGATATTCGCCGCGGCCGAAGACAGGCGTCTGGTGGATCTCCAGCCCCAGGGTTTTACTGGTCTGGGCAAAATCCTGCAGTTTTGTCTTCCCGAATTCTTCCTTGATCTGCGCGAGATATTCTTCCGCCTTTTTTCGGGCGACCTCTTTGGCCTTCCCTTTAAGGACGGCTTCCTTGACTTTGTCCGCGACTTGCGCGTGTTCGGGGACGTAGCTTTCTTTTTTTTCTTTTATTTTCGCGATGAGCATCCCGCGCGGCGTTTCGAATGGTTCATTGACGGCATTTTCTGCCATCTGGAAAATTTTATTCAGGAGTTCGTAAGACCATCCCAGGGAGAGGTTGGGTTCTTCCTGGCTGAAAAATCCGCTTGTTTTGACTTCCACGTTATATTTGGGGGCGGTTGCCTGCATGTCGGGGTTCACAAGCAGGTCCTGAAAGATTTTCTCGGCTTTTTCCTGAACAGATTTTTTGGGGTCTTCGGGGGGTGTCGCCGCGGCATCCGTTGTCTCTCCTTGCGCGGGTTCGGGTTTCGGATCCGGGAAATCCAGGCTGATATACTCGACGTTAATGGTCGGCGGCACCAGAAAGGCGTTTTTGTTTCGCGCGTAATAGTTCTTGGCCTCGTCTTCCTGCGCCGCTACGTCCTTGATAAACTGGTCGGGCATGATCAGAACATAGCTGACTTGCACTTTTTCGTTTTCCCGTTTGAAGACATCCAAGATTTCTTGCTCACTCACCTTGACGGAAGCCGTTATTTGTTGAAATAAGACCACAAATTTCAACTTGTCCCGGACATTTTCTTCAAAATTCCGTTGAGAAATGCGCAAGGCGTAATGTAAAACATCTTTATAAAGAAGGTCGTCAAAATGGCCGTCGCGCTGGAAAAAAGGATATTCCGAGATGGTTTGAACCACTTCTTCATCGTTGATTTTAATATTTCGTTTTTGGGCCTCGCGTAGAAGAATCAGCCGGTCCCAGGCTTCGGCTTCCAAATTTAGGAAGCGGGAAAGTTCATTTAACTTGTCCCCGAATTTTATAAAAGCCTCGATATAGACGGCCTGATAGGCCTTTTGGAATTCTTTAAGGGGTACTTTCCTGCCATATAACGTACCGGCGTCATCGGCCTGCTGCTTGCCGACCAGAAGATACGCGCTTCCGAAGACCCCGAAAGAAAGCACGATGATTATGGCGATGAACCACAGGATTTTCTTGGAGACGCCTTTTTTGCGTAATAGTTTTAACATGGATGGTCTTGCTCCTTGTCGAAATTAGGGTTGATTATATACTTTCACCGGAGTTTTGACAAGCGGTTTATATATATTATACTTATAAGAGCCGCGGAAATTGCTTTACAACCCCCCGGGGCGAATATATAATATCGTTCCTTTGAAGGCAGGGCATGATTTGTTAAGCAAGGTTGGTCTAATAAGAGCTTAGGATGCAACAAGATGCGTAAATTAAAGTTAGGGTTACCCAAAGGGAGTCTGCAGGAGGCTACTATCAAGGTTTTCGAGCGGGCGGGGTTTAAAATTTATGTCTCCGGCCGTTCGTATTTTCCCTCCATCAATGACCCCCAGATCGAGCCGGTTCTTTTGCGGGCCCAGGAGATGTCGCGTTATGTCGAGGAACTGGCCCTGGACTGCGGGATCACCGGCGCGGACTGGATCATGGAAAATGGCTCCAGGGTGGTTTCCCTGGCCGACTTGGTTTATGCCAAGCAGAGTTCCGTGAAGGTGCGCTGGGTCCTGGCCGTCCCGGAGAAATCTTCCATCCATTCCGTCAAAGACCTTCAGGGCAAACGCATCGCCACCGAACTGGTCAACGTTACCAAGAGTTACCTTAAGAAAAATCGTGTCCAGGCGGACGTGGAGTTCAGCTGGGGGGCCACCGAAGCGAAAGTGGCCGACGGGCTCGTCGACGCCGTGGTCGAGTTGACCGAAACGGGGAGCAGTCTGCGGGCGCATAAATTGAGGGTGATCGGCGAGGTCTGTGAATCCACGACGCAGTTTATCGCCAACAAAAAGGCCGCGCAGGACCCCTGGAAAAAAGCGAAGATGGACCAGGTCGCCCTGCTTTTAAAAGGCGCCATCACGGCCAACAACATGGTCGGATTGAAGATGAACGTGCGTAAGAACGATTTGGATAAAATTTTGGACCTTTTAACGTCGTTGAAAAACCCGACGATTTCCCATTTAAGCGACCAGAATTGGCTGGCCATCGAAACCGTGATCGAGGAAGGTATCGTGCGCACGCTGATCCCCGGCCTTAAAAAAGCCGGCGCGCAGGGGATCATTGAATATCCGTTGAACAAGGTTATTTATTAGTTTTATAGAGGAGGAACAACGTATGCCGTGCGGCAGAAAAAGAAAACGAAGAAAGATCAGGACGCATAAACGCAAGAAATTGCGAAAGTCGCTGCGTCAGCTCAAAAAACGCGACTGGAAATAGTTTCTCCGCCCCCAAAATTTTTAGGGGGCGGAGGCATAAATGACGCAGACAGGTGATGTCCATGCGTATCCCTAAAATCATGAAATTTTTATGGTGCGTTGGCATTGGCGGGATGGTTCTTTGCTTGCCCTGTCCCGCGCAGGCCTTTGCCCAGGAAGAACGGGTCGCCCTGACCCGCGGGTTAGCCCATTATATTATGGGTTACCGGTATGATCTGCTGGGGCAGACCAATCGCGCTGTTCTGGAATATGAAAAGGCCGCCCAGTTTGACGGGGGAGAATACCTCACCCATTTGAGGCTGGGGACCGGGTACGCCCGCCTGAATATGCTTTCCGAGGCGCAGGAACAGCTCAAGCTGGTCCATCAGTTAAACTCCGACGACATGCAGTCTCATTATCTGCTGGCGCTGATTTATTCCAACCAGCGCCGGTACGATCAGGCGGCTGAAGAATATGAGCTTATCCTGAAAACTTTTTCCCAGTCGGACCCCCAGAATATTGATATCTACAGTTATCTGGGGCAGTTGTATTATTCCCAGCGTAAATATGACCAGGCCATCGCGCAGTTCGAGAAAATTCTGATTTTAGAGCCTGACAATTCCGACGTGATGTACATGCTGGGGTCGCTCTACGTGGAAACGAGCCAGAGGGAGCGGGCCATTGAAATCCTGAAAAAATCCATCGGCGTTGACCCTGAACACGACGGAAGTTTGAACACCCTTGGTTATCTGTACGCTGAGGACGGGAGGAACCTGGACGAGGCCATGGACTTTATCCAGAGGGCCCTGGCCGTCGCTCCTGACAACGGGGCCTATTGGGATAGTCTGGGATGGGCGTACTATAAAAAGGGGATGTACGAAAAAGCCCTGGAGGTCCTTTTAAAGGCCGATGCCTCTTTGCAAGACCCTGTGATTTATGATCATATCGGTGATGTCTGCCAGAAGCTCAACCGGACACAGGAGGCGGTCAAATACTGGAAGCTTTCCCTGGAACTTTTACCAGGGCAGGAAAGCGTCCGTCAGAAAATTGATTCCATCGAGAATGCCCAGGTCCGTAAATGACCCGTTAACGCCAGCGGATCCCGCCTCATGCGTAGTGTCAGCCTTTTATCGCCTGCCAAACTGAATCTTTTCCTGAAGGTCCTCAACAAAAGACCGGACGGGTTTCACAATATCACGACGGTCTTTGAGCGGATTGATCTCTGCGACGTAATACGCCTGAAGCTTAATACAACCGGCGCGATCCGTATCCATTGCGCGCATCCGCATGTCCCCTGTGGCCCCAGGAACCTGGTTTACCGCGCGGCGCGCATGTTACGGGAAGATTTCAAGGTCAAGGACGGCGTTGATATTTATTTGAAGAAAAACATCCCGGTCGCGGCGGGCCTGGGCGGCGGTTCCAGCAATGCCGCGACCGCGCTTAAAGGGCTTAACCGGCTTTGGAAACTGGATTTATCCCTCTCCCGATTATTGCCGTATGCCCGCCGGCTCGGCAGTGATGTGTCTTTTTTTATGTATGATTGTCGCTGGGCATTAGGCACGGGACGGGGGGATTCCATCAAGAAATTAGCGATTTCGACAAAACTTTGGCATGTGCTTGTTGTGCCTTGTCTCAAACTGTATTCCGGCGAGGTTTATGGAGGGTTGGGGCTGCGGGAAGGCCGTATGAAGATGTTGACAAAGAGAAGTGATAATGCTACTATTTTCATCCGCCGTTTACGGCAAGCTGACATTGCGCAAATAGGATACGGGCTTACCAATGATTTAGAGGATGTTGTGTTGCGTCTTTCGCCGGGTGTCGGGAAATTGCAGCAGCGACTAAAATCATTGAATACTCAAGGGGTTATGGTATCAGGCAGCGGTCCTTGCGTGTTTGCGATTGTCGGGACCTGGCGCCAGGCCGAAGCGGTTCGGGCGGTTTTGGCCAGGCGCTTCCGCCGGACGTTTGTGGCAAGGACGCTTTAAAAATTGTGGTGTTTTGTCGACTATCTGCAAACAAGGATTCTCGAGGTCTACAAAAAGGAAGTCGCCGCAGGGAAACGTCCCGGCAGTTTCTCAAAAGAAATTTCATCAGAGATCGATGAATAATGGTGGCTGTGAAGGCGGACATTCTTCGCAGGATTCGGTGCTTTGTCCGGATCACGCGGTCTTGTGTTTATCATGGAGTTTGCCCGGTGGTGTAATTGGTAACACACGAGAATTTGGATCTCGTTTTCCAGGTTCGAGCCCTGGCTGGGCAGCATCTCGACGGCAGGCGGTAAATGCATAATTTAAGAACGATCATTCTGGCGGCGGGCAGGGGGGTGCGGATGAGGTCCGAGCTCCCGAAGGTTTTGCATGAGGTTTGCGGCAAGCCGGTTATCGGGTATGTTATTGCTGTGGCCAAATCCGTTGGTTCTTTGAAAACGTACGTGGTTGTTGGATATAAGGGAGAGCTTGTCAAAGCCCGGCTGGGACCCGGATTTGTGACGGTTGACCAGCCCCATCTGGCCGGCACGGCGGACGCTGTACGGCGCGTCGAGCGGCACTTGAAAAATTATCAGGGGGATATTCTCATCCTCTGCGGGGATACGCCGCTGTTGAACAGGACGGTGGTCAAAAATCTTGTCAGGAAGCATAAACAGACGGGGGCGGCCGGAACATTCTTGACGGCGGTTGTTTCTGACCCCCGGGGATACGGGCGCGTTATCCGCAATGAACGCGGCGCAGCGGTCGCTATTCGCGAGGACAAAGATGCCAGCGAAAGCGAGCGGGATATCGCCGAGATCAACGTCGGCGTTTATTGCGTCCAGGGCCGGGAGTTATGGAAGGCCTTGCGGGGCGTTGAGCTCAATCCCGGGAAAAAAGAATTTTATTTGACGGATATCGTGGCGGCGTTCCATGAGAACGGATTAAAAGTTGAAACGGTCGGGACCGCAGACCCGTCGGAAGGTCTTGGCGTCAATACCAAAGAAGATTTGGCTGTCGCGCAGCGTATTGTCCGTGAACGGGTCGTCAGAAATTTTATGTTGCAGGGCGTGACCGTTATTGACCCCGCGACAACGTACATCGACGCCAGCGTCAAGATCGGGAAGGACACCTGTATCCGGCCTTTCAGTTTTATTGAAGCGGATGTGCGTATCGGCGAGCGGTGCGTGGTCGGGCCTTTCGCGCGGCTGCGCCCCGGGACGCGGGTCGGCAATGACGTGGAGATTGGTAATTTTACGGAAGTATCCCGCACGAAGGTCGGCAACAAGACGTTGATGAAGCATTTCAGTTTTTTGGGCGACGCGACGGTGGGGGCGGGGGTCAACATCGGGGCCGGCACTATCACCGCGAATTTTGACGGCCGGCGTAAAAATCCGACGAAGATCGGCGACGGGGCGTTTATCGGTTCTGACACAGTCTTGATTGCTCCTGTCAGGATCGGGAAAAAAGCGCTGGTGGGAGCCGGCAGCGTGGTAACCAGTGGGAAAAATGTCCCGGACGGGGGCGTCGCCGTGGGAGTCCCGGCGAGGATCAAGCCAAGGAGATAACGGGGATGAATGGTTTAGCGATATTTTCGGGCAACGCGAACCCTAAGTTGGCAAAGAGCATCTGCGAGCATCTGAACGTTTCTTTGACGAATGTTTTGGTGTCGAAGTTCAGCGAAGGGGAGATCAGGGTCGAGATCAAGGAGAATATCCGCGGCAAGGACGTATTTATTATCCAGCCGACGTGTCCGCCCCCCGACGAGAATTTGATGGAGCTTTTGATCATGATCGACGCGGCGCGGCGCGCCTCAGCCGACCGGATCACGGCGGTTTTGCCGTATTACGGTTACGCGCGCCAGGACCGCAAGGACCAGCCGCGGGTGCCGATCACGGCGAAGCTGGTGGCGAACCTGATCGTGGCGGCCGGGGCCAACCGGGTCCTGACGATGGACCTGCACGCGAACCAGGTCCAGGGTTTTTTTGATATCCCGGTGGACCATTTGTACGCCATCAACGCTCTTTGCGACTATTTTAAAAACAAGAAGCTCAAGAACCTGGTGGTCGTTTCTCCGGATGTGGGCGGCATCAAGATGGCGCGGGCTTATGCCAAACGTCTGGGGGCCAGCCTTGCGATCGTGGACAAGCGGCGCAGCAGCCCGGATAAAACCGAGGCCATGCATATCCTGGGGAACGTGCGCGGTAAAAATGCCGTTTTGGTGGATGATATTATCGCCACGGGTGGTTCTGTCGTGGAGGCGATCGATGCTTTGACCCGGCAGGGTGTCAGGGACGTTTACGCGGCGGTCAGCCACGGGATCCTTTCAGGTCCGGCGGTGGAACGCATCCGTGACTGCAAGGCCTTGAAGGAAGTGGTCATTACCGACAGCATTCCTTTGAATAAAACAAAAAAAATCAACAAAATCAAAGTGGTGACGGTCGCCCATCTTCTGGGTGAGGCGATCCATCGGATTCACGACGAGGAGTCGATCAGCTGTTTATTCGATGAAACACGATAACAAAGAAGGTGGTTGGTTAAAATGGAAGAGATAAAACTGGATGTTCAAGTGCGTGACCGGATCGGAAGCCGGAGGATCAAAAGCATAAGACGGGAGAATTTTGTCCCCGCTATTGTGTATGGCGGTGAAACCAAACCTACTAATATCAAGGTAGACCGTAGTGTCTACGAACGGATCATGCGCCATCACCTCGGGCAGAACGTGATCTTTCGTTTGAACGTTATGGAAGGGGATCAAAAGCTCCGGGATTATTCCGTCATCGTCAAGGAAGAGCAGCATGACCCGGTCTCCGACCAGCTGCTCCACATCGATTTTAACCGCATTTCATTGACCAAAGAAATCGAGGTTAAGGTAGCTATCGCGACCAAGGGTGAGCCCGTGGGCGTCAAGCGCGACGGCGGTTCGCTGGAACACGTCTTGTGGGAATTGCCCATTATCTGTTTGCCGACGAAGATCCCGCAGAAGATCGAGGTGGAAGTCAGCCATCTGTTGATCGGCGACGCGGTGCACCTTAAGGACATCACCTTGCCGGAAGGCGTTCGGGCCAAAGCGGACCCGGACACTATTCTGGCTTCCGTCGTCCCTCCGATGAAAGAGGAAGTGGCAGTGGCCGCTGAAGAAGGGCCCAAAGAGCCTGAAGTGCTGAAAGAGAAGAAGCCGGCGGAAGGCGAAGCCAAGGAAGGCGAAGCCAAGAAGGAAGAGAAGGCGGAGTCCAAGGCCAAAGAACAAAAGGCCAAGGAATAATTTCCCGAGGGATGACGTGACGAGGGATCAGGCGCGGCTCATTGTGGGGTTGGGTAATCCCGGTGGGGATTACGAGTATACACGGCATAATCTGGGATTCCTCGTCGTTGACCGTCTGGCGCGTAAAAACGGTCTGGATTTCCGCAAGAGTTCTTTCGCAAATGGTTTGATGGCGCAAGATAGAAAAGAGACTGAGGCGTTGCATTGTTTTTTGCCGACGACGTATATGAACAATAGCGGTCTCGCCGTCAAGCAGGCCGTCGCGAAGCTGGGGTTGGATATCGCGCATCTTTTGATCGTTTGTGATGATCTTAACCTTGGCTTTGGCCAGGTCCGCCTGCGCGGCAAAGGCAGCGACGGCGGCCACAACGGTTTGGCCTCGGTCTTTGAACACTTGGGGACGCGGAATATCGCGCGTCTGCGGCTGGGGATCGGCGCGCCGCGTCCGGCGCACGACCGGGTTCCCCGGCTGGCGCACGACCGGGGAACCGTTGATTATGTCCTGGGCGAATTCACTAAAGAAGAAAAGAGCCGTTTGGATGAATTTATTGATCGGGCAACCGATTGTTGTGAGGTTTGGCTTAAAGAAGGTATCCGCAAGGCAATGGATCAATTTAACGGAAAGTCTTAAGTAAGTAAGGGAGGAACATGAAAACGGAAACGCTAAGAAAATATGAATTGATGGTTATCGTGGACGCGAGGTTGTCCGGCGAAGAAAAAGAGGCTGTCCGCAAAGAGGCGGCCGAGGCGGTCACCAAAAGCGGCGGGAAGGTCATCAACAGCCAGCTCTGGCTCGAAAAGCAAAAGTTCGCTTTCCGCATCAAAAAATGCGTTGAAGGGACGTATTATTTGATCAATTTTGAAGGCGAAGGCACGGTGGCCGCTCCGCTCCGTTCAAATTTTAGGTTAAATGAGAGAATTTTGCGTTTTGCTTTGACGAAAGTCGAATAGCATTCCAAGAAGCGGTTGATTGCAAGGAGGATGAAATGGCGAATTTAAACAAGGTTTTTTTGATCGGGAATTTGACGCGGGATCCGGAATTGCGTTACACGCCTAACGGGACGGCGGTAGCCAACCTGGGGTTGGCCGTGAACCGCAGGTTCAAGGACAGCAGCGGTGAACTCAAGGAAGAGGTTTGTTTCCTGACGGTAACGGTCTGGGACAAACAGGCCGAGGCCTGCTGCCAGTATCTCCAGAAGGGGCGTCCGATCTTTGTGGAAGGGGTCCTGCAGTCGCGGTTCTGGGAAACGAGCGACGGCCAGAAAAGAAGCGCCATCGACGTGCGCGCCGAACGCGTCCAGTTTTTGGGGAATTACGGCCCGAAGGAAAAAGAGGCCGCCGAGAAAGCGGGCGATGTCCATACGGCGGAGGTGACACCACCGGCGAACGAGGCGATCAAGCCCGAAGATATCGCCTGGGAGGAATAAACTAGAATGAAGAAAAACGGAGGTAGAAAATTGTCGCATATGCCGAGGGAAAGAGAAGATAACAGAAGAGAAAGACCGATGGGGGCGGGATGGGGCGTAAGGTACCAGCTCCCCAAAGACGCGGTCATCGATTATAAGAACATCAGTCTGCTGCAGAAATATCTCAACGACCGCGGCAAGATCGTTCCCCGCCGCATCACGGGTATTTCATCTAAAGAACAGAGACAATTGGTCAGTGCCATCAAAAAGGCCAGATTTTTGTCGCTCTTGACGGCAGGCCGCGGGAGAAACAGGGAAAGCATTAAAAGAGATTAACGTTCAATGAAGGACGGTCGATCATGGAAGTTATCTTGTCTCAAGATGTTCTCAAGCTGGGGAAAACAGGCGAGGTGGTCAAGGTCAAGGAGGGGTATGCCCGGAATTTTCTTATCCCTCGTAAAATGGCCTGGGTAGCCACACCGCAGAACCTTAAAAAGATTGAACAGATGGAGAAGAAGCGTAAGGTGCAGTATGAGCACCAGAAGGCCGATGCCGAACAGTTGGCTGAAAAGTTCAACAAGCTGTCCTGCACAATCAGCGTTGAAGTCAACGACCTGGAACGGTTGTACGGGGCCGTGACGGAAACCGATATCCTCAAAGCCATCGAGGCCGAAGGTTTTAACGTCGAGCGAAGGCAGATCGTTATCGAGAAGCCGATCGAAGAATTGGGTATTTTTGAAGTAGGCGTTAAACTCCATCCGGAAGTGACAGCCAAGATACGCTTATGGGTCACCAAGAAATAAGGATCCCGCCGCAGAATGTTGAGGCGGAGAAATCCGTTCTCGGCGCTCTTCTTATCGATGACGAGGCGATCGGGGCGGCCATCGAGATCCTGGATGAGACATGGTTTTACGAAGATGCTAACCGCAGAATATTCCGGGCCGTCGTCGATCTCTATGGCCAGCGCAAAAAAGTCGACCTGGTCACCCTTTCCGATAAACTCAAAAATGACGGCGCCCTCGAAGAGGTGGGAGGTGTCACTTATCTTTCCTTTTTGATCGACCTTGTCCCCAGTGCCGCCAATATCGAGCATTATGCCAATATTGTCAAGGAAAAGGGCATCCTGCGCCGGCTCATCAAGAACGCGACCAATATCATCGCTGAAAGTTATGAGTCCACCGGCAATGTCGAGCAGGTCGTAGACAACGCCGAAAGGCTTATCTTTGAAATCGCTGATTTAAAGCAGCGGCAGAAAGCCATCCATATCAAAGATCTCGTCCGCCGCAGCATCGAGACGCTGGATATCCTTTATCAGCGCAAGCAGCATGTCACGGGGGTTGCCACCGGCTTCGAGAAATTCGATCACATAACCGCAGGTCTGCAGAGTTCCGATCTCATCATTATTGCCGGCCGGCCGTCGATGGGAAAAAGCGCCTTGGCTATTTCAATCGCCGAACATGTCGGGATCGAGGGGAAAAAGGCCGTGGCAGTGTTCAGCCTGGAGATGTCCAAGGAGCAACTGGTGCAAAGGATGCTTTGTTCGCAGGCGCGGGTGGACGCCCACAAGGTCAGGAGCGGGTTCCTTTCCCCCTCGGACTGGCCCAAACTGACGGCGGCCGCGGGGCGGTTGTCCGAGTCGAAGATATTTATCGACGACACGCCGGCAATTTCCGCCCTGGAATTGCGGGCCAAGGCCAGGAGGCTGAAGGCCAACCAGGGGGTTGAATTGATCGTCCTGGATTATCTGCAGCTTATGCGCAGCACTATTCCCTCGGACAACCGGCAGCAGGAAATTTCCGAAATTTCCCGTTCCCTGAAGGCGTTGGCCAGGGAGTTGAGTGTCCCGGTGATCGCCCTGAGCCAGCTGTCGCGGGCCGTTGAATCGCGCCAGGACCACAAGCCCCAGCTTTCGGACTTGCGTGAATCGGGGGCCATCGAACAGGACGCGGACCTGGTCGTGCTTCTGATGCGCGAGGAATATTACAACCCCACGGAAGAAAACAAAGGTATCGCTGACGTCATGATCGCCAAACAGCGCAACGGCCCCGTGGGGACCGTGAAACTCGCCTTTATTAAGGAATACATGAGATTTGAAAATCTTGCGTACGCGGATTGACAGGGCTGGCGAATCCCTTTATAATCAACTAACTTTCATTGGTTCTTATTTTAAAATGGATTTTACTCTATTGAAATTCCCTCGTGTATTTCTTGTTGTGTTGTGTGCATTTGTTTGGTTGGCGCCGGTTGTTGCATTAGCCCAGGCTGTGGCTGATCAACAGACTGATCCGACGCAACAGAACGCGGTTTCCGCGCCGTCGAACGGATCCACCGCTACTGTCCCCGTTTCCCCCACGGTCGTTAAATCCATCGACGTCAAAGGCAACAAGGCGATCAGCATAAGCGCTATCCTGGCCAAGATTAAAACGAAGGTCGGACAGGAATACCTCCAGTCGGTCATCAGCGACGATTTAAAACGGCTCTATAATACGGGATATTTTTCGGACGTCCGGGTCGACAGGCAGCCGATGGACGGCGGCGTGAAAGTCATTTTTTACATCGAAGAAAAACCCGTCATCGACAAAGTCACCTTCTCGAAGATCGCGTATTTCTCTCCCAAGGTCCTTATCAAGAAAATCAAGACCCAGGGGGGGAAGTTCCTGGATAATAAATCTCTCAAGGACGACGAAAACACGATCAAAGAGCTTTACGCCAAGAAAGGGTTGACGCTGGTCGAGGTGGAGCCAGAGACATCCCGGGATGAAGCGACTGGAAAGGTCAATGTCCATTTTATTATCCGGGAAGGGCAGCGGGTGAGGATCCGCCGGATCAATATCGACGGGAACGTGAAGTACAAGGACAAGCAGATCATCAAGATCATCAAGACCCGCGCCAAGACGGTCTTTAATTCGGGATATTTGAGCGAGGAAACCCTGCAGCAGGACATGGAGCGGATCCTTTCGTTCTATGAGCAGCACGGATTTATCGACGCCAAAGCGGATTTCGTCGTTGAGCAGCGCCCCAAGGGGTTCATTGACGTTAAGGTCACTATCAGTGAAGGCCGGCAATATATGGTGGGGCATATCGTCGTCTCGGGCAATAACGTGGTCCCCGAGAGCGACATCCTCAACGCCATGGAAGATATCAAGGTCAAAAATGTTTTCAGCCGCGAAAAATTAAGCGTCGATATTGCGCGCATCCGGTCGCTTTATTTTGACAAGGGCTATATTTTCGCGGACGTGCGTGACGCTACGTCTCTGGACCCGGATACGGGGAACGTGGATATCCGTCTTGATGTGACGGAAGGCAGCGTCGCTTATGTGAATAAAATCAAGGTCCAGGGGAACACCCGCACCAGGGACATCGTCATCCGCCGGGAATTGAGGTTGAACCCCGGCGACCGGTTTGACGGTGGGAAGCTCAAGCGCAGCAAAGAACGCCTGACCAACCTGCAATATTTTGAGGACGTCGGGTTCGACATTGAAGATACCGACCAGAACGACCGCAAGGACCTGGTGGTCCAGGTTAAGGAAGCCAAGACAGGGAGTTTCAGCTTCGGCGGCGGGTTCAGCACTGTGGATCAAGTCATTGGCTTTATCGAGGTCGAGCAAAGAAATTTCGATTTTACCAACTGGCCTACCTTTACTGGCGGCGGACAAAACCTGAAACTGCGCGCGGAAACCGGCTCGACCAGGAACAATCTGCTCTTGAGCTTTACCGAGCCGTGGATCTTTGACCATCCGGTTTCCGGCGGGTTTGACGTCTTTCGTACCGAGCGCACCCGCGCGCAGGACATCGGTTACGCCTACGCGGAGAAGCGGGTCGGCGGCAATATCCGTTTGGGAAAGGAGTTTTCCGAATATACCACCGGGCGCCTTAGCTATCGGCGGGAGGACGTAACGATCCACGACCTGGAGAGTAACGTCTCCGCGGATTTGCTGGCCGAGGAAGGGACCAACGCCGTCAGTTCCCTCGGGAGTTCTGTGACGTGGAACTCCACGGACAGCAGTTTTAATCCGACCAAGGGATTGATTGTGACCGGATCAACGGATCTGGCCGGGGGTCCCCTGGGAGGTGACAAGGATTTTTACAGATTTGAAGGCAGCGGAAGTTATTATTTCCCGTTTAAATTCAAGTCTGTTCTGGAATTCCGTTTGCGCAGTGGTCTCGTCGCTGCTTACGGAGATTCGGAGAAAGTCCCGATCTTCGAGCGTTTCTTCGCCGGCGGCGCCAGGACCATCCGGGGGTACAACGAGCGCAGGGTGGGGCCGTTGGACCCCAATACGGAAGGTCCCATCGGCGGGGAAAGTATGGTGGTCGGCAATATCGAGTACACGATCCCCCTGATCGATTATGTCAAGCTGGCGGGATTTCTTGACGCGGGGAACGTCTGGGCCAGGAAAGAGGATTTTGGTTCGGGCGGCTTCAAAACCGGGGCGGGGTTTGGGCTGCGCGTCAAGACGCCCATCGGGCCGATCAACCTTGACTATGGTTATCCGCTCAATGATGAGCCCGGAGAAGACCAGCGTTCCGGCAAATTTTATTTCAGTGTCAGCCGCGGGTTTTAGCGGGGTTTGACGAACTCGAGCCATTAATAGTTATAACAAGATAAGGAGGGGTTCATGAAAGGGGTAAAACTGGCATTTGTTGTTATTGTGGCGGCGTTGTTCACGACGACGGCCTCCGCCGACGAGAAAGGGAAGATCGGCTATGTCGATTTAAGCCGTTTATTTGATGAGTATTACAAGACCAAAGATTACGACAAGTCGCTTGAGGCCGAACATAAAGAGTACGAGCAGGAGGCCAAGACCAAAGTCGACAAGATCCGCGAACAGCAGGGGAAGCTTGAACTTCTCAAGGAAGACCAGAAAAAGGGCCTCGAGGCTGATATCGAAAAGATGAAGAACGACCTCATGGAATACGACCGTCAGAAAAAGACGACGTTGACCAAGGATCGCAACGAAAAGATCCGTGAGATCCTGCTGGAGATCGAGAAGATCGTTAGCGGTTACGCCGAGCAGAACGGTTACGCGCTTATCCTCAACGACCGCGTCCTTATTTACGGCGACCCAGCCCGCGATTTGACCCAGGATATTCTAAAGACCCTTAATAATGCCCAGCCCAAGCCGCCGCAAAAATGATACGCGAGGGGGGCGCGCAATGCGCAAGACTCTGGCGCAGATCGCGAAACTGGTCGGCGGCGAACTGGTCGGCGACCCGCGGTTGGTCATCACGGGTCTAAGCGGGGTCAAGGAAGCCAAGCCGGGCGATTTGACGTTTATCGCCAACCCCAAATATATTCCGTTTTCAAAGACGACGAAGGCCTCCGCCATCATAACGCCGCGATCCGTTGAGATCCCCGGCAAGTCCATTATCCGTGCTGACAATCCTTCCCTCGCCTTCTCCCGGGCCGCGGCGTTTTTCACGCAAGACACCGTTTGCCGCCCCAAAGGCGTTCACAAGACGGCTGTCATCGCCGGGGACGCGGTCATCGGCAAGAACGTCGCCGTCGGCCCTTACACCGTGATCGAAGGCGGGGCCGTGGTCGGCGATAATACCGTTATTTACAGCAACTGTTATGTGGGACATTGCACGGTTGTGGGAAAAGATTGTCTGATCTATCCTCATGTAACGCTGCGGGAAGGGATCACGGTCGGGGATCGCGTGATCGTCCACAGCGGTGCGGTGATCGGGGCCGATGGCTTTGGCTATGTCTGGGTCAACGGGAAACATGAGAAGATCCCGCAGGTCGGGACCGTTGTGGTGGAAAACGATGTGGAGATTGGGGCGAACGCCACCATCGACCGGGCCAGGTTTGACAAGACGGTCATCGGGGATGGCAGCAAGATCGACAACCTGGTCCAGGTCGCCCACAATGTGATCATGGGGAAACATTGCATTATTATTTCCCAGGTCGGGATTTCCGGAAGCGTCGTCATCGGGGATAACGTTGTCTTGGCCGGTCAGGTCGGCGTGCACGGCCATCTGACGATCGGCAAGGGTGTCATCGCCGCCGCGCGCGCGGCCATCACAAAATCCATCCCCGCCGGCGAAAAAATCTCGGGATTTCCCGCCCAGCCGTTTATGGCCGAACAAAGGTTACAGGCCACTTTGCGCCGTGTTCCGTCGTATATTAAAACGATCCTTGACCTGGAAAAGAGGGTCGCGGAGCTCGAGAAGAAACTGGACAATGTTTAACCAGCAAAAAACAATCGGAAGAGAATTTTATCTGGAGGGGATGGGGCTGCACACCGGCTGCCACGCCCGTATGGTCTGCAAACCCGCCGGCGCCAACGCGGGCATCCGTTTTGTCCGCGTCGATTTGCCCGGCCGGCCGGTCATCGCGGTCGACCCGTCCAATATCCATATCGACACGGGTATCCCGCGTTGTACTACGATCGGCAAAGGCGAGGCCGCCATTCATACCGTCGAGCATTTTATGAGCGTTTTGTGCGGGCTGGGGATCACCAACCTCACCGTGGAAGTCGACACCGTTGAGCTCCCCGGGCTCGACGGCAGCGGGCGGGATTTCTTAAAGGCCATCCAGGAAGCCGGGATCGCCGGGCAGGACGTGGAGGCGCCGTATCTGGAGATCACGGAGCCGTTAGGTGTGGAGTTGAACGGATGTGCCATCTTTATCACGCCCGCGCCGGATTTCAAGGTTTCGTATGTTTTGGATTATGACCATCCTTTTTTGCGCGCGCAATTTTTCAGCGCGACGATCGACGCGAAGACTTTCCAGGAAGCCGTCGCCCCCGCCAGGACATTTTGCCTACAGGGCGAGGCCGAAGAATTAAGGACCCGGGGGCTGGGCAAGGGGGCTAATTACGACAACACCCTTGTCGTTGGAGAAAAAGGCGTTATTAAAAACACGGTCCGGTTCCCGGATGAATTCGCGCGCCACAAAGTGCTGGACTTTATCGGAGATCTGTATCTTCTGGGGATGCCGATCCGCGGGCATGTCTTCGCGGTCAAAAGCGGTCATACGCTCAACATCCAGCTGTTGAAGAAAATCTATCAGCAAAAAGAGAAATTGCAGAGAAAAAGCCGGCGGCCCGCTTTTAAATTAGACGGTAACAGGGAAATCAATATCGGGGACATCATGCGGATCTTGCCGCACCGTTATCCGTTTTTGCTGGTCGACCGCGTTATCGAGATCGAAAAAGGTAAAAAGGGCGTCGGGATCAAGAACGTCACCATCAACGACAATTTTTTCCAGGGGCATTTCCCCACCCGGCCGGTGATGCCGGGGGTGTTGATGGTCGAAGCGATGGCCCAGACCGCCGGGGTTGTCATCTTGACGAATGAGGCCCACCATGGTAAAGTAGCTTTCTTTTTAGCGGTGGACAAGGTGAAGTTCCGCAGGGTCGTCACTCCGGGAGACCAGCTGGTCATGGAGGTGGAGGTCATCCGGGACAGACCCAAGACAGCCCAGATAAGGGCTTTGGCCAAGGTGGACGGCGAGATCGCCGCGGAAGCGGAGATGGTTTTCTCCTTCACGGACGCTTCGTATCTGGACTAATTATGGAAAATATCAAAATTCATAAAACGGCGGTCATCCATCCGGGGGTCAAGTTGTCCTCCGGTGTTTCGGTGGGGCCGTATTCCGTCATCGAAGACGGCGCGACGATCGGGGATAACGTGCGCGTCGGCAGTCACTGCGTCATTACCGGCCAGACGACGATCGGCCGTAATTGCAAAATTTATACCGGCGCGGTCATCGGCAGCGCCCCCCAGGACAAAAAATATTCCGGCGACGACAACGTATTCCTGAATATCGGCGAGAATAACATCATCCGCGAGTATGTGACCATCAACCCCGGTACCGCCGACGGCGGCGGGAAAACGGTCTTAGGCAATAATAATTTAATCATGGCCTACGCCCATATCGCGCATGACTGCATCATCGGCAATAATTGTGTCATGGCCAACGCCGCGACGCTGGGAGGGCACGTGACCATCGAGGACAGCGCGATCATCGGGGGCTTGAGCGCCGTGCACCAGTTCGTGCGCCTGGGGAGGCTCTCCATCGTCGGAGGGTGTTCGAAGGTCGTACAGGACGTGCCGCCGTTTTCGATGTGCGACGGCCATCCGGCGAGCGTTGTCAGCACCAACACGGTGGGGTTAAAACGCGTGGATATCCCTTCTGCCACGATCCAGAAGTTGCGCAAGGCCTTCAAAATATTGTTCCGCATGGGGCTGACCCGCAGCCATGCCCTGGCAAAGATTGCCAACGAGATCGAACCCTGCCCCGAGATCGAACACCTGGTCTTTTTCGCGAAAACTTCGAAGAGGGGATTGTGCAACGCGTCCGGCGCTTCATCGGAAATCTCCGACGTCCCGGACTGATCCCCCGGATCCCAAAACCATGCCCCAACCAACCCTTGGCCTTATTGCCGGTAACGGGAAATTCCCGTTTCTTTTCGCCCGGGAAGCCAGATCCCGGGGTTACCGTGTCATCGCCGCCGCCATCCGCGGCGACACCTCCTTCGCGCTGAAATTTTCCGTCGATAAATTGTCCTGGTTTCGTGCCGGGGAATTAAAGAAGTTGTTTACGTTTTTTGCCGACGAGGACGTCCGTGAGGCCATCATGGCCGGACAGGTCAACCCGGACAACCTGTTCGAGAAAAATGTCGCTTTCGACGAGGAATTCCAGGGCCTTTTTAACGCTGTCCGCGACCGCAAGGCGGACACGATCTTTTCCGCCATCGCCGGCAAGCTCCAGGCGCGCGGCATACGCCTGCTGGATTCCACTTTTCTCCTGAAGGAATACCTGGCCCCGAAGGGCACGTTGACAAAGCGCGGCCCGACTTCCCGTGAACTGGACGATATTGAATTCGGCGCGGCGATCGCGATCGACATGGGCCGCCTGGACGTGGGCCAGACCGTCGTCGTCAAGGAAAAAGCCATTGTGGCCGTTGAGGCGATGGAAGGCACCGACCGGGCCATCCTGCGCGGAGGGCGGATCGCGCGTGAGGGCGCGGTCGTCGTCAAAATGAGCAAGCCCGGCCAGGACCTGCGCTTCGATGTCCCTGTCATCGGGCCGCGGACCATCCGGACCATGGCCCGCGCCCGGGCCGGCTGTATCGGGATCGAAGCGGGGAAGACCATCCTCATCGACCGGGAACAGTGCGTCAAACTCGCCGACCGCTGTGGCATCTGCATCGTCGCCGCATAAAGCCCCGGGATCCCTCACGCGCCGCTTAAATTGTTTGAACAAATTCTTATTCTCCTGTAAAATAACGACTTAAAGTCGATCCCCCGCACCGCCTCGATGTCCCTGCAAAGAGAAAGGGGAAAGACTATGGACCAAGATCAGAAATACCCAACGGCCATTTGCCAATGGCCCAAAGAAGACCGCCCGCGGGAAAAAATGATGCAATACGGAGAGCAAGCCTTAAGCAATTCCGAGCTTCTCGCCATTTTGCTTCGCACCGGCACCAAAGGCCAAAGCGCGCTGGACCTCGCCCGAAAAGTCATCCACAAATTCAAAACCTTCAGGAACATGAGCCACACCGACACGCGCGATTGGCTGGAATTTAAAGGTCTGGGCATGGCCAAAATCGCCCAGATTAAAGCTGCCCTTGAGATCGGCCGCCGTTTTCGTGAAGACGAAACCCGCCTCGAACGCCCGCAGATCAAATCCGCGAAAGACGTCGTTGAAATCCTGATGCCCCAGATGCGGGACCTCAAAAAAGAAGTCTTCAAAGTCGTATTCCTGAATTCTCAAAATCGCATCATTGCCATCGAAGACTTGGAAGAGGGCACTGTCAACCACGCCGCGCCCATCATCCGCGAAATCTTCCAGCGCGCCCTGCAGCACTTCGCGGTGTCGATTATCTGTGTTCACAATCATCCTTCCGGAGACACGAAGCCAAGCCCAGAGGATCAAATGTTCACCCAGAAATTAATGGAATCTGGCCAAGCATTAGATGTCAAAATTACGGACCACATTATCCTCGGCAAT
>JACRHP010000012.1 GCA_016212005.1 Candidatus Omnitrophota bacterium | reverse complement strand
TGATTTTCTCCCATTGTTCATCGGTCAATTTCATATCGGCCTCCAGGTTTTATGTCCCTGAGGCCATTGTATATCCAACATCGACGGTCCGCGACCACCGATTAAATTATTTCAGACGAACGGTTTTGGGATGACTTCTACAATAATCTCAGAATTCTTTTATCCGCAGAAGACCCCGGGCTTTGCCCGGGGGGATCCATTCTTTGCTTCTTGTCTTGCTGTTTCTTGCTTCTTTTTTTCGCCAAACCCCTTGACCCCCGACGTGCCGGGGTTCTATAATAGATAACAATATTAATATTAAGAGCTCCGGGTATCCGGATCCCCGGGGATCCCTGCCTACCGGCAGGCAGGCGGCTATCCGGAAACAGTAATTTGGAGCTCAATTTGATCATGTCATCGGCAAAAAAGCGCGTCGTTATCAGCGGTGTGGGCGTCATCGCCTGCACGGGGGCGGGCCGGGAAGAGTTCTGGCGGTCGCTTAAAGAGGGCCGGACCGGCTACCGGCCGGTCACCCTGTTTGAAACGGACGAGTTCCGCGTCAACATCGCCGGGGAAATTTCTGACTTCGACGCAACGCGCTACCTCGGTACAAAAGGTTTGAGGACGCTCGACCGCAGCACGCGGCTCCTGGTGGCCGCCTCGCGCCTGGCCATCGCCGACACCAAATTCCAGACCACCGACGAGAACACCGACGACGTGGGCGTCTCCGTGGGGACCACGCTGGGCAGCATCAAGAGCATCAGCGATTTCGACGTCGTGACGATCAAGGAAGGCCCGCGTTACGTCAACCCCGCCCTGTTCCCCAACACCGTGATCAATTCGCCCGCCAGCCAGGTCTCCATCTGGAACAACATCCAGGGGTTCAACTCGACCATTTCCAACGGCTTCACGTCCAGCCTGGACGCGATGAGTTACGCGTATGATTTCCTGCAGCTGGAGCGCGCGAAGCTGATCTACGCCGGCGGCGTCGAGGAGATGTGTGTGCTTACTTTCGAGGGGTTCCACGCCCTGCAATTTATGTCCGGCTCGCGCGAAGGCGAGCCTTTTATCAATTGCCCTTTTGACCGGCGCCGCAACGGGATCACCTTCGGCGAGGGGGCGTGTCTTTTGGCGATGGAAGAGTATACCCACGCGAAAAAGCGCGGAGCGGACATCCTGGCCGAGGTCCTGGGGTTCGGGTATTATTTCGACCCCTTCCGGCTCCATAAATATAACCCGCGCGGGACCGGCGTCAAGGCCGCGATGAAGAGCGCGCTGGACAACGCCGGCATTACTCCGCGGGACATCGGGTATATCTGCGCCAACGCCAACTCGACGGTGGCGGCCGACCGGATCGAGACGCAGGCGATCAAGGAAGTCTTCGGCAAGCGCGCGTACGAGGTCCCGGTCAGTTCCATCAAGTCCATGACGGGTGAGTGTTTCAGCGTCTCCGGGGCGTTTGCGGCCGCCGCGGCTGTGGGGGTATTGCGGGAAGGGTTTGTCCCGCCGACGGTGAACTTAAACGAACCGGACCCGGAGTGCGACCTCGATTATGTCCCGAACACATCGCGCGCGGCCAAAGTCGACAAGGCCCTGGTCACAACCTTCGGCCCCAACGGCAGTAATTGCTGCATGGTCCTGGGGCGGTGCGGATAAAGTCGAGAACAGAGTCGAGGTATTGACAACTGTCACCTTATAGGTTACACTTTCATTGTGATCCAGGATTTCCGGGATAAAGAAACGAAAAATATTTATGATGGAACGCACAGCAAGGTCGCCTTAAAGCGCTTGCCGGTTCATCTTTGGAAAACAGCTTACAGAAAATTTTATGCTCTTGATAATGCCGTTAGTTTGTATGATTTGAAATCGCCGCCGAACAACAGGCTCGAGGCATTAAAAGGGGACAGGAAAGGGCAATATAGTATCAGGATTAACGATCAATACAGGGTTTGTTTCTCCTGGACACCTTTAGGACCGGATTCGGTTGAGATAGTTGATTATCATTAAAGCGGAGGATTAACGATATGATCGCCACTTCCAGAAAAACGACCATAAGGTTGCCCCAAAACAGGCCGCCTGTTCATCCGGGCGAAATAATGGCAGAAGAATATATGCTGCCCTATAATATCACCCAGCAGGAAATGGCCGTCCATTTGAAAATTTCACGAAAACATCTTATCGATATCATCCACGGTCGCAAGCCCATCTCTCTGGAGATCGCCCAGCGATTAGCTAAACTTTTCCGGACCTCCATTGAATTCTGGTTTCAGGGGCAAATGGCCTATGATTTATGGCATGCGGTGCGACACCCCAGCCGGCAATTGAGAACCATCAAGCCTTTAGAGCTAAATATAAATTAGTCCACTGATTTACGCTATGTATCTCGATTCCAACCAAATAACCCAAGTCCTGCCGCAGGCGTACCCGTTTGTCATGATCGACCGGGTGGTCGAGTTTAAAAAAGGCGAGAGCCTCACGGCCGTCAAAAACATCACCGCCAATGAATGGGTGTTTGGCTCTCCCTTAACGCTTTTTGGAGCCAACCCTGAGCGAAGGCCTTCGGCTACCGCGCTCGGGCCGAGTCGAAGGGGCGAGGATTGGCACCAGCCAATCGACGTCTTTCCCGAAACGCTCCTCCTGGAGGCGGCCCTGCAGGCGGGGCTGCTTTTGTACCATTTAAGCAAGATTAAAGATGAGACTGAAAAAGTGAAATATATTCTTGGCAGGATTAAAGCGGATTTTAAAGATTCTGTTTTTATCGGCGATCAGGTTTACATTAAGGCTTTTGCCAATAAAATGATGGAGACCGGAGGTTATTCGGATTGAAGTTACCAGAGGCAGTGAGTCCGTTGCTCAAGTTGAGATGATGTATAGTGTGGTGAGATGAGATCATGAAGATGTCAAACAACAATCGCAGACGTGTCGTCGTCACCGGCCTAGGGGTCATCTCGTCTTTGGGCATCGGCTGGCGGGAATTCTGGAAGAACATCATGGCCGGCAAGTCCGGGATCTCCCCGGTCACGGCGTTCGATACCTCCGCGCATAGCTGTCACAACGGCGGCGAGGTGAAGGATTTTCGTCCCGAGGCCTTTATGCACCGGCAAAAGGCGCAAAAGATCGGCCGAACCTCCCAGATGGCCATCGCGGTCAGTAAACTGGCTCTCAAGGACGCGAAAATGAATTACCGGAACCTTGCCCGGCGCTCAACAGCGGTTATGATTGGGACAACGACTGGCGAGATCAATTTATTAGAGCGCTTTAATAACATCAGGGTTGGCGCGCGTCGTCGTTTCCTTGACAACTATTATTTCCCGGCGGGCCAGGCTAGCGGTTTAAGCGGGAATGTTTCCCTGGAGTTTAATCTTAACGGCGAGAACAGCGTTTTTACGAACGCCTGCGCTTCAGGGAATTACGCCGTCGGCTACGCGGCGGACCTCATCAGGATGGGCAGGGCGGATTTCGCTTTAAGCGGCGGGGCCGAGGCGTTTTCACGTATTGTTTACACCGGGTTCTGCCGCCTGTTGAACGTCTCGGCGGACAAATGCCGGCCTTTTGATAAAAACCGTACGGGGATGATCCCGGGCGAAGGCGCCGGGGTTATTTTTCTGGAAACGCTGGAGAGCGCTTTAAAAAGAAAAGCGCCGGTTTACGCGGAGGTCCTCGGTTACGGCATGTCCTGCAGCGCCAACCACATGATCGAGCCCTCGGTCGATGGCGTTGCCAAGGCCATCCAAAAGGCTTCAAAGGACGCGGCGGTGAGTATCAATGAGGTGGATTACATCAGCGCCCACGGGACCGGGACCAAGGCCAATGACCAGGCGGAATGTGCGGCGATTTACAAGGTATTCGGCAAACGGGCCAAAGCAATCCCCATCAGCTCCATTAAATCGATGCTGGGCCATACCATGGGGGCCTCGGCCGCCCTTGAAACAATTGCCTGTTGCCTGGCCATTAAAAACAACGAAGTCCCGCCGACGATCAATTACGAGACCAAGGACCCGGAATGCGCCATCGACTGCGTGCCGAACAAGGGCCGCAAACACCGGGTAAGAATTGCTTTGAATAATTCCCATGCGTTTGGGGGAAATAATGCGTGTTTAGTTTTGTCGGGAATAGACCATTGTTGTGAATAAATTATTGTTTGGAAGCCATTTGAAAAGAGGTTTGTTATAGTTGGAAATAAATTGGGGGTATCGGAACTTCAAGGGATAAGTTTTATATGAGGGGAGAGCCACATGTCGATTAATGATCAGCAGATTAATAACATTGTTGAAAATTTTGCAACTTATTTAAATAAACTATGCCCCGCTCAAGATGATAAGTTAATTAAGATATTTTTAAATTCTTTTAGAAACTATGTTGTCTTCTTTGGCCGAATTATTCCTCTCATAGAACAACCAGGGCATGTTTATGATATACGCATACAGAACCAATTAAATTTCGAGACAGACAAATTTCTTCTAGCTGCTGAGAAGTTAGAAAAAAGTCTTCCGTTGTCTGCAAGAGTTAAAGTTAGAGATTATTTTAGAAAAATTGCAGGAAAATACTTGTTCCAATCACAAATATTAAAGCGTTTCTACGATAAACCCCGCGGCTATGCGGGGGATTATTTTATGTTTGAGATGATGTATGATGGGAAGCCATTGTCAGATGGAATTGGAGTTTATTTCGATTATTATGTATTTTATCATTCATTAGTAGTTTCTGTAATAAACAGAAAAGAAAAAATGAAAAAGATTTTAAAGAATATATTAGACAAAAAACTAAAAAATAATTCACTAATAAAAATTTTGAATATTGGTTGTGGGGGGGCAAGGGATGTCAAAGAATTATTTAATGAAAATACTTTTTCAGGAAGGGTTGCTTTCACTTTGATGGATCAGGACGAGGAGGGATTAAGTTATGCGAAATCTAAATTGCGCAGTCTTAAGAAAGAGAATGTAAAATTTAATTTTATCCAGAAAAATGCTCTTGAAATGATGGGATTCTCCAAACGCCTAACAGATAAAGAACATTATGATCTGATTTATACGTTAGGAATAGTTGATTATTTTCTCAACAATGCATTCGTTCGTTTTATTAAGCATTCTTATAGCATGCTGAAGCCGGATGGAAAGCTAATTATTGCAGTTTGCAGTAATCGTAACATGAAATGTTATACTGCTCTAAAATGGTTATCTGAATGGAACTTTTATTATCGAGGGGCGAACTCAGTTAGGAAATTGATTGATGAGGCCATTGATGAAGATGCCAACGTGGAAATTAGCTGGGAAAAGAAAAAACAAGTATTTTTCATTGTCATTACAAAAATATATTAATTTTACTTAACAGTATTGTGTTCGTTGGGCCTGTAATATGCATTTTAACCCCTACTCAGTCCCTCCCTTTATAACTGCAATTATTATTGCTTGGCTTGGCATAATAGTTTATACGCGGAATCAAAAAAGTCCAGTCAACAGATCCTTTTCGCTGATGTCATTTTCGATAGTTGTTTGGTTGGTTTCTGCAGGGACCACATTTAATTGTAATCAAGAAAAGTTGGCAGAGCTTTTTGCAAGAATAACTAACGTGGGAGTTTCTTTCATTTCTATAACAATGTTCCATTTTGTTATAAGCTTTTTACATATAGAAAAATTAAAGAAATTTGTAATATTTCTTTATGGATATGGGGTAGTTTGTAGTGGATTAATATTATTTACTAATCTTTTAGTCGGCGGCACTAAGCAGTATTTCTGGGGATTTTACTCTTTAGCTGGTAGATTACATCCCATATTTCTTACTATTTTTATCTCTCAAATAATTTTATGTGTTTTTTTATTGATTAACTGCTATTGGGGGCTGAGTGAAAATACTATCAAAAAACAACAGATAAAATACGTTTTGATTGGTATTTTTATTTTTGATTTTTCCTCTGTTGATTTCATCCCCAATTATGGTATTTCGTTTTATCCTTTTGGGTATGGAACGACCGCTTTATTCGTTCTTTTTTTTGCGTATAGCATAGTTAAATATCGTCTCCTAGAGGTTAATCTTTTGATAACTAGAACAAGCATTTTTCTTGTTTATTGCTTGTTGCTTAGTTTTCCTTTTGTAATTGCTCTGAGTTGGCAAAAGCAATTAATGAATTTGTTAGGCGAGAACTGGTGGCTAGCCCCACTTATTAGTTCTACAGTTTTAGCCACGGTTGGGCCATCAATATATTTATTTATTCAACGTAAGGCCGAAGCCCTGCTTTTGCAGGAACAGCGGCGGTACCAGGCGGCGCTGCGGCGGGCGTCGATCGGGATGGGCAGGGTCAAGGACCTCAAGCGCCTTTTAAAGCTCACCGTCAACATCGTCACCCGCACGGTGCATCTCAAGAACGCCGCGATCTATCTCTTCCATCCGCCCTCCGGGCTCTATATCCTCAAGGCCCTGAAAGGGAGGGAAGACCTCCGGGACCGCAAGCACGCTTTCATCCCCCTGAACGCGCCTTTGATCGGGCACCTGCAAAAGCACCGCGAGCCGCTGGTCTACGACGAGGTCAAACAGCGCGGCCAGGATTTCCAGGACCAGACGCTCCAGGAGATCGGCAAGATGATGGAAGGGCTCGACGCTGCGCTCTTGGTCCCCAGTTTTATCGAAGAAGACCTGGCGGGCCTGCTGGTCCTGGGCAAGAAGCGCTCGGGCAAGCTGTACAGCCACGACGACCTGGTCGTGTTTTCCATCCTGGCCAACCAGGCGGCCTTGGCCATCGAGAACGCGCAGTTCTACGAGGACATGAAGAAGACCCACGACCAGTTGATGAAGGCCGAGAAGATGGCCACCATCGGCACCATGGCCGACGGGCTCTCCCACCAGATCAACAACCGCCTGCACGCGATGGGCTTTATCGCCGGCGACGCGCTGGACACCATCAAGCTCCAGCCGCGGGAGAACCTGCCGCCGGAGGCAAAGAAGGTGTACGAGGAAATGGAGACCTCCCTGGGGAAGATCCAGGACAACGTCAAGCGCGGCGGGGAGATCGTCGAAGGGCTCCTGAAATATTCGCGCAAGGCCGACGAAGGGTTTGCCGCCATCGAGCTCAACAAGCTCCTCGACGCTTCCCTGGAGATGGCGCAGTTCAAGATCAAGATCAACCAGATCGATATCACGCGCGACTTCAACGGCCGGCTGCCCGCCGTCCGCGGCAATTTCACCCAGCTCCAGGAGGTCTTTTTCAACATCATCGATAATTCCTACGACGCCATGGTGCAGAGAAAAGAAGAGCTGAAAGAGCCCGGTTACCGCGGGAAGCTGGAAATAAGGGCCCAGGCGGAAGGCAGCCATCTGGAAATTTTCCTCAAGGACAACGGCATGGGCGTCAGGGAAAAGGATTTCAAGCGGCTCTTCACGCCTTTTTTTACGACGAAGCTGTCCAGCAAGAAAGGGACGGGCCTGGGGCTGTACGTGATCCGCAAGATCATCGAGGAAAACCACGGCGGGAAGGTGGATTTTGTTTCGGAGTATCAGCAGGGCTCGCAGACACGTTTGGTACTGCCAATAGCAATGTAGGTCACAAGGACACAACGTCACAAAGTCACACGTGTGACGGGTGACCTTGTGACATTGTGACCTACGCGAAGGAGATCAATTATGCCTAAGTTGCTCATTGTCGACGACGAAGCGGACGTGCGCGAGTTCGCGAAGCGTTTTTTTACCAAGCGCAACATCGACGTGACGACCGCCGCCGGAGGCCAGGAAGCCCTGGAGATCATCGGCCGGGACAAGCCCGACCTGGTCCTCTTGGACGTGCGCATGGAGGAGATGACGGGGGTCGAGGTCCTTCGAGAACTGCGCGGCAAACAGGACAATACCAAGGTCATCATGGTCAGCGGGGTCAACGACCATGAAATCATCGCCGCGGCCAACGCCTACGGTGTGCATGAGTTTATCCACAAGCCGCTGGTCCTCGAGGAGCTGGAGAAGATTGTCCTGGCGGAACTTGCGAAATAAGACTATAGACCATTGACCATAGACTATCGACTTTGTTGGATCGGATTGCGGAATGAGGGATTATAAAAATATAAGAGCTTTCAAAGTAGCGGACGAATTAGTGATCTCTATTTATAAAGCTACCAAAGATTTCCCTAAAGAAGAAATATATGGTTTGGTTTCGCAATTGAGAAGAGCGGCGACATCGGTACCAACCAATATTGCGGAGGGCGCGAGCCGCCAGCATAAGAAGGATTATCTGAATTTTCTCTATATCGCACGTGCTTCGCTGGCAGAAACAGAATATTTACTGCATTTAGCCAATCAGCTTGGGTATTTGACGAATGAGGTATTTGGCATAATTGAGCAACAAAAGCAAGCCGTGGCAAAGACACTTTATGGACTGATCGAATCCGTCAGCATGGAAGCGACATGAAATATATAGCGAAATTTCGGATATCTTGCCAGGTCTATAGTCGATGGTCGATGGTCGATGGTCGATAGTCGATAGTCTATCTCTATGAAAATCGACTACAAAAAGGAGTTAGAGACCGCGAGCAAGGGCATGATCATGATCCACGAGCCCAAGCTCCTGATCAAGCTCATCGTGCGCATGATCGTCAGGAAACTGCGCGTCAAGCACGCCGCGATGATCCTTTTCGAGCCGCGCAGGAACGCCTATGTCCTGAACATCTCGCGCGGCGAGCTCGGCGTGAAAGTGCCCGCCGGCTTCACCCGTTTTACCGGCGAGAGCCCCATCATCCGCGTCTTCAACCGCAGGGAATTCAGGCCGCTGACGTTCAACCCCAACGCGATCCTCTCGGAAGACATCAACCGCCTGATCTGGCATGAAAGTATCATCAGTAACGGGAACGGCAACGGCAAATTGACGAAAGAACTCCTGTGCAAGGTCGACGAGCAGATGCAGATGCTCAACGCGGTCGCCTGTGTGCCCGCCTACTACCGGCACAAACTGATGGCGATCCTTTTGCTGGGGGAAAAACACGACGGGTCGCGCTTCGAGCAGGAGGAACTGGACTTTTTCGCGGCGCTCGCCTCGGACGCGGCCATGGCCATCCGCAACGCCCAGCTTTTTGAAGATCTCAAGCGCGAGGCCGACCGCAACCGCGCGTTGTTCCTGCAGACCATTGAGGTCCTGGGCTCGACCATTGAAGCCAAGGACGCCTACACGCACGGGCACACGGGCCGCGTCACGGAGTATTCGGTCGCGCTCGCCCGGCAGATGGCGGCCAACGGCTCCGCCCATTTCCCGGAAGTTTTTTTTGAGAACCTGTACATCGCCGGGCTGTTGCACGACATCGGGAAAATTGCCATCCCCGAGTCGATCCTCAACAAACAGGGGAAGCTGACCGACGCCGAATACGAGATCATGAAGCAGCATACCGTGCGCGGCGTGGAGATGGTGGCCCCGTTGTCCCTGCCGAAGGAAAGCCTCGAGGGCATCCGCAACCACCACGAGCGCTTCGACGGCCGCGGGTATCCCGACGGGTTCAAGGGTGAAGCGGTCCCGATGTCCGCGGCGATCATGGCGGTGGCCGACACCTTCGACGCCATGACTTCCGACCGGCCCTACCGCAAGGGGTTAAGCAAGGAAGCCGCGATGGAGGAGATCCGCCGCTGTTGCGGGACGCAGTTCAATCCCGTCGTGGTGAAGGCGATGCTGGAATTATATGAACACGGAAAAATGTAGGGGCGGGCCTTGTGCCCGCCCGTTATAAACAGGCACCCACAAGGGGTGCCCCTACGATCAATTTTTGTGTTCTAACGGGAATTCCAGCACGACCGTCGTCCCCACCCCGACAGTACTCTCAATCCGAATCTTCCCCTTATGCTGCTCCATGATCCCCTGCGTGATAGCTAACCCGAGACCGGTGCCGGAGGCCTTTTTGCTGAAAAAGGGCTCAAAGATGTGCTTGAGGTCTTCGGGCGCGATACCGGAACCTGTGTCAGCAATACTTACGATGTACGAAGTACGATCGACTAATGACGAAACTGTCAATTGCCCGCCGCTAGACATGGCGTCGATAGCATTCAGAAAGATGTTCAGTAGAGCTTGCTTAAATTGGTTCGGATCGATTTTCAGGTGATAGTTGTCAGGTGATAGGTGTTGGTTGAGTTGAATATTGTTCGACTCGAGCTTATTGACCAATAGGTCCAGCGTGTCCCGGACGAGTTTGTTAATGTCTGTCTCACGAAAGGAAGGCGGCGAGGGTTTGGCGAAGTCCAGGAGCTGCTGGATCAATCCTTCGATGCGGCCGATCTCTTTGCCGGCGATGTGTGTAAATTTTGCGATAAATTCCGGGTCGTCCTTCTTCCGCGGGAAATGCTCGTAAAAGGTCTTCAGTGCCGTCAGAGGATTTCGTACCTCGTGCGCGATCCCGCTCGCCAGCGCCGCCACGGCCTTGTGTTTTTCGGATTGAGCAACTTCCCGCCTTAAGGAGTCGTTCTCTTGAGCGATTTCCAACAGTGTGCCTTTAAAGAATAATTTATCGACCAGATCTTGGATCCTGTTTTTAAGCGGGATGAAAAAGGCCGCAATAAGAGCTGTAAGAAAAATACTAATGGCCACGGACTTATAGCCTAATAGGCTCTCGAATAGATCCTCCGAGATCACAATGACAAGCAAGTAAAAGATGGTTAATATCGCAACAAGCAGAGAATATATCAGCCCTTTTCGCAGGACAATATTAATATCCAACAGTTGGTGTTTTAGAATCGCGTAGCTCATAGTGATGGCCCAACATAGAATGAACATGGCGCCAACTGGATATATCTCAATGCCAAATTTTGGCAAGAAATCGATACTCGCGATATACGCTATTGCAAAAGCAGCAAGTATGTATTTTATTTCCATGAGGCGTTTGTCGTTTGTACTTTTATTTTTAACGGCCCGAATAAGCAGAGATAGTGGGCGGACCATGACAGCCAGGAAAAATATTATAAGGAAAATGTATGTCGGACTGGCTTTACCGTAAAATCCAAAGAAATACGTCTGCGCACCAATGATGAAGTAATTGGTGAAGAGTTCAACTGGTACTATCGCAAGTGTCACAACGTAAAGAGGTCGGACGAATTTCATTTCCTTTCTAATGTCCAGGAAAATGACTGTGAAGTGGTAGAAAATGATGGAGAAGCACATGACTGCGGCACAGGCGATTCGAATGAGGATTAAGGCAACAGGAAGGGACACTATTGAATAGACGATCGAGTAAGAGAACAGCCATACAAAAACGGAAGTACACCAAATCAAGAATATCCCATTAATCTTTGTGTTTGAGCTTCTGAAAAAAACCAAAACTCCTAAGGAGAGTACTGTTGTGCTGGTCACAAGAGGCAAAATTGAATAAGGGCTAAAATGCATAGAATTCCTTTTGCAAGATTATTTCAAATCTTCCCCCGCCGCCTTCAGCGCGCAAGCAGCGCGCGGAGGTTTTCCTTGTTCAAGGCGTCCAGGTCTTTCGGGTTTTCCAGAAAATTTTTGACGTCGTTTCGGATAGCCTCCCAGTCGGCTTTTCCCAGCGTCCGCAGCAAGACTTCCCGCCAATTGTGGCTTTCCGGGAATTCCGCTTTGCAGCCCGTCTGCGTCAGGGCGTTTTTTAAAAGCGTGAAATTCGGTTCCAATCCTTTATGGTGCGACAAATACCAGATAAGGTCAAAATAATCCCGACCGCGGGTGTAGGGGCGGGTCAAGAGCGCGTGGATCTTCCCGGCGAATAGTGACGGCAGGTCAAAGGTCAGAAACGTGACCGGGAAAAATTTGTTGACCAGTGCCGTCTTGGACACGCCGCCTGCGGGGGACTTCGTGTCTATTTCGAGTTTCACGGAGAAGTTTTGTGACTTTAAGGGCGACAACCCGGCCTCAAGCATCAGATCTTTGAACTTAAAAAAGGCATTGACGACGCTCTTTCGGTCGTTATATTTGGCCTCAACGTTGTATCCGGAACGCGCGAGCTCATCCTTGATCCCGGTGACCAGAGGGACAAATTTATAATTGGCCGGCGATGTCAGCGAGAAATCCAGGTCTTCCGAAAAACGCGGAAGGTTATAGAGAAACCGCAAGGCCGTGCCCCCGACAAACGCGGTCGTGCGGAAAAAACCTTGTTCATGCAGGGCGCGCAGGATATTCGCCTGCAGATATTCGCGCATGGTGTTGAGCTTCGTGTCGTAACTCGTTTGTCGCGCGGCCAGCGCCAGGCAGTAGTCTTTCATACGGCATGCTCCGAGGTGAGAAGTTCTTCGCGGTAGGCCAAGACCTCTCGCGCGGCACGCGCGATCTTCGGCTTGCGGAATTTCGCGGCGAAATCAAGAAGACGTCCCTCGTTAATGCTCTCAAGGTTTTGAAGGCGCAGCCCTTCAATGACCTCCCGGGTAACGGGGCCGTTTAGAAAATAAAAGTAATCCAGCAGAGCTTTTTCCGCAACGGCGACAAAGGCCGTCTGGTTTTGCTGTGTGAGAGGTTCATACCCCCAGAAGAGGTCCCGGCGGATGTAGCGGTAGTCAAAGACGCCGGCAGGAGTTTCATAATGCGCCGCGCGTTTGGTGGTCACACAGGTAAATGTGAACACCGCCTCCGGAATCAGGTTGTGCATTTCCAGGGCTTTTTCCAGGCTGATATAGGAGGGGTGAACTAGTTCCGCGGCAATATAGGGCTCATAGACCGGCGTGGTACGGTACGGCCGGTTGATGAAATAGAGACCTTTTTTAAGCTGGGCGAGCCGGCCCGTTTTTTTCCAGCGGCTGATCTGCACTCCAGCGGCAGGGATGTCCCCGGCGCCGGCGTAGATCAGTTCGGTGGGGATCAAGGGAAGGTCGCCAAAATTATTAAGAAAATTAGTCCATTTCATAGCATAAATATAACATATATGTTAAGTTAACGCAATATAAATGTCTATTGTGCCAGGTTGCGTTTGACGGTCTCTAATATCTCATCTGACTTAAAAGGCTTAACAATATACCCCACCGCGCCGAGGCGGGCGGATTCGCTGGCGGTCTCCACCGACCGGTAGCCGGTGACCATGATGATGTTCACCCGCGGGTGTTTGGCCTTGACCGCCTTGAGGATGTCCAGGCCGTCGACCCTGGGCATCTTGATGTCCAAGAGGACCAGCCCGATGGACGGGTCGGCCTCCAGCGCGCGCATGGTCTGCTCGCCGCTGTCGGTCAGGACGAGGTCGTAGTGGTTCTCCAGGATGAGTTTGAGGGACTCGCGGATGCTTTCTTCGTCGTCGACGATGAGAACTTTCTGAGACATGTGAAACCTCCGTTTTTAGGTTACAGGTGATAGGTGATGGGTGATAGTAATAGTCATCATAATGTTAATCTTTGATAAGCTTTAACTTTGAAATCAATCCGCTTAACATTCTCAATATCTCCGATAATAAACGTTGTATCCCTTCGATATTTGCCGCATGGCTGAACTGCAGCCGGTTGGCTATCTCCAGTAATGTTTCCAGTTCCGCCGCGGAACCCTTGGCAATATAAAGAAATTGGACGTATTCCTTAATATGATGCCTGTGGAAACCTTCGGTAATGTTAAGAGGAATGGCGACCGTCGCTCTGCGGATCTGCGATGTAATGCCATAGAGCTCTTCTTTGGGATAATTTTGTGTCAGCTTGTACACATCCTCAACGAGACCCATCGACTTCCTCCAGACTTCCAGGTCCTTGTGTGAAGTAATCTTTCCGAGCATGTCATTTTTCCTTTCGTAGCATCGTTTCAGCCAATATTTTACTATCAACTATAACCTATCACCTGACACCTAAGCCTGTCGCTTACAATGCAAC
>JACRHP010000009.1 GCA_016212005.1 Candidatus Omnitrophota bacterium | reverse complement strand
ATGTCGACAACGGCCTTGACCATATCCCCAAAGGTCGCGGCGGCCATTTCCTTGAGTTCACTCATCGATAAGGTTTTTGTGACGATTTTCATTTTTTCATTCTAACAGGTTGGCTCCCAAAAGGCAATCCGGCAAGCATTTGGCAAGCATTTGTGCCTGCCCGCTTTTTGAATTCGTGGCATTCCGCACAAATTGAATTTTTGCCGTTCCGCAAGGATCTTCATTCGCCCAGCTGGCAAAGGGTCGGCGGTGCAGTTTTCTATGAAAGAAATTTTGCCTGGGAATACAGCGTGTCGGGGGCGATGTCGGCGCCGTTGGGCCAGCAGATCGTGCCAAGCTCGGCGTCCACTTTCATCCGGCGGAATTTCCTTTTGTCGAGCAGTCCCTTGAAAATGCCTCTGCCTAAATACCGGCGAAGGTCAACGACACCTTTTTTAAGATCGTCGAAGACCAGTTCAACGGTATATCCTTTGACGATTTTTGCTTCAATGACTTCCCGGGGGACGATGGTTTTCATAATAACGGATCGATGGATTTGAGCTTGCCGTCTCTTTGGGCGATATGCCAGTCCGTCATAAGTTCTTTTTCATGCAGTTTGGCCCATTCCTTGACAAGCCTTGAGGCGCGCGGTGGCATTTTTCCAGCCAGCAAACGGCAGCCTTCGATGCTGTAAACCGCGAGCTGTCCCTCATATTTTGCGTGAAAATGCGGCGGATGATGATCCTTAAAGAACATCAAAATCGCTATGCCGTAAAATCTGCATATAACTGGCATTCTTGCTCTCCCTTAAAGTAAAACGCTTCCAACACGTAAACAGTATATCTGACGGATCATACGTAAACGACCTCACGCATGATATATTTACCGATGGCGGGCTTTAAGGAACCTTTCATGACCAGATCAACGCGTTTTTTTAATATGCCGCTAAGGCGGTTTTCCGTCCTGACGTAATCGAAAAGGCCGGGGGTTTGATTGAATTCAACGAGGATATCAACGTCGCTGTTTTTTTTCTGCTTCCCGCGCACGTAGGAACCGAAGATACCGAGGGCCTTGACCTTGAATTGTCGTTTCAGGACGGACTTGTTTCGTTTTAAAACCTGTTTGATTTTATCCAATTCGCTCATAGTAAAAGTATATCACAACTATCTACCTGCTGATAAAAGCATTTTTATGTTTTTGGGGGCCGCTTTTTGAATTGTGAACGGCGGTTCACAATTCAGGTAAGTAAATTAAGATCTGCTTCCCGCGGTCATCCATTTCGGCCCGTTCATGGCGCGCGCGACGAGCATGCCGCTGACGTTATCGCCCACGACATTGACCATGGTTGCCGGCGGGTCAATGAGCGTGCCGACCATCGTGATGATGGGCATGGCTTCAATAGGGAAACCAAAAAGTGTGATGATCAAAAGTTCCCCCAGCATTCCGCCGGAGGGAATGCCGCTGATGACCGTGCCGCACAAAAGCGCCACGGCCACGACCGAGACCAGCGTCTGCCCGCCGGAAAAAGGCATGCCGAAAATCCCGAACAATAATGCGATCTTGACGACTGCGGCCAGGCTGGAGCCATCGCTGTGCACCGAGGCGCCGATATTGACCACGACCTCACGCACGTCTTCGGGGATGCCGATTTTTTTCGCGGCCTCAAGGTTGACCGGCAACGTGGCCAAGCCACTTCCTGTCCCCCACGCGGTCACCGCGGCCGGAAAGATATTGGACCAAAGGAGCCGGATGCCCTGGACCCCTCCCGCCAGCCAGGCGTAAAAAGAAAATCCGATAAAAAAATACGCCAGCGCCAGAGGATAGTAGAGCGCGATCACGCGGACATACGACCCTAAAAGCTGCGGGCCGAAGACACCGACCAGATACGCGAAGTAGGCACCCAGACCGATGGGCGCGTAGAGCATGACGTAGCCGATGGCCTTGGTCATCACCTCGTTGCCCGCCACGAGAAATTGCGCGAAGGGTTTCCCTCTCGCTCCCACGGCCGAGGTCGCCAGCCCGATCAAAAACGCGAACAGGATCAGGGCGAACATGTTCTGTTTGGAAAATAATTCCATAAAATCCGTGACCGTGAGGGTGTGGACGATCTGCGCGCCGATATCGACCTTTTCGGTCTGGACGGGCTGGTTGAAAGCGATGTGGATGCCTTCGGCGGGCGGGTAGAATTTGACACCGATGATCATCACGACCGCGGCAATGACCCCCGTCACCACAAAAATGAGGACCATCCACCCCATGATCTTGCCCAGCCGTTTCATGTCCGTCATCTGGGCCACGGTCGAGGAAATGGCGAAGAAGACCAGCGGGATGACGATGGTGAACAACAAATTCAGGAAAATATCACCCAAGGGCTTGAGGACGGCGGCGTTGGATTTCAGCAGCGCGCCGATCACCGACCCGATGGCGATGGCGGCGATGAGAAGAACCGAGAAGCGGTAGGAGTGAAGGAACGAACCTTTTCTGTCCATGTTTTCCAACTTAATCTTTGCCTTCCCTGTTTCGCCGGTCCATCGCGCGGTAATTTGCCTGGGATTGACAGACCATGACGGCCAGGACGATCCAGAACGCCGCGACCAGAAAAGGGATTATCCAGACAAATACTTCTTTACCGAAAAGGACCAGGATGACGTTTAACAAGATCAGGGCGTGGCGGATCTCCGATACGCCGAAGCGGTTGAAACTGATCTTGAACTCGCCCGTGACGCCGAAATCGAGGAAGGCGTGGACCAGGAAGCCGCTGCCGGCCACCAGCCACAGCACAATAAGGTAGAAATGAGAAGGCGGCAGGAGAAACGAGTATCCGGTCATGACCGCGCACGAAAAAACATAGTCCAGCAGATGGTCCATATAAAATCCCCATTTGACCAGCCCCTCGCCCCTTTGGCGGCCGACTTCCCCGTCGAGCATGTCCGTGAGGTATTGCAGGAATATGCACGCGCTGAAGCCCCATAACCACCGGATGTCCCCGGCGGCCAGATATCCGGAGAGAACGACCAGCGCGGTCCACAGAAAAGTCAGCAGCGTCAGATGGACCGTCCCCATCCACGGCGGGACGAGCGGCAAAAAAGCGCGGATCAGGTTCGTTTCATAACCGCGCAGGAAATGGTCCAGACGCTTCTGGTCGCCGGAAAAACGGTCTTCCATTCAGGTAACCTCCAGGTCAACGATCAACGGTAAATGGTCGGAGGCCAGTTTATTCAACTGCGTTTTCGGGACGTCGACGGCCAGGACCCTGATCCCGGGGCCGACAAAGACATGGTCGATCCTGCCAATGGGGTAACGCCCGAACCAGGTCGCCAACGGCCGGTGCGCCTCCAGTGCGCGCTGGGCGTCGCGCAGTTTCCCGCTGATCGTGCGCCAGGGGTTCGTGTTGGGCAGGGCATTAAAATCCCCGCACAGGACAACGGGCCCGGCGCAGCGCGGATGCGTGAGCCATTCCGGTCCGATCAACGCCTTCGCCTGATGCCGGCATTCAGGGCCGTAAAAACTCAAATGTGCGTTGATGATCTGCAAATTGACATTGCCGACCTTCACCGTTACCCAGACCGCCCCGCGCGGTTCCAGGTTCAACCGGCTCTCGAGCTTTGGCAATTTCATCGCGCGGACCAACTCTATGGGGTAACGGCTTAAAATAGCGTTGCCGTATCTTTCTTCCGCGACTTCAATAGACGGATGAAAATGGTAGAGCATTTCCAGTTCCCTGGCGATCAGATGCGGCTGGTCGGCTTCCCCGGTGCGTTTGCGCCCGATGTCGAGCTCCTGGAGCGCCACGATATCCGGCTGATAACGCCCGATGACGCGGGCGATGCGTTTGGGCGAATGCCTCCCGTCGGTCCCGACACAGCTGTGGACATTATACGTCATGATCCGGATGAGCGCCTTGCCGTTTTTTATTTTCTTTTCGCCGTTGCCCGGGAAGCTTTGGCCGCGCGGGGAACCCTGGAGCAGATGCAACGCGGCTTCCCGCAGGTCTTTTATTTTTAAATAAGCCCGCGGCTGCGTGGCCACGTCCGCGTGAAAAGGCAGCAAGGCGAAGGCCCCGGTCTCTTCTTTCCCCGGCCCGGCGTGGGCACCGTTTTCAAAAGGGAAGCTGAAATGTTCACCTTTTAAGTTCCATCCAGAAATAGTAAAAGTCCCGGCGTTAGGATGATGGCACAACGCGATCAGATCCGATACGACATCATCAAAAAATGGATGATCGGGATCGATGACCTCCCTGGCCTGTTCGGGCAAAATAAATTCCCCGTTTTCATTCCAGGCGCGGGCCTTGTTATCCCCTTCCGGCATGAGGACCAGCGGGATCTTCGCCGACCCTATCAACGTTTTGGCAAAGGTGATTTTTTCTTCCGTACTCAATTGTCGAAAAACGTAGATGCCCCCCAGAGGTCCCATCGCGGCCACCGCTACTTCGGGATCCGGGGCCGGATGCGTGTCCTGGTTTAGAGGCCACATTTCTTCAACCCATTGACCCAAATAACGGGCCCGCTGCAATTGAATGCCGTCTTGCCGGTTCTTTTTCGGACCTGAAGTGCCTGTGGTGGATGGTCTGTTTCCTGCAAACAAATCATCAAAGACCCCTTCTACCGCCTCCTCCACGCTCTTGCCGTAATGTCCCACGTAAGGGATCGTTACTTCCTGGCCGTGGTCCGAATAGATCCAGACGTCATAATGGCGCCGGGTTGAATGGACCGCCGCGGCGTAGACCCTGGCAATCGCCTTGTCGATCCCTTTTAAAGCCCAGTGGGCCGTCCGGGAACCGGGCCGGCGGCGGTGCGCCTGTTCGTCGTAACCGAGAAAATTCAGGTGGACGACGGGCAGCCCGCGGGCCACGTCGATGATAGCGCCCAGGGTGATCAGTTCGCGCAGCAAAATGCAAAGCAGGACCCGCAGGGGGACAAACTTGAACTCGACGACCAGGTCTTCTTTTTTCAACAGCCCGTAGATAAAATCCATCAAGGCCAGGACGGTTTCCCACAGGCACAGGACGGCCATCCGCACGACGGACGGCAAATGCGTCAATAAAAGCAAAATGAATTTAAAGAAATTCACATCTTTCCAGATGTGCCGCCAGCCCAGAGACCCGGCGCAAAAATGGGCCTCCCGCGCGCCGCCGCCAAAAATATTGGAATAAGAACTTCCCCCTTCCAGCAGCCCTTTCCCCTGGCCCGTCAGACGCCGTTCGATCTCCCTGACGGAATCTCCGTCGAACATCCGGAAAACTCTTCGCGATTGTTTGTCGTAAAAGAAAAAAGACGGGACGCACTGTTTGACGCCGTAAAACAGCTCCCCCTGGACGGCCGGAGTCGTCGAAGGCAGCCCCGGATAAAAAGGATGCAGGCGGTACCGCTCTTTGCCGATCAGGTTTTTGAGAAACGGCATCTCGCCGCGCTCCAGCGCTTTTTCCAGTTCCGACCTTGCAAAGCCGTCGATCTGGACCATGACGAGGCCGGACTGGCTTGAGGCCCCCGGGTCGGCCGGAAGCCCCAGGAGTTTGACGGTCCATTCCCACAGATTCAACCGCTGCCGGAACCCGGAGATCATTCTTCCCCCGTTTTTTCTGAAGGATTTTTCTCAAGCAAGGCCGCCTCGCTGGCGTCGATCAAATTTTTGAGGAGATCCCATTCCGCTTTTAGGCGGTCCTTGAGCATATACCATGAATTGTCGTTGCGCCGCAGGGAGGCGACCCCTTTACCCCGCAGGTTTTCATAAATTTCAAGCATGCGCCGCGCGCAGGAACTCATCGAATAATCCTTGACCGTTTCCTTCGCCCGTTCTTTGAGCGCGCGCAATGTCCCGGGCGGGCAGCCCGATATCCACGTCAGGGCATCGATAAATTTTTGCCGATCCGGACTGTCGACGAGCCGGCCGTTCCAACGGTCTTTGACGACTTCCCTCGTCCCGGGGGCGTCCAGCGCCACTACAGGGACTCCCGCGGCCAGGGCCTCCAGGAGCACGACCCCTTGCGTCTCACTCAACGACGCGAAGGCAAAAACGTCCATGGCAAAATACGCGTCCACCAGGTCCTGGTCATACAAGAACCCTGTTAAATGAAGCCTTCCGCCGAGCCCGGCCTTTTCGAACGCCGCTTTGACCATTTCCTGCGACGGCCCCTGCCCGACGATCAACGCGCGGGCGCGGGGTTCTTTCTTTAGCGATTCGACAAGGCAGCCGATCAAGAAATCCATATTTTTTTCCGGCGCCAGCCGTCCGACATATCCGATGACGAGATCCCCGGCAGGGATACGGTTGTGTCCGCGGAAATCCGCGCCGTTCCCGTTGACAAACCGTTTCAGGTCAACCCCCGTCGGGACAACTTCAACAGGGCTGACCACCCCCCGGCGAAGGAGGATGTCGCGCACGCTCGGGCTGGGGACGATCACCTGATCCGCCAGGTTCGCGTATCCCGCGGCGACCTCGATGACAAATTTTTTAGCCCCTTCGTTGTGGATCGGCAGGTAATGCACGTATTTCTCCACCATGATGTGATACGTAAAAACAAGCGGCCGGTGATATTGCCGGCTCAAACGCAGCGCGAAGTCCCCCATAAAAAAGGGGTGGTGGCTGTGCACGATATCCGGCGAAAATGTTTTCATGATCCTGGGCAGAAGTCCGGGGACGGGCAGGTTGACCGAGAAATCGGTCTTGTAGAATTTCTTCAGCGCGGGGACGCGGATGACGTTTGCTTCATCTTCGGCCTTGCCTTCATAATCAGGGGCGACGATGAGGGCTTCATGCCCCAGGCGCCGGAACTCATCGCAGAAGGAACGGATGGACTGTTCCAGCCCTCCTACCAGCGGGAAATAGGTGTTGGTCATCATCAGGATATTCATGGCCTGGCCTCGCGCGCCACGTTGACAGATCCGGCCCCGGGCCGGGCTTTGACCTTCGGCAAGCCCGGGAGACACACTTCAATCTCCGGTTCCTGGTCAAACCATTTTCCTGTCCATCCGACAACGACATTTCCGCGGTCCGGCTTGATGCTGATATTGACCGTCCCAAATGAAGTCGGCGCGGGGCCGAAAGACAGTTCCGTCTTTTTATCCAGCCACTGCGGCGGGACCCCGGAACATAAGATCAAACGGTCATCTTCTTCCCGGAGGAAACAATTTCTCACCATCAAGACCCATTCCGCGGCCGCCCAGACATGCTGGCCGTCGCCCATGCATCCGCCTTTGGTCCGGGGATGGATCGCTTCCGGCCATTGGCCCGTCGGCGAGGCCAGGGCCGCGATGGCGCTCATCAGGTCGAAATAACGTTTGTCCCCGGCGCGCAGCAAGACCTGGGCGATGTGCAGCGTAAGATAAGGGTTGACGCCGGAATGGGTCATGTCGTGGAAGAACCCATTCTCAAAGAAACAATTTTCAAAGAAATATCTCACCGTTTCCGTGAGACGCTCATCGTCGGCGCTGAAAATCCGCAGCGGATACCCCGCCGCCAGCGAGCCGATGGCGCCGGAATCCATTCGGCGGTAAGGCGCGGCCGGCATCGCTTTGGTCCCCAGACGCTGACGGGCTTGCGATAAACTGTCGTCCACGCGCTCCAGATATTCCCGCGCTTGCCGAGCGAACTGTTCGCCGCGGTCTTTATCTCCGTATATTTTTTCCAGATAAGCGGCCGCCCGCAGGCCCGCGATCCCCCAAAAGTTATCCCAGTAATAATAATCGTTTGGCCCCAGATGTTCGGCGCTGAACCCCGCCGGAAGAAGTCCCGCGCGAGCTGAAGAAGGTTGGCCGGGGAGCCGTTTGCGGCTGATCCACGTCCCTGCTTTCGCGATCGTCTTTAGCCAGGCGGGACGCGGAGGGATTCCGGTCATCTCACAAAACCGGCGCATGATCCAGAGGGCTTCGCCGTTGGAATCCCATTCTCCGTCTTGCGAAAGGAAATATCCCGAAGGCTGCTGGCGCGCCGGGAAGCAGTCGATGGCCCGCTCGACCCTTTGCGTAAACCCCGCGCAGAGCATGGCGTGCAGGATAAAAGCGGCGTCCCGGAACCAGAAACGCCGGTAAGTGTAAGGCCCCGGGTAAACGTCTTTGGGGGAATGCAGGACCAGGGTCCGCAAAGCCGCGTCATAAAGAAATTGAAAATGCTCGTCAGGGATTTGCAATCGACAGCGGTCTTCCAAAATTGCGTCCCAGCGCGCCGCCGGCAGCGCCACAAAAGAAGAAGGTTTCCCCTGTTCTTTTTTTCCGTCCAAAGGGACCTGGAGCGTTACTTGTAACGGATTATCCGGAGGAAGTTTAAACAGGGCGGCCGCCGTCGCCATCCCCACTTCACAGTAAACTTTATTTTTGTCTTCCACCGACGGCAGCCGGCTGTAAACATCCCCGTGGCGGTAATAGGAAAATTCATATTGGTCCGCCGGTTTTTCGAAATAAACAAAATTTTTGCCGTCGACCTTCCAGCCCCGGCGTCCTTCCAGGAGTTCGATCTCATGGATAAAACTGACGCCTTCAGGGTTATAAGGCCGCAGAGAGATGACCAGCCATGCCGGATGCCCACTGGAAGCGGTAAACCGGATCTGGCAAGCCGGGGATCCTTTAGTCCCGACCGCTTCCACGATGGAGGCAATCGATAACGACCCCGATTGCGAAGTGGTGACCACGGCGAGATCGTCCTTGATCAAAAGTCGTTGAGACACGGCCGGTAAACGCGAAGGGATAAGCGAAGGTCCCGACGGGTCCAGGACCCACGCGTCGATGGACCACCCGTCATAAAGGGGCGTCACCAGCCCGCGCGGGTCAACGATGGGAAATTCTTCAAGGTCGGGTATCCCCACCGCGGTCCAGTTGCGGTGGGTCAGGTTAATTTGCGTGAGCGAAAACGCGCGCGGGACAAAGGCGGCGTCGGTGGGGTCGAACTGGCGCTCGACCCAGAACGGCCAGACCCAGTCCAGGTTATGCTGGATGGCCTGGCTGTTCATCAGGCCCCGGGCGTGGAGGACCATGCCTTCGCGCAGGAGTTCTTTGGGGGCTAAAACATCGGACGGCTGGGAAAAATTCTGGAATTGTGCCAGCATGGAAATCGGGTCGATGAACCCTTGCCGGCGGGCGACACTGCGGACGATAAATCTCCACGGGAACCATTTTAGCCACATAAAAAACCCTTTCTACTGTTCCTTTTTCCACGTATATATCACATCTGGCCGAATGCAATTTGAACTTAAAGTTTCGCGTACACCGGCAATAAAAATGACGAAAAATAATCTATCCCCGGCGTCTGGGCTTTTATTTCCAGCTCCCAATATTTCGCCGGACGGCAGCTCAGGCAGGAATTGTACTGGGACTCTTGCGGGAGCGAGAAAGCCAGGGGCCACTGGACCGCTTGTTGCTCAAAAGCCGTCAGGTTATTAAAGGTCAACGTGTCCGCGTAAAGCTGGTAGGAAACGATCACGGACCTTCTGTTTTTACCGGTGCCGCGCGTCTCATACTTTTCTTCAATATGACGTAATGTCGCCTTCATCTCTTTTAATCCCGGGACGGGTTTGTTCGTTCGCAAGATGACCTTCAGTTCTTCACCCAGGAAAAACGGGCAATGCTGGAATTCGAGCGAACTCACCCCATATTTTAAAAGGGCCAAGACGAGGTAGGCCCAATAAGCCCAAGCGATCACAATGATGATATCAAAGAAGCCGATAAATAATTGAAAAATCCTGTCAGGATGTTTAAAGAAGAACAGCCAGTTAAACGGCACGCAAAAAACGGTAATCCCCAAGTTGGCGTAAAGGCCGGACTTGATTTTTTCGAAGGAATCCGCCTTGATCCCTTGCGGGTCCCAGGAATAATCAGCGCGCCATTTTTCTGTAGAATATTGCTGGTTTAAAAGCGCGGTTTTTCTCTTCTCGTTTAAACTGAGTAAGCCGTGTACCAGGGTCAGGAGGCCTGCCAGCGCGAAGAGTCCGCCGAAGCTGGCGACCACCTCGCGCGCGGCATGGAAACTCGAATCCTTGACGGGGATCACGTTTAAAGAAATAAGGATTATAAATGTTCCTGCGCCGATAAACGGCAGGCTGAAGAAGACCGCCGGCCAGCCCTCAATAGTCGTGCGGCTGATGGTGGAATGCCCCCGGAGTTCTTTGCGTTGCAGGTCGGTCATCGTGTCCCCTTTATGGTTCAACTTCAAACGCGTTTTGGATGAGTTCGAGCGCGTAGCCGCCGTTATCGTCGGGAATGACGGCCACGACGTCGAAACGGGCGTCCACGTCCGTGTCGCCTTGTCCGGCCAGGAACCCCTGCGCCGCGCGGGTCAGCTTCCGCCGCTTGAGCGGCGAAATGGATTCAAACGGATGCCCGTGCCAGGTCTCGGCGCGGCTGCGCACCTCGACAAAACAAAGCGTCGGCCCGTCTTTGGCGATAATGTCGATCTCGCCGAAGGGGTTGCGGTAATTGCGCGTGAGGACACGGTAGCCCCGCGCCTGGAGATACTTGACGGCCGCGTCTTCGGCCTGTTTTCCGCGTTGTGATGTGGTCTCGGTCATAGTCCGTAATGGAAACTACGCCGGTGGATCAACGAAAGCCCGTGACGTTCGATCGCCCTTTTATGCTCGATGGTCGGGTAACCTTTATGCCGGTCAAAGCCGTACTGCGGAAAAACGCGGTGGTATACCGACAGCATCCGGTCGCGCACGACCTTGGCCACGATCGACGCGCAGGCGATCGACAGCACCCGCTCGTCTCCCTGGATAATTGTTTTGTAATGATAAGGCAGGCCGGGCTTGAAGCGGTCGCCGTCGACCAAAAGGCAGACGCCGCGCGTGAAATCGTCGTCGTTTTTGCGTGGGCCCGGCAGCCGCGCGATCAAATCCCGCACGGCGTTGTGCATGGCGAAAAACGTGGCGTTGAGGATGTTGACCTCATCGATCACGGTTTCGTTCATGATACCGATGCCGACCCAGGCCCGGGGATAGATTTCGTGAAAAGCGGCTTCGCGCTGCGCGGGGGAAAGCTGTTTGGAATCGCGGATGACGACAGGAAACTTTTTTTCTTTGAGGGAAACGGCGGCGGCCACGACCGGCCCCGCCAATGGCCCGCGGCCCGCCTCATCCACTCCGATGATGAGGCCATAACCTGCCTTGCGGGTCTTATCCTCGATGGCGAGCATATAGACTGCAAAATCCGGGTTTCGAGAAGGGGGAAATTAACTAAATGAAAATATCAGACTGCTGTTGTTCCCGCAACAGTCTGATATCTTCAGACTCTTGCGGGAACAGTTTGGGTCTGGGCCGGAGTTTCTACCCCTAGTTCTTTTTTCAGACGCGCAGATTTGCCGGTGCGCCCGCGCAAATAATAAAGCTTCGAGCGCTGCGAAACCCCTTTGCTGACCACGTGCAGGCTTTCGATGACCGGCGAATGAAGCGGGAATATCCTCTCCACGCCTTCGCCAAAGGAAACCTTGCGCACCGTAAAGCTGCCCTTTAAGCCGCGGCCGGTCTTGCTGATGACGGTCCCTTCAAACGGGTGCAGACGGACCTTGTCCGCTTCGCGCACCTTGACCTTCATCTTGATGGTATCTCCGACGTTAAAGTCGGGGAGTTCTTTGCGAAGAAATTTTTCTTCGACGTGTTTGATGTCTTTTTGAGCGTTGGTCGCGACCATGGATACCTCACTTGTTTTTAATTAGATCCGGCCTGTTGCGCCGGGTGACGCGAAGGGCCTGTTGTTTACGCCACTCGCTGATGGCTTTATGATTGCCAGATAATAGCACATCAGGCACTTTTGTGCCACGAAAATTTGCGGGACGGGTGTAGTGGGGGTATTCGAGCATATCCCTTTCAAACGACTCGTCTTCCAGCGAAGCCTCTTTCCCCACGACCCCGGGGATAAGCCGGGTCACGCAATCGATAATGACCATGGCCGGGATCTCGCCGCCGGTCAAAACGTAATCGCCGATCGAAACCTCTTCATCCACGACTTTTTCACGGACGCGTTCATCCACCCCTTCGTAATGGCCGCACAACACGATTAAATTCTTTTGTTTAGCCAGCTCGCGGGCAAGTTTTTGGGTGAGACGTTTTCCCGATGGAGACATCAGGACGACCTTGGCTTTACGTCTTCCTTTGATTTTTTTGACCGCGTCGAAAAAAGGCTGCGGTGTCATGACCATGCCGGGTCCGCCGCCGAAGGGCCGGTCATCGACCTTTTTATGCTTATCCTTCGTATATTTGCGCAAATCGTGCACGCGGATCGCCACCTTCTTTTTTTCCTGCGCGCGCTTCACGATTGACTCGTTAAGGACGGGCGTGAACATCTCCGGGAATATGGTGATGATATCAAAACGCAATGGTCTCTCCTTCGCTGTCCTTTGGACAATACCGCGCCAGAAATTGTTTCTGAAAGTCCGCGTAATTATCCGCTTCGACGGCCGCGCGGATTTGCTTCATCAAATTAACATAAAAGTACACGTTGTGGTACGAAATTAATTTCAACCCGAGGATTTCGTTGACGTTGACCAGATGCCGGATATAAGCACGGGTGTACTTACGGCAGACAATGCAGGCGCATTGTTCATCCAGCGGAGTAAAATCGGTCGCATATTTGGCGTTGCGGATCACTTTGCGCCCCGTTGCGGTGAACGCCGAACCGTTACGGCCGTAGCGCGTCGGGATGCAGGTATCGAACATGTCGATGCCCTCACCTACCGCGCGCACGATCTGATCAGGCATGCCGATGCCCATAAAATACCGCGGCCGGTCTTGCGGCAGCAGGGGCATCACCCACTCCAGCGCTTCGAACATAATATCGACCGGCTCTCCAACGCTTACCCCGCCAATGGCGTAGCCGTCAAAGCCGATATCGATGATCTCTTTGGCGGAACGCTCGCGCAGGTTTTTATAGGTCGCGCCCTGGACAATGCCGAATAAATATTGTTTCCCTTCCATCTTTCGCGCTAAAAAATGTTTTCGGGAACGTTGTGCCCAAAGCGTTGTACGTTTGACGGAAATTTCCGCTTCTTTGCGTTCGCACGGATACGGCGCGCATTCATCGAGCGGCATGATCATGTCCGAGCCGAGGACTTCTTCGATTTCAATGACTTTCTCCGGCGAGAAGAATTGCGTCGAGCCGTCAATGTGCGACTGGAACGAAACGCCGTCATCATTGAGCTTCCTTAACTTGGAAAGGCTGAAGACCTGGTACCCTCCGCTGTCGGTCAGGATCGGCCGCTCCCAGCCCATAAATTTATGCAGGCCGCCGGCCTGGCCGATGACCTCCATCCCGGGACGCAGAAAGAGATGATATGTATTCGAAAGAACGATCTGGGAGTCCAATTCCAGTAGGTCTTCATTGGTCAGCGTCTTGACCGTGGCGTTGGTCCCCACCGGCATGAAAAACGGCGACTGGATATCACCGTGGGCGGTATGGACGACCCCGCGGCGGGCATTTGTTTTTGTGTCTTTTTTAATGAGTTGAAACATGTGTGTGCTGTCACCCAGTCACCAGGTCACCCGTCACCGGTGACTTTGTGACCTTGTGACGTGTGACCTTATAAAATGATCATTGCGTCGCCGTAACTGTAAAACCGGTATTTTTGCTCGATCGCCTGCGCGTAGGCCTCTTTCATCAATTTTGTCCCGCCAAAAGCGTAAACCAGCATTAAGAGCGTGCTGCGCGGCAAATGAAAATTCGTTATCAAAATATCAACGGAATGAAACGTATACCCGGGATAAATAAAGATATCTGTTGCTCCCGTCAGCCGGGAAGAATCTTTCGCCAATGTCTCCAGCACCCGGCAGGACGTTGTCCCCACGGCAACGATCTTGCGGCCTTTCGCTTTTGCCTGTTGGATGGAACTGAAACTCTTTTGTGTGAGCGAATATTCTTCGGTGTGCATTTTATGCTGCGTGATATCTTCCGCTTCCACCATGCGAAACGTCGCCAGATTGACGTGCAAGGTGACGGTTTCGATCCCGTGCCCTTTCTTGCGCAAGGCGTTTAACAACGCCGGCGTAAAATGCAGCCCTGCCGTGGGCGAGGCCACGGATCCGGGTTTGCGGGCGTACACGGTCTGGTAATATTTTTTATCCAACGGTTCATCGGGGCGTTTGATATACGGCGGCAGTGGCATATGGCCGTGCCTTTGCAGCTGCGCCGAAATATTTCTACGGTTGAACCGCACGGTCCGTTTTTTGATATCGACCAGTTCGGCGGTCAGGCTGCCGCCGTTGAACTGTATCTTTTCATTGAGTTTAAGCCGGTTGAGCGGCCGGATCAAGGCCTCGTAGGAACAGCCATCCCCGCCGGGAATTTTTTTAAGGAGAAAGACTTCAACCTTACCCGGCGTTTTCTCACGGCGTCCCAAAAGACGCGCCGGGATGACCTTGCTGTCATTAAGGACAAGGCAGGATTGGGCGGGCAGATACTTGCCGACGTTGGCGAAGATGTCATGCGCAATCGTCCCGCGCCCGCGGTCGACGACCATCAATTTCGCCTGGTCCCTTTTAGGGATGGGGTAGCTGGCGATAAGCCCTTCGGGAAGAGAATAATCAAAATCCTGCAGTTTCATGGCGTATTTGCTGATAAAAACCCGACAAGAAGTTGTTTGAGTTGTGTTTTTTCATGGAAACCGGAGGTTTCCAGCGACCCCAGCGCTTTATCGCGTTCTGCCGCGGGCAGCATGGATAATACTTTGCCTTTACCCGATCCCTTCATCAGTTGGAAGAATGGATTCTCCGGCTGGGCGTGATAGATGGCCTGGGTCTGCGTATTTCCCTTGATGTTTTTGTAATGCCAATACCCCCAATGGAGTTTTAATCCTTCAAGGATCTCCAGGATGTCCCTGTCATATTGCAGGTAATTGCCGGCTTGGGCCATGGCGCCGAATTCGCCCACGTAGACCGGCTTGTTCAATTTCCGGGCGTACTCGGTCCTGCGCTCCAGGGCTTTTCGCAGCGCCTCTTTGTCAAAATCCCGTCCCTGGATCCGGGAAGGATAATCCCCCTGTCCTTTGACGGCGTAGCTGCCCGGCTCGTAGAAATGAATGCTGAAAACGATATTCCCGTCGAGTGGCGGTGGTTTTATCCAGTCAAGTTTCTTGCCCCATTCGTTGCCTTCCCAAAAAATCATGTGTCTTTTATCCACGGAACGGATCGCGTCGATGATGTTGGTAAAGACCGAGTTGTAAATCTCTTGATCGGGAGCGAACGGCTCGTTGAGAAGGTCATACCCCGCAACGACAGGCCGGTCGGCGTAACGCTGCGCGATCGTTTTCCAGAGACTAACGAGGCGTTGCTGGTCTTGTTCGCTGGACCACAGAGCGTTGCTGCCCTCGTTGCCGGAATGGGGGCTGGGGTTATGTCCGCCGGGGGACTGGCGCATGCTCAAAACAAGATAAATCCCGTATTTTTCGGCCCAGGCCACGGCCTTGTCCAGCCGTTTTAAATTTTCCTCGCGATAGACAAACGGCTGTTCTTCATTCTCGAAGTCCTTGCAGGTGGTCAGGGAAAAACGCGCGGAATTCGCGCCCATGCGCGCCACGTCTTTAAAATCCTCTTCGGTTACCACGTGGTCGATCATCTCATCAAGAAACCCGCCGTCTTGCGCAACGACCGTTCGCGGGATATCACCGCGCGCGGAACCGAAATCCATCTGCACGCCGCGCAGCCTGACCTCCCGTCCGGTTTCGTCGACAATCCGGCTGCCTGCCACCAACAGCCAGGGGACATCACCAGCAAAAGAGGACGGAACCGGCAAGCCGAGTGTCAGGGCCACCATTAAAATTGTTATGAAAAAAGTCGACATAAAAATAGTCTCACAAGCCGTCGTCGGCGTTTATGTCCCGGGAATTGACCAGTTCCGCTCCGGGATAATAAAAAGACAGGATCTCGTCGTACTTGTGGCGTTCCTCGGCCATCCGGTGGGCCCCCCATTGACAGAGCCCCACGCCGTGTCCCCAGCCGTTACCGACAAGGTCGAAATAATATCCTTTCATCACGACTTCGTATTTATTGCTGCGCACGACGTTGGGCCCGAGGATCTCCCGGAATTTTATCCCGGGGATACGGATGAAGTTTCCCGGGCGGTCGGTGACCATCAACGTCTTGATCCTCCCGCTTTCGTTACGTTCCAGGACACGGATATCCTGGATGGCGCCGATCTTGTAACCACGCGCGTTAAGTTTGTCCCGGACGTCTTGAGAACGAAAATTCCTTACCCAGTTGAAATTCGGTTCCAGCCGGCAGAACGGGCATTGCACCCCATACAAAGGCGGCAGGTCATGGCCCCAGATGTTCCTGGCGTTTTCCGTGTGCCCGCCGCAGGAGGCGTGAAAATACGCCGGCAGGATTTTGTTTTTATAGACGAGGACCTGGCCCTCGGTGCGGTTGACCGCGATGTTGGTGCGGAAGCGCTCGGCGCTCTTGCCGCCGTAAACCTGGGAGTAAATGTCGCCGGTCACGTCGTAATCGGCGTTTTTGTTGCGCCTCATTTGATAAAGCGCGTACGTGCGGGCGGCGACGGCCTGGGCCTTCATTGCCTCCATGGGCCAGCGGTGCGAGACCTCATGATAAAGCACGCCTTTGATGTATTGTTCCATCTCAATGACGTTGACCACCAGAAATTTTTGATTTGGCTTCTGGATGATGCTGATCGTCCCGCGGTAGCGCTGGACTTTACCGGGAAGATGGAAAGCGACCTCTTTGGCCGGGGTCAGGCTGATCCTTTTGAGCGGGTACAACTGTTCGTCGAGCTGGACTCCGCCTTCGCGGGAAGATATGCGAAATTCTTCCAGCGTCCTGCCCGTTTTTAAGACCGCGCCTGAAGCGGATTCCGTGATCTGGTATTTGCCGCGGATGGAAACCGTCAATTCATCCACGTTATCCAGGACGGCGACGCGCACGAACTTTTTTTCTGTGGGAACAGAGGTGCCGGCCCAGGCCTGGATATTCATTGCTGTCATCAGACAGGCCCAAAGTACAAATCGTATTATCTGGGTCGCCATAGGAAAAAAATGAGGCTCAATAAAAGACTGATAATAATGGAAGTTGTGACGGGAAAGTAGAACGTGAAGTTTTCTTTTTTGACCAGGATATCTCCGGGCAAACGCCCCAGCCCGGGGATCCGTCCCAAAACGAGAACAAGCCCGCCGGCAAGGATTAATAAAACGCCCAGGATCATTAACGTTTTTCCAAGTCCCATAGCAAGATTAATATAGCCGCTGTTGGAGTTCTTTGGGGGTGTGCGAAGCGCCTTTGATATGCTTGAGCGAGGTTTCGGTCAGTTCGCGGCCGCGGGGCGTGCGTTTCAAGAAACCGATCTTCAGCAAGTACGGTTCGATGACGTCCACCAGGGTGTCGACTTCCTCGTTCAACGTGGCCGCGAGGGCTTCAATCCCCACGGGCCCGCCTTTGTAATGGTCGCTGACAACCCGCAGGAGCTTGCGGTCGTTTTCATCCAGGCCTAGCGCGTCAATCGCCAGGGCCTTGAGCGCTTCGTCGGCGACGGAGAGCGTAATGTGTCCGCTGGATGTTTTGACCTGCGCGTAATCGCGCACGCGGCGCAAGAGCCTGTTGGCGATGCGCGGCGTCCCGCGCGCGCGCCGGGCAATTTCAACGGCGGCTGTATCTTCCAGGACGACGTTTATCTTTTGGGCGGAATTCGTCACGATCTCGCGCAGCTCGTCAGTGTTGTAGAAATCAAGGTGGTGGAATATGCCGAAGCGCTCGCGTAAAGGCGAGGCCAAAAGCCCGCTGCGGGTCGTCGCGCCGATCAAGGTAAAGGGCTTCAAATTAAAATTGATCGTGCGGGCGTAGGGCCCTTTGTCCACCACGAAATCGATCTTGAAACCTTCCATGGCCGGGTATAAAAACTCTTCGACCACTTTGGAAAGGCGGTGGATCTCATCGATAAAAAGGATATCGCCCTGTCCCAGGTTGGTCAGGATCCCGATGAGGTCTCCGGCGCGCTCGATGGCAGGGCCGGAGGTGACCGTGATCCGCGCGTTCATTTCGTGGGCGACGATATTGGCCAGCGAGGTCTTGCCCAGTCCCGGCGGACCGGAAAGGAGCATGTGTTCGAGGCATTCCCCGCGCTGTCTGGCCGCCTGAAGAGACACCTTAAGGTTCTCAATGAGCTCTTTCTGCCCGATAAACTCAATGAGCTGCGCGGGCCGAAGCGATAGGCTGTAGACCCGGTCTTCTTCAGTTTCCTGGTTGAACAGGATCTGTTTGCGTTCTTCCATCATCCGTTTCGTTCTCCCCTATCGGGACGATATTCTGCTGGTTGCGCATGATCTCGATTTCTCCGAAGACCCCTTTCTGCACGGCAACCAGTTCCTTTAACCGGATCAATTCCAGGACCGCCAGGAACGTCACGATGATCTCGATCTTGTGGCGGCAACGGGTGAAAAGGTCCTGGAGCCTGATCGGCGAATGTTCGAGCAAATAGTGCAAAACATCGTGGAGTTTCTGTTCGACGGTAAATTCCTCCGTGATAATTTCGTGGATGACTTCTTCCGGGGCGCGCTTTAAGGCCTCTGAAAACGCGTTGATCAGGTCAAAAAGGCTCGCTTCGTAATAGATCTCTTTGGCGTCGGCTTTAAATTGTTTGATCTCTTCCTGGTCGAAGGCGCGGCCGAACAAGTCCTGACGGAGCAGCTCTTTTTCTTTGAGCGCTTCGGCAATTTCCTTGAATTTTTTGTATTCGAGAAGACGGCGGGCCAGCTCGTCGCGCGGGTCAAGTTCCTCTTCGGGCTGTTCGTTGGGGTCCGGCGGCAGGAGCATCCGGGACTTGATCTGCATCAGGGTCGCCGCCATGACCAGGAAATCACCAACGACATCCAGGTCCAGCATCTTCATCATGTCGATGTACTGCATGTACTGTTCCGTGACCTGGCTGATGGGGATATCGTGGATGTCGATGTCGTCTTTCTTGATAAGATACAACAACAGGTCCAGCGGCCCTTCGAAAATATCCAGTTTCAGTTTGTAGCTCATGCCTGTTTTCCCTGATTGCGGTTAACCTTTACCGAAGACAATCTCCCGCACTTCTCTCATGGTTTCCTGCGCGATCTTTTGGGCGCGCTTGCGTCCGGCGTCCAGGATTTCTTTCACGCGCGCCTTGTTCTGGGCCAGGATCGCGCGCTTCTCCCGAATCCCAGCCAGTTGATCAACAAGGGTATTGGAGAGGATCGCCTTGCACTCAGTGCAACCCTTCTGCGCTTTCGTGCACCATTCGTAAACGTCCCTGGCTTTCGATGCCGCAAAGACATTGTAATAACTGTAAACGTTGCATTCTTGAGGATGTCCGGGATCGGACAGTTTGATCCGTTTGGGGTCCGTGAACATCCCGCCGGTTTTTTTTTTGATCTCCTCCGCCGAAGCCGCCAGATTGATGGCGTTTTGATAGCTTTTGCTCATTTTCCGTCCGTCGACACCCAAAAGCCGCGGCGTTTGTGTCAACAGCGCCTCGCAGTCCGGGAAAAAATCGGTCTTGTAAACATGATTGAACCGCCGCGCGATCTCGCGGGTCAATTCGATGTGCGGCAACTGGTCTTCTCCGATAGGGACCGTGTTCGCTTTGTACAGGAGGATGTCTGCTGCCTGCAAAACCGGATAACCCAGGAAGCCGTATGTTTGCAGATCCCGCGTCGTAATCTCGCGTAACTGTTCTTTATAGGTCGGATTGCGCTCCAGCCATCCCAGCGGGGTCAGACAGGCGAGGATCATGTGCAGTTCGAGGTGCTCCGGGACGTGGGACTGCACAAAAAGGACCGTTTTGTTCGGGTCGATGCCGCAGGCGATCCAGTCGATGGCCATGTCCAGGACGTTTTCGCTGATTTCCTGGCTCTGCTCGTATTCCCCCATCAGCGCGTGCCAGTCCACAATGGCAAAGATACACGGATATTTTTCCTGAAGTTCCAGCCAGTTCCGAAGCGCCCCGACCAGATGTCCGAGGTGTAATTTGCCCGTAGGGCGCATCGCGCTAAAAACGGTTTTTTTCATAATTTCTGCGTGATCTTTTCGAGTTCGTAGGCTTCGACCATGTCTCCGGAGAGGAACTGATCGAACCCGCTGAAACTGATGCCGCACTCCATCCCTTCGGTGACCTCACGCACGTCGTCCTTGAAGCGTTTCAAACTGGAAACCGTACCCGAATATATGGGGGCGTCGTTACGGATAATGTCGACGTGATCCTTGCGGGTGATCCTCCCTTTGGTCACGTAACAGCCGGCCACGATCCCGTGTTTGGAAAGTTTGAAGACTTCACGGATCTCCACGCGGCCCAGGAATTTTTTGCGGGTCTTGGCTTCCAGCATCCCTTCGAGGGCGTTACGGATATCGTTAACGGCGTCATAGATGATCCGGTACTTGCGCACGTCCACGGGTTGTTTCTCCAGTTCTTCCTTGGCGCGCTGGTCGATACCGACGTGAAACGCGATAATGATGGCCTTGGAGGCGACGGCCAGGATGACGTCAGAGGCGTTCACTTCACCTACCCCTAAGTGGATGAATCTGATTTTGACTTTATCACTGGGGATCTTGCCCAGGGAATCTTTTAACGCTTCCAGCGAACCCTGGACGTCGGCCTTGATGATAACGTTAAGTTCCTTGATCTGTCCATCCTGGATCTGGGCGTAAAGGCCTTCAAGGGTAATGCGGGAGGACATTTGCAACCGCTGGTTTTTGCGTTCTTCCTGGCGCTTGAGGGTGATTTCCCTGGCCTGGCGTTCATCCTCCACCGCGTAAAACAGCTCGCCGGCTTCCGGGACGTCAGAAAGCCCCAGGATCTCAATGGGCATGGACGGCCCGGCCTCCTTGATCGTGCGTCCGCGGTCGTCGATCATCGCGCGCACGCGGCCGTAATAAGAGCCGACAACGACGGTATCCGCGTCGCGCAGCGTCCCCCCCTGAACGATCAGCGTGGTGACGGCCCCTTTGCCGGGGCTAAGATGGGCGTCCACGACGATACCGGAAGCTTTTTTGTCCGGGTTGGCTTTTAATTCCAGAAGTTCCGCCTCCAGAAGAATCAATTCCAGCAACTGATCGACGCCCTGCCCGGTGAGCGCGGAAACCCCCACGACGATCGTCTTGCCGCCCCAGTCTTCCGGGTTTAACCCCCGCTCGGCCAGTTGTTTCTTGACGCGGTCCGGGTCGGCGTTTTTACGGTCAATTTTATTTAAGGCAACCACGATCGGGACGTTCGCGGCGCGGGCGTGGTCGATGGCTTCGTCCGTTTGAGGCATGACCCCTTCATCCGCGGCCACGACCAGGACGACAATATCCGTAATATGCGCCCCGCGGGCGCGCATGGCCGTAAAAGCTTCATGCCCCGGAGTATCCAGGAATGTGATCCGGCCTTTGGGAAGTTCGACGGAATACGCCCCGATATGCTGGGTGATCCCCCCATGCTCGGTGTCGGTGACCTTGCTTTTTCGCACGCAATCCAGTAAGGATGTTTTCCCATGGTCGACATGCCCCATAAAGGTGATCACGGGAGCGCGCGGTTTAAGGAGTTTTGGGTCATCGTCCGCCTTGCGGTGCGTCTCAACGAGTTGTTCTTCCTGGGTTTTAATTTTGATGATGTTGTACCCGAACTCTTTGGCAAGCCTGTTGACGATCTCCCCATCCAGGCTTTGATTGATATGCGCCAAAATCCCCATTTTCATGAGCGATTTAAGGACAATGCTGGGCTTTTGTTGAATTTTCGTGCTGAAATCCTTGACGGTGACAGGAAGCTGGACTTCCAGATCGACCAGTTGGCTTACAGACGCCATTTGTTCCATCACGGGCGTGGCCGCCGATGTAGTGGTGGTTAAACGGGCTGATCCAACGGCTGTCTGTTCGGCTGTGGCGGGATGCGCGGACATTTCAGGGGTCGATGGCCCTCCCATGACCCTGCGTTTTTTTCTGGCCAGAGGTTTCAAAGTGATCATCGGCTCATTACTGATGGTCATCTTTGGTTTTACCGCTGGTTTAGGAGGTGGTGGTACCGGTGCCGGCGCAGGTGCAAGTGCAGGTTTTACCGGCGGTTCCGCTTTTTTAACGGCTTTCTTCGTTGTTTTGACAGCAGTTGGTTGTTTCCTGACTTTTGGTTTGGCCTCTTGTGTCTTCTCAACTGCTTTGGCTGCCGGAGCCTTACTTGTGGTCTTTTTAGCTTTTACCAACTCGCTGCGTACCACCGATACAACCGCGGCGCTCAAATCCTGGTCGCCGTCTTTGGCTTTCAGTTTAAAGGATTTAAGCGTTTGAAGGATCGTATCAACACTTGTATTGATATCTTTGGCTAAATCGGAAACTTTCATGAAACGTTATTCCTTATTTTTAGGATCACCTGATTTGATCAGGCCCTTGGCCTCTTTAATAATTTTTTTTGCTTTCACTTCCCCCAGCCCCTTGATTTGTACCAGCGATTCCACGTCGGCATTGGCAATTTTTTCAAGCGTGTCAAACCCCCCCTGCTTGAGTTGGGCCGTTAATTTTTCGCCGATGCCCGAAAGCGATCCCATATCTCCGGCCGATTCCGCCGGTTGTCCTTCTTCCGGCGCCGGGGCGGGTGTTTCTTGCTGGGGTTGGGTCTGCTGTTCTTGCAACTGCTTCCATTGGTCGGAAGAAAACAGATCCAGTTCCCATCCCACCAGCTGGCTGGCCAGCCGGACGTTTTGCCCGTGTTTGCCGATGGCGAGCGACAACTGGTCGTCCGCGACGATGATGTTGGCCTTTTTCCCGTCATAATTCAGCTGGATCTGCGAAATCTCCGCCGGGGAGAGCGCGGCCTGGATGTATTCCTTGATATCCGAGGAATATCGGACGATATCGATCTTCTCACCCTGCAATTCGGAGACGATATTCTTGACACGGGACCCACGCATGCCGACACAGGCGCCCACACAATCCACTTTTTCGTCCTTGGAATATACGGCGATCTTGGTGCGTTCGCCCACGTCACGCGCGATGGCCTTGATCTCGACGATCCCCTCATAGATCTCCGGCACCTCCAGTTGAAACAGTTTTTTGACAAAACTTGGGTTGGCGCGCGACAGGATAATTTGCGGACCCTTGGTGTCGCGTTTGACGTCCAGGACATAGGCCCGGATACGGTCTCCCTGGCGGAATTCCTCCTTGGGCGATTGTTCTTTTTTCGGGACATAAGCTTCAGCCTTGCCTAGATCGACGATGATATTTCCCCGTTCGAAACGGTAAATCCCGCCGGAGATGATCTCTCCGATGCGGACCTGGTATTCGTTAAAGACAACATTTTTTTCCGCTTCGCGGATTTTCTGGATCACGACCTGTTTGGCGGTCTGGGCGGCAATGCGGCCGAATTCGCCGGAGCGGATCTCCTGGTTGCCGGCGTAGGCGGTGATGCGGCCGGTCTTGATGTCCAGGACCGCGCGCACTTCCTCATTTTTGTCGACCGTCCATAATTTTTTGGCGGCCGAGGCCACGGCGGACTCCACCGCCTCAATGAGCACTTTTTTCTCAATGCCTTTATCGCGCTCTAACTGTTCCAGTATAGTCAATAATTCGTTGCTTTCCATTGTTCATCCTTCCTGAAAACTTGCAATTTATTCGATTTCAATAATTTGGACTGCTTTTTGAATCTGGCTAATGGGTAATTCCATTAGGCCCTGCGCAGTGTCGGCGATGACTTGGTCCTCCCGGACATCCCGCAGCGTCCCGGAGTATTCCTGGCGTCCGTTGACCGGCACGCCCAGATGAAAACGGATGTTACGTCCGATGACCCGTTTAAAATCTTTAGGGGTTTTCAGCGGCCGGTCCAGCCCCGGAGAGGAGACATCAACCTCGAAATCTTCTCCCATGACGCCAGACTGCTCGCATGCATAAAAAATTCCCTTGTTAATGGCCGAACATTCACTGATAGTAATTCCGCCGTTTTCCTTATCGGCCAGAACCTCCACGATATAAGTCCTGCCGCGGCGCTTGAGGTTAAACTCAATGAGCTCCGCGCCGGCCTTGAGAATGCAGGGCATTATAAGCCCCTCGAGTTGTTGTGTCAACCCATCGACGCGCTCCCGGCTGAAACCGGGAGCTTGCTCAGGGTTGTTATGTCGAAGTATCAATTCTTCAGACATAACCCTTTGGATATCTCGGACAATTTTGCCGAGACGTCATTCTTGCTGACCAGGGTGACTTCATTGGTCAAACGATTTTTGATCTCCACTTTACCTTCCACAAGATTGCGTTTGCCGATGGTAATGCGCAGCGGAATGCCGATCAGGTCCGCGTCATTGAACTTGACGCCCGCGCTCTCCGGACGGTCATCCAGGAGGACTTCATAACCAGTCGTCGTCAAATCCGCGTAATATTTATGCGCCAGTTCCATGATCTCTGCCGAATCGTTGCCGGCAATGGGCAGGATCTCAACGTCAAAGGGGGCAACTTCCCGTGGCCAGCGGATCCCCTTTTCATCATGATTTTTTTCGATGATCGCGGCGATGACCCGGCTGACACCGATGCCGTAACAACCCATGATCATCGGCTTTTGCTTGCCGTCCTCATCCAGGAACACCGCCTGCTGCGCCTGACTGTATTTGGTCCCCAACTGGAAAATATGCCCCAACTCGATGGCGATTTGTCCCTTTAAAATACCATGACGGCATTGGGGACAACTCTTCCCTTCAGACCGTTCGGCGGCAACGGCGCTGTACGCGTTACAGGACGGGCAATGCAGGATCGTGTCTTCGCCGATGGCCGCCGGGACAAGAAATTCATGGGATAAATCCCCGCCCATGGCGCCGGAATCCGCTTCGATAATGACGGTTTCCAAACCGCAGCGTTTGAAAATTTTCTGATAAGCGTCATACATCAGGTCGTAATTTTTTTTCAAACCAGTGGCATCCCGGTCAAAACTGTACGCGTCTTTCATGATAAACTCGCAGGCACGGACGATGCCAAAACGGGTACGCGTTTCATCGCGGAATTTGGTCTGGATCTGATAGAGCACAACCGGCAGTTGGCGGTAGGACTGCACGAAATTCTTGACCAGATCCGTGATGACCTCCTCATGGGTGGGGCCCAGACACATTTCCCGCCCGCGCTTGTCTTTAAAGCGGATCATTACTTCCGCCAAGGTCTGGTCCCGGCCGGTTTGTTTCCACAATTCAATCGGCTGCAGGCACGGTAAAAACAACTCCCTGGCTCCGGCGGCGTTCATTTCCTCACGGATAATCCCCTCGATATTGCGCAGGATTTTAAGCCCCAGCGGTAAATAGGAGTAGACACCGGAAGTCAGCATGTGGACGAGGCCGGAACGCAGGAGCAATTGATGGCTTATGGCCTCCGTCCCTGCGGGAGTTTCTTTTAAGGTCGGAATAAAATATTTTGACCAGAACATGATCAGGAGCCCTTCAACGGCGGCAGAGATTCATCAAAGAATCCCTGCGGTAAAGTCACCATTCTCTTCTTGAATTTGTTGTAAAACGACGGCCGGCGCCGATCCATCACCCATTCGCCGATAATTTCGCCGTTTTCTTTGACGCCTTTTTGCTCAAAACGGAACACATCATGCAGCATGACCTTTTGTTTCTCCTCGTCATATGTCAGGTCGGTTATGGCGGTGACGCGTCTGTAACCGTCAAAAAAAAGCTCAACATGCACGACAATGTCGATCGCCCGGGCGACCTGCTTGCGGATTTCCTCGGTGCTCAACTGGATACCGGCCATCATCATCATCAAAACCATGCGGTTGAAACAGTCTTCCGGCGTCTCCGCGTGGACGATGGCCAGCGAGCCGCTATGGCCGCTGCTGATCGACTGGATCAAATCCAGCATTTCCGGGCCGCGCACCTCCCCGATGATGATCCGGTCGGGGCGCATGCGCAGGGAATTGATGAACAACTCCTGCATGGTGATCTCTCCCCGGCCTTCGATGTTGGCCGGCTTGGAGATCAGCGGAACCACATGTTCCTGCAGGAGCCTTAACTCCGGGGTGTCTTCGATGGTGACGATGCGTTCCTCTGCCGGGATATGCCGCGAAAAAACGTTCAACATTGTCGTTTTACCCGATCCCGTCGACCCGCAGAAAACAATATTGAATTTGGCCTTCATGGCCGCGATAAGGAGCGTGGCGATCTGTTTATCCAGCATTTTACGGTTTAAAAGGTCGTCCACCGTACCGATGGCGTCATTGAACTTGCGCACCGTCATGACCGGACCAACGAGCGAGCACGGCGGCAAGATCACGTTGACCCGGGACCCGTCCTTGAGCATAAAATCGACATACGGCAAGGATTCGTCGACCCGCTTGTTGGAACCTGAAGCCGCGAGGATCTTCTGGATCGTATGCTGAAGCTGCGCGGCGTTCTCGAATTTGATGTCCGCGCGGCTGATGTGGCCGTTGCGCTGGATATAGATCTGGTGCGGGCCGTTGATCATGATTTCCGAGATCGTCTTGTCTTCCATGACCGGACGAAGCGGCCCCATGCTCATGACCGCGCTGACCATGTCGCGGATGACGGCGGCCCGCTGGTCTTTCTCAAGCGCAAGGTTCCGGTCGTTACACATCCGCACGATCGCATCGTCAACGAATTTACGCAGCTGGTCCTCGTTCATCGCGTCCTTGACCTTCAGGAAATCCGTTTCCTTGATCAGGTAATGGTTGACCATATCGCGTATTTCGTTATTGAGCATGGCAATCGTCCCCTTTTTTATGGAAGCAAGTGTTTGATTTTATCCAGCCACCCGAACCGGGAGAAATCGCTGTAAAGCACGAACAGCGCCAGGCATATGATCAGGCTAAACCCTAATTTAGTGACGTACTCATCGACCTTGCGGGGAAGCGCCCGCCCGCGGAATTTTTCAACGGCGAACAAAAACAAATGGCCGCCGTCGAGCGGTATAACCGGCAGCAAATTAAAGATCGCCAGGCTGGCGCTGATGACCCCGAGGATAAACACAACATGCGTCATCCCCATCTCGGCGGCTTTCTGGAGAATATAGAATATCCCGATAGGGCCCGTAACATTCTCTTTAACCGACATGGAGCCGGTCAGCATGGAGAAAATGGCCTTGTAGGTCATCGTCGTGATCTTCATCAGTTCCCGGCCGGCTTTCCCGAGCGCCGTGAGAGGGCCGTAACGCAGGGAAATAATTTCCTCCGAGGAACGAATACCGACGAGACGCATCTTTTTGTGTTTTCCGAAAATCGTCTGCGCCGTTTCTGTCCGCGGATGGATGACTTGAGAGATCTCTCGGCCGTTACGTTGTATTTGAAGCTGGATTTCATCGCCCGTGGATGTGCTGATAGCCTCTTGAAGGACGCTCCAGCTTTCAACGGGTTGACCGTTGATCCTGGTGATCCGGTCGCCGGCCTGAAGCCCCGCCTGCTGGGCGGGATATCCTTCCAGGAGGGTACCGATTTTGGTGCTCAAGTCGGGATACCCGACCATAAAGACGATAAAAAGGCAAAGGTACGCGAAGACAAAATTGACCAGCGGCCCGTTGAAGACGACCAGCGCGCGATGTCCGATCGGCCTGGCGTAAAATTCATAGGTCTGTCCCCGGCATTCCGTGCGTTCATCACCGGCGAGCTTGACATATCCTCCCAACGGGATGATATTGACCATGTATTGTGTGTCATGATACACTTTTGAATAAATCGTCGGCCCGAAGCCCAACGCGAAGCGTTCCACTTTAATCCCGAGCCGTTTCGCCGTGATAAAGTGCCCCCATTCATGTACCACGATCAGGATGCTTAACGTCGCGACAAAAAGAATGATGCTGTTTAAATTGGTTAAGATCGTTTCCATATTTTTTTAATTAAGGCTGCGGCCTCTCCCCTGGCCCATTGGTCCGCCGCGAGAATCGCGTCCAGCGAAGGATCATGCGTGAGGCGATGACGGCGTACGACTTTTTCAACGACATCATAGATTGCTGTAAACCTTAAACGATTGTCTAAATATGCTTCTACGGCGACCTCATCGGCCGCATTCAGGACGCCGGGAAGCGTTCCGCCTTCCTCCGCAATTTCGATCGCCAGAGCGAGCGACGGGAATTTACGGAAATCCGGTTTTTCAAATGTCAACTGCCTTAACCGGGCAAAGTTGACGGGACGCAGCCCTGTGTCCCACCGCTGCGGATAGGTCAACGCATACTGAATGGGAATCCTCATATCCGTGACACCGAGCTGGGCCAAAACCGAGCCGTCCCGCAATTCGACCATCGAGTGAATGATCGCCTCCGGATGGACCAGCACCTCGATATCTTTTACATCCAGTCCGAACAAATGCTTCGCTTCAATGACTTCAAAGCCTTTATTGATAAGCGTTGCCGAATCAACCGTAATGCGTTTTCCCATTTTCCAGCGCGGATGCCGGAGGATATCCCGGACGGATAACCGGTCAAAACGTATTTTCGGCACGCGCAACAGCGGCCCACCGGAGGCGGTCAAATAAATCTTGCGCACATCAGCCCGCTCACGGCCTTCCAGACACTGAAAAATCGCGCTCTGCTCGCTGTCGATGGGGACGATGCTGGCTTTATGCCTGGCCGCTTCACGCATCAGCAAATCCCCCGCGATGACCAGCGCCTCTTTATTCGCCGGAGCAACCGTTTTACCGCTTCGCACCGCGGCCAGAAAAGGCTTCAAGGCCGCGCTTCCCTGCATCGCAACCACGACGATATCCGCTGACTTCAACTGCGCAATCTCTTCGGCGCCGGTTGCCACATCCCCAATTTTTATATGGCGTCCCCCGATATTCCTGCGCAGATACCGGACGCCTTCCTGGCTTGCCGCTACATGAAACGGCTTGAACCGGCGTGACTGTTCTTCAAGCAGCCGGTAATTATTATACGCCGTCAGACCGACAATCCTGAACTTGTGGGGGAAACGCTCAATGATCTTTAAGGCATTGACCCCGATGGATCCCGTTGAACCCAGGATAACGACATTTTTGCGCTTCATGCTTACGGTCGGCCTAGCGGTACTGAACTGATATAAAAATAAAAAACCGGTGCCGAGAAAAGGATACTGTCGATCATATCCAGCACCCCGCCCAGTTCCGGCATAAATTTCCCGGAATCCTTGACGTTGCAATCCCGTTTGATGAGCGATTCTGACATATCGCCCAGCTGGCCCATGCCGGCGAAGAAAATTCCCATAAGAGCGATATGCCCTGTGGAAAATCCAAATCGGTCGGGGATAAGCGCGCTGCCCAGAACCGCGGCCAGGGCGCTAAAGAAAAAACTTCCCAGACACCCTTCTACCGTTTTATTGGGGCTGATGCGCGGCAGTAAAAGATGCTTCCCGAAACGGCTGCCGACCAATAATGCGCCGATATCCCCCATTTTGGTCACGAGCAAAACAAATCCCAACAATTTCATCCCATCCGCTCCGGGCAGGAAAAACCGGATTTTGATCAAAAAACTAAACAACCAGGAAACGTACAGGATCCCGAACAACGTCGTGGAAACTCCTACGATAGCGTTGTTGTTTTCCTTGCGGATAAATTGCATGAGAAAGATCATCAATAAAAGAACGACGATAAAAAGCAACTCCCAATTCCCCGTCAGCTCAAAACGCGTAAAAATCGAAAGCGGGATCATGACGCCGATGGCGATCCCGGTATAACTGTAGATCGGGATCCCCTTTTTATTGATCAGATAAAAGAACTCGTATAATCCGCCTATCGTTAAAGCAAGCAAAACGATGATAAAAACCCACTGGTTCAACACGGCCCCAATGGCGACAAGGGTCATAATGCCCGCACTGACGATGCGCTCTTTACTCATCCCCGAGGTCCCCGTAACGGCGTTCCCGTTTTTGATAATCCATGACGGCAGATTCGAATTCCCCAACTGTAAAATCCGGCCAGAATTTATCCGTAAAATACAATTCCGCGTACGATAATTGCCAAAGCAAAAAGTTGCTGATCCGTTTTTCGCCGGACGTGCGGATCAAAAGGTCCGGGTCCGGGAGATCTTTGGTGTAAAGAAAACGGCTGAACGTCGCCTCATTGATATCTTCCTTGCGCAACGCCCCGGTTCCAACGGCGGACACGATCGCCTGGACGGCGTCCATGATCTCCTGGCGCCCGCCGTAATTAAACGCCAGGTTCACGATCATGCCCGTATTCGCCCTGGTTTCCTCAACAGCCATTTTTAATGTTGCCAAAACTGCCGGCGGCACGGTATCTTCCCTGCCGATCATCCGGAAACGCACGTTATTTTTTTTTAACGTTTTGGCCTTTTCCCGCAAGACTTTACTCAGCATGTTCATCAGGACCGAAACCTCGGACTTTGGCCGTTGCCAATTTTCCGTTGAGAACGTGAACAAGGTCAACACGTGAACGCCCATTTTCTGCGCAGCCGCCACGATCTCTTCAACGCGTTTGATCCCTTCGGCATGTCCCTGCGTCCGGGTCAGATGCCGGTGTTTGGCCCAGCGGCCATTCCCGTCCATGATAATGGCAACATGACGTGGAATATTATGCGTAAACTTGCCTGCCATCACTGTAATTTTTAAAACTAAAAAAATGGGGGGATTCTGCATCCCCCATCAAAGCGCCCTCTTGAATTCAGCCTTCGATCCCAGCTAAATCATGATTTTAACCTATGTTGAGCCAGCATCTGATGCGGGGCCGCCCTTGGAATTGCTTTGATTTGGCGAGGATTCTTCCAAACCTTGTATCTTTTGTTGCATGGATTCTTGCGCGGCCGTTGCCCTGTCTATTTGTTCTTGCAATTGAGCGTTGATGTCTTTTGTTTGTTCCAGTATTTTTTCCGTACTGTTTATTTTAGAAGTAAGCCGGATCAGATCATTTTCCAAACGATGGATCTGCGCGGTGGCCTTTTCAAAATTTTCTTCCGCCGTCAACCGTACATAACGTTCACTGTCCAGTTTCCGTTTAGTTTCTATTGTCCCCTGATTGAAATGAATTGCCAAAGCAAAGCTGATAAGGATTAAAATGCAGGCTAGAATAACAGCGGTTTTTTTCATGTTTGACGCCTTATCGGCCTTCCGTCGTTCTACTGGGCAGGATCACGATTTCGACCCGCCGGTTTTTTTGCCTTCCCTCGGCCGTCGTATTCTCGGCCACAGGCCGGTATTCCCCATAACCGGTCGCGGACAAACGGTTTGGATCGACACCACTGGTCCCGGTAAAATAATGCACGACACTTAACGCCCGGGTAGCGGACAATTCCCAGTTGGATTTCCACCCGGAATATTTAATGGGGATATCATCGGTGTGCCCTTCTATCCCGACGGACAGATCCTTGACGGTCGTATTCAGGACACCGGCAATTTTGTCCAGTTTTTCCAAAGAAGACGGTTTCAGTTCCGCTTTTCCCGAATCAAAAAGGACTTCCGCCACAAAGGTTATGACCAGCCCCCGGTCCTTCATCAACACGCTGACCTCCTGGGAATCAATTTCTTTCTTAAGGCGTGATTCCAGCTCGGCTTTCGCCTGTTCCAGGCGGTTCAACCGTCCCTTTAAGCGTGCTATTTCTTCGATGTCGGAGCGTCTGCCTTTTTGGAAAATGATCGTGCATCCGCCCAAGCTTACGGCCAAAATAAAAACCACCCCTATGGTGGATAAATTCTTTAAAAATTTACACATCGCATCCTCCCGTAACTTTTCTTCCTGCTATTTTCTTGTTCCACATTATCATAGGCAAAATTTAAAGTCAAGTAATTTGACAACTTTAACGCCCGCAACAAGATACAATCAGCGTATAATAATTTCCGCCCGTTTGGTCCCTATGGAAATGTACTTAACCCCGACTTTTAAAAGGCTTTCTAGACGCTCAATGTAGCGGCGGGCATTAACGGGCAATTTAGAATAGCTGCGGACCCCGCTGATATCCTTTTTCCAACCGTCCATTTCTTCATAGATCGGCTGCGCTTTGTCCAGAACGTCAAAATCCATCGGGAAATCCTTATACACCTTCCCCTTGTGCCGGTAACCGACGCATATTTTGATCTTTTCCAGGTCCCCAAGCACATCCAGCTTCATGATGGCCAATTCATGGACATTATTAATAATGATGGAGTAGCGCACCAGGACACTGTCAAACCAGCCGCACCGTCTCGGACGGCCTGTGGTCGATCCGAATTCGTTGCCCTTCGCGCGGATCTCATCTTTCAAATTTGAAGAAAATTCTGTCGGGAAAGGTCCTTCCCCGACCCGGGTGGTATAGGCCTTGACGCAGGCGATGACCCGGTCGATCCGGGTCGGCCCCACCCCGCTTCCCGTGCAAAGCCCGCCAACGATGGAATTGGAGGACGTGACAAACGGATAGGTCCCGAAATCAATATCCAGAAATGTCCCCTGGGCCCCTTCAAACAAGACCGATTTACTTCGGTCCATCATCCGGTTAAGATACAATGCCGTATCACAGATATACGGCGCCAATTTTCGGCCGTAAGAGAAATATTCCTTGTAAATATTCTCCAATGAGAACCCCGGGTTCTTAAATACTTCTTTAAAAATTTCATTTTTTTCGCGCAGGTTATCCTCAAGCTTGGAACGAAGGATACGCGGATTGACCAGATCGATCATCCGGATGCCGCAACGGCTCACCTTGTCGGCGTAACAGGGGCCGATGCCGCGGCCCGTCGTTCCTATTTTATTCTTGCGCTTGGATTCCCGCAGCCCATCGAGGATACGGTGATACGGCATCACCACATGGGCATGGCCGGAAATTTTCAGCCGTGCGGCATTGACCTTGATCCCGCGCGAAGCCAGATTATCAATTTCTTTGATAAGCTCTTTGGGGTCAACAACAACTCCATTTCCTATCACGCAAACCTTGCCTTTATGCAGGATGGCGGAAGGAAGAAGATGGAAGACATATTCTTCGTCTCCAACGACAACGGTATGCCCGGCGTTGTTCCCCCCTTGATAACGGGCGGTGATATCCGTGTCCGCGGAGAGGATGTCGATCAGCTTCCCCTTCCCTTCATCTCCCCATTGTGACCCGACGACAGCGATGTTCATAACTTTAATGACGCCCCTTTCCGGGCGCGTTGTTGCGTTTTATATTGCGGTATTATACAGAAAGATTAACCCCATCCCCAGCGCCATGCACACGGCGGAACATGTTATCCTGGCCATGGACAGGGCATTCGCCAATATCTTTTGAAATTTTGTCGAATTTACAGCCGTTACCGTCAACCAGCATCCCAAAGCCAGATAACCAATAAATGCTGCGCTGTAAGAAAACAAATATAACGCGATCCGAAAAAAATCACCGCTTGTTAACAAAATAAAATAAGCCAAATAAAAGTCAGTATTCTTGGGCCAAAGCATGTTAATAACGGCGACAAGTACACCAAGGATGGCCGAAGAACAAATAATCTTGAAAGAGGAATTCAACTGGTGAAATTTAAGAACCCCCTGTTCTTGCCTGCCTTTTTTGGCCACCCACCATTGGCGCAGAAAGATATAACCCGTAACAATCAACACCACGGCGAACGCCAGCGAAATCAACCTGATAACGGCAACAACTACCGGGGGAACCAGCAATAAAAGATTGGTACCCTGCGCCAGCATAAAAGTTGTTAAAAACACCGCGGCGCTTACGCAACGTCCCGCAAGAATGAGCTGGCGTTTTCCCCCGGGAATCGATACCAAAAACAACATGCAGCACATTATGCCCGAAAACATGTAAGGGTTCAAGCTGTCTTTAAACCCGGACAAAATAGCGGCGGCGATGTATTCGGGCGGTGTCATGCGGCTTCTACACCTTGAGCAATTTTACGTACAGGACGTCCTTGGTACCGCGCAAACGTTCGATCGTTTTCTCGGGGACATCGCTATCGACGTTGACGGCGCTGATGGCCAACCCTCCCGGCGCCTCCCGTCCCAGGGTAATGCCGGCGATATTGATTTTGGCTTCCGCCAAAAGTGTCCCGATCGCCCCGACCAGTCCGGGTTTATCGTTGTTCTGGATAAACAGGATATATCCGTCCGGGATAGCCTCCATATAAACGTTATTGATCTTGACGATCCGGGGCTGCTGGTTGGCTGAAAGCGTCCCCAGGATAACAAACGGGTCCTTATCGGTCTTGGCCTCAACACGGATGGCGTTGACAAACTCTTCTTCCTTGCTCGAGATGACTTCCTGGACATCGATGGCCCGCTCTTTGGCAACATCCAGGGCGTTGATAAAGTTGACCGTCTCACCCAGGATCGGCGTCAGTAAACCGTTCACCAGCGATAACGTGACCGGGGCCACCTTATATTTGCCGATAACGCCGCCGTAAGTGATCTTGACGGCGCTGATGCGCCCGTTAATAAGCTGTCCGGCAAATTTGCCCATCCGGTAGCCGAGGTTGATGTACGGCTCCAGACTTTTGTAGGCTTCCGCGTCCACTGTCGGGAAATTGGCCGCGTTGATAATGCCTTTGCCTAAAAGGGCGTTGCGGATGCTCTCGGCGATCTCAATGGCCACGTTGATCTGGGCCTCCGACGTGGAAGCCCCCAGATGCGGCGTCATAATGCAGTTGTCGAGTTTCAAAAGCGGCGAATCCGCCTGGAGCGGTTCCTGGTCAAAGACGTCCAGGGCGCAACCGGCGATCCGTTTTTCCTGCAGCGCTTTGGCGAGCGCCGCTTCATCGACGATCCCGCCGCGGGCGCAATTAATGAGACGGACCGTCTTTTTCATCAGCTTAAACTCATTTTCCCCGATAAGATTTTTTGTCTCGGCGCTTTTGGGGATATGGACGGTAATATAATCGGCGTCCTTTAAAAGCGTTTTTAAATCGACCATTTTTACTCCCAGGTTCGCGGCGACTTCCAGGGAAATATAGGGGTCAAAAACGATGACCGACATACCGAAGGCCTTGGCGTATCTGGAAACGGTCGAGCCGATGCGGCCGAACCCGACGACACCGAGGGTCTTGCCGTGCAATTCAACGCCGCCGAACTTGGAACGCTCCCATTTCCCGGCTTTAACGGAAGCGCAGGCCTGCGGGATATTCCGCGAAAGGGCGAGGATCATGCTCATCGTGTGTTCGGCGGTGGACGTCGTGTTGCCCGCCGGGGTGTTCATGGCCACAATGCCCTTCTGGGTGGCCGCTTTGAGGTCCACGTTATCGAGCCCCACGCCGGCGCGCCCGATAAATTTCAGCCGGTTGGCGGCCGCGATGATGTCAGCCGTCACTTTGGTGCTGCTGCGCACGATCAAAGCGTCGTAGTCCTTGATGATCGCCTTGAGCTGTTCCGGCGTCAAATCGTATTTGTAGTCGACCGTGAATTCCTTAACGGCCTTTAAGATGGCCAATCCCTCGTCGGCCAGTTGATCGCTGATCAATATCTTCATGACTACCACTCCTCTATGTTGATCCTCTTATGAGTTGAAAACTTTTTGCGCCGCGGCCACCCCCGCGCCGAGGGTAAACTTGTGCCCGAGTTTCAGGAGGACTTTTTCCAGACAGGAAATGCCCGTCAGGATGTCATATTCATCCACGCATCCCATGTGCGCGATGCGGATGATCTTTCCTTTCAAGGTATCCTGACCGCCGGCGACGGAGATCCCGTGCGTATCGCGCATAATTTTCATAACTTTTCCTCCATCGATCGCCGCCGGAAGGCTGATCGCCGTCAGGACATTGGAAATGCACGATTCATCGGGGAAAAGCGACAACCCCAACGCCTTGGCCGCCTCGCGGGTCCCTTGGGCCAGTTTGGCGTAATACGCGAACAAATTTTCCAGACCTTCCTGTTTGACGCGCCGCAGGCTTTCATTGAGCGCGATGACGATCCCTATCGCCGGCGTAAACGGCGTATCGACGTCGGCGAGCGCTTCCCGGGACTTGCGCAGATCGAAATAGTACCGCGGGCTCTTTGACGTTTCAATGAGCTTTAACGCTTTTTCACTGGCGGAGACAAACGCCAGTCCCGGCGGGAGCATCAACCCCTTGTGAGAAGCGGATACGACAACGTCCACTCCCCACGCGTCGGTTTTAAGATCGACCACGCCCAGGCCGCTGACCGCGTCCACCACCAGAACAGCGCCGGTATGGTTGACCACTTTGGCAACAGCCTCCACATCCGTCGTGATCCCGGTGGAGGTTTCCGCCAGCGTGATAAAAACGGCTTTGATATTTTTATCCGCGTCCAAGGTTTTTTTGATCTCTGAAGCCTGCACGGCCTTGCCCCAGGGGACCTGGATGACTTTGGTCACAACGCCGTAGCTCTGGCAAATTTCCGTCCAGCGTTCGCCGAACTTGCCGCCTTCGACCGTAATGGCCTTATCGCCCGGCGAAAGGAGGTTGCTGACCGCGGCTTCCATCCCGCCGGTGCCTGATGAGGTCAGGATATAAATGTCATTTTTTGTCTGGAAAACATATTTCAGGCCTTCGATGGCTTCTTTCAGATTTTCCTGGAACTGCGGCGTGCGGTGGTGGATGATCGGTTTCCCCAGCGCGGCGCAGATCTCCGGCGGGATCTGGGTAGGCCCGGGGGTAAGAAGCAGATTCCGTTTCATGGCAATAACCTTTCTGTCGTATTCGTTCGGGATTAATTCTTTTTGTGTTTTTTGGCGCTGACAATGACTTCGTCGACCAAACCGTAATCCTTGGCCTCTTCGGCACTCATATAATAATCACGGTCGGAATCTTTCAGGATCCGGTCGATGGGCTGGCCGCTGTGGTGCGCGAGCAATTTGTTCAGTTCCTCTTTCATCCGCAGGATTTCCTTAGCCTGGATCGAAATGTCGCTGGCTGTCCCTTGAGTGCCGCCCCACGGCTGGTGGATCATGATGCGTGAATAGGGCAGGGCGAAACGTTTGCCTTTGGTGCCGGCGGTCAAAAGAAGCGATCCCATGCTCGCCGCTTGTCCTATACAGTAAGTGCACACGTCGGGCTTGACGAATTGCATGGTGTCGTAAATGGCCAGCCCCGCGGTGACCGATCCACCCGGGGAATTAATATAGATGTTGATATCCTTGGTGGCGTCTTCGCTTTGCAGAAAAAGCAGCTGGGCGATGATCAGGTTGGCCACCGTGTCATCGATGGCCGTGCCGATGAAAATAATGCGGTCCTTGAGCAGCCGCGAATAGATGTCATAGGCGCGTTCCCCGTTTGAACTTTTTTCCACGACGATTGGCACCAGCACTTGTGATTTTGCGTCCATATTATTTGGCCTCCTTTGTTCACTTCGTTCCATAAGTCTAGGCTTCATTTGACCATTCGGCTTCCTTAAGCAAAAATTCCATGACTTTTGCCGCCAGGTTATCATTTTTATCAACGGAAATATTTTCCAATTCGGCGATTTTTTCCAGGACCAGATAAATCCTGACGTCCCGCTCCACCGCCTCCTCCAACTCCTTGCGGATCTCTTCTTCCTTTTTCTGGATATCCGCGGCAGGAAATTTCTGCGCGGCCAGCCGGCGCCGGATCTCCTCCAGCCGGCGCTCAAACTGCCGCTTGACCAAAGATGGCGGCGTCGCCAGCTTCGCTTTTTTCAGCAAATGTTCCACCACCTGGTTTTCGATGTCGATGCGGTTATGGCGGTCTTTGTCCAGCTCCATCTGACGGACCAGCGTTTTCCTGAACTCCTCCAGGCTGGGGAACCCTAACCCGTGGGCGAAGGCGTCGTCGATGGTAATCTCTTTGCCCTCGGGCTGGTTTTTTTTGAAAACTTCAAGGGTTTTATTAATTTCCTCTTCGGTCACGGCGGAGCTTTTGCGCGCGATCTTGATCTTTTTGTATTCGCTGACCTTCACCTCGGGCTTGATATCCAGCTTGGCGGTAAAAGTGACGACACCTTCTTTAAAGTTGACGTCGAGGATTTCCGGCAGATCGGCCGGCTGGATGTTCTCCTTCTGGATCCCTTCGTCGTAGACCTCCGGAATCAATTCTTTTAACACCTCTTCCTGCGCCAGCCTCGCGTGCTGGGACTCCAGGATGTGGCGGGGCACTTTCCCCTGGCGGAACCCTTTAACCTTGGCCACTTTCCCGAGCTCGTCATAAACCTTGTCGAATTTTCTCAAGACGCGGTCCCGCGGGACTTCAAACTTTAATTCCCTCCGGATGGCGTCGAGTTTTTTAACGGCAATTTTCATAAAATCACAAACCTCCTTGTTATATTTTCAGCCTGCTTGTTTTTTACATCCTGAACTTCTCGCCAAGGTAAATTTTCTTGGCTTCAGGGTCGTTGATCAGATCCTGGGCCGTGCCGGAAATCAAAATTTTTCCGTCGGCAATTAAATACGCCCTGTCGGTGATCGCCAGGGTTTCGCGGACGTTATGGTCGGTCAAAAGGATCCCCAACCCCCGCCCTTTGAGGTCCTTGATGATCTCCTGCGCTTCGGCTACGACGATCGGGTCGATGCCGGAAAACGGCTCATCCAGCAGAAGGAATGACGGGTTGGTCACCAGGGCACGGGTGATCTCCAGCCGGCGGCGTTCCCCGCCGGAGAGCGTGTACGCCTTGTTCCTGGCCAGATGGGATATATTCAATTCTTCCAGCAGCGACTCCAATCGCTTTTTGCGCTCCCGTGGACTGATCGGCAACGTTTCCAGGATGGCCATGATATTCTGCTCAACGCTCAATTTGCGGAAGACCGACGCCTCCTGGGCGAGATAACCCATCCCCAGCCGGCAACGTTCATGGATGGGTTTATTGGTAATATTGTCATTGTCAAAATAAATCTCGCCTTCATTGGGTTTAACGATCCCGACGGCCATATAGAACGTCGTTGTTTTGCCCGCGCCGTTGGGCCCCAGGAGCCCGACGATCTCGGAGCGCCCCACGGAAATACTAAGCCCATCGACGACCCGCCGCTGGCCGTATTTTTTGACCAGGTTTTTAGTTTCCAATAGATGTAAAGGCATTGTTCCCCTCGGTGACCAGGATCAGTTTCGGCCGGCCGGAAAGCGTGAGTTTTTGGTCAGCGCCGGTGTAAACCGCCTTGTCGGCGAACGACTGGTTGGCCCCCCGGATGATCACGACGTGGCCGCTGCAGACCAGTTCCTTGATCTGTTTTTGTTCTTGGTTAAAATAAATTTCCATCCGGTCGGCCTTGAGTGTCTGGTCCTCCTGGACCGCCACGACATTATCCTCAAAAACGGCGTAAGACTTGCTTTGATCCATCGTCATCGGCCCGTCGGAGGTGATCGTGATTGTCTTTTTTACTTCCGGCTCCGGGTCTGTGTCCATGGTCGCGGTCACGTTTTTCTCGATCTGCGCTGTTTTCAAACCCGGCTTTGCCTCCATGCCTTTGCCGGTGAGCGTCATATCCTTGTCGGTGATGACAACGGGGTCTTTCGTTTTGACCAGGTCCGCGGTACGGTTCCAGTCCAGGGAATCCGTTGTCATCTGCGTGCCGCGCTGGCTGGTTATAATGACATCTTTTTCAAGATGGATGTTCCCGTCCGCCTGGTTGATCGTCCCGCTCTCGGCCGTCAAATTCATTTTTTCCTCCCCGTAGGATTCAGCGGCGACGTCGGAGATCTTGATCTTGTCGCCCAGGATATCCGCCTTGCTGCCGTTGACGGCCCAGGCCTTTTCTCCGCTTTCCGAATACCCCTGGAGATTAAACCCCTGGAACTGCTGGCCGGCGGCGTCCTGCGCCAGAACAGGCCCCGCGGATATCCAGGGTCCCAACCCGATTAAAAAAACCAGTATTTTTTTCATACCTTTGAATCCGCCATGTCGGCGACGATTTGAGGCCATTTTCCCTGGACCTTCAAGATCATTTCAACGACTTCGCGTACCGCCCCATGACCGCCGCGTTTTTCAGTGACGTAATCCGCCGTTTTCTTGACCTCTGCGACAGCGTTGGAAACAGCAACGGCAAGACCCACTTCGTTTAAAACGGGCAGGTCCGGCAGGTCGTCACCCATAAAACAAACCTCTTCGTCTTTAAGCCCCCATTCGTTGAGCAACCCTTCATAAGCGCTTGATTTAGGATACGCGTCCTGGCAAATTTTGTCGATCTTCAGATCCGTCACGCGCGCCATGACCGCCGGAGCGGAGCGGGCCGACAGGACCGCGGTCCTGATCCCGGCCTGGCGCAAAAGCACAAGTCCGAAGCCGTCCTGCACGTCGAAAAATTTCAGTTCTTTTCCTTCGGCGTCAATCACGATCCTGCCGTCCGTCAGGACGCCGTCGACGTCCATGACCAGCAGTTTGATCTTTTTGATTTTACCGCGCAGAGAGCTTTTCATAGTAACCCGGCTTTCAATAGATCCTGCACATCCAGAAGCCCGACGAGCCGGCGCCGGCCGTCCAGAACGGGCAATTCGTCGATTTTCCGTTCCTTGAGGATATTGAATGCTTCCGCGGCCAGCTTGTCTTTCAAAATTGTGATCGGTTTACGCGTCATGACTTCAGAAACGCGCCGCTCAAGGACATCGCTGTGGAGTTCGATCTGGCGGCGCAGATCACCGTCGGTAAATATGCCGACGAATTTCCCGTGTTTGTTCACAACGCAGGCGGAACCGCACCGGGCATGAGTGATAGCCAGGAGCACGTCCTTGACCTTCATCCGTTCCTGGACTTTGGGAAGATGCACGCCTTTGCGCATGATATCCTCCACTTTTAATAGAAGCCGCCGCCCGAGCGCCCCGCCAGGATGATAAAAGGCGAAATCCTCTTTTTTAAATTCTTTGCGGACGATAAGACACGCGGCCAGGGCATCCCCCATGACCAGCGTCGCCGTTGTGGACGCCATCGGGGCGAGTCCCAGCGGACAGCCTTCTTTTTCCACGGAGACATCGAGGACGACGTCCGCGTGTTTGGCCAGCGTGGAATGCAGATTACCCGTCATGGCGATCGTCTTTGAACCGATTTTTTTGACAAGCGGCAAAAGTCCCTTGGTTTCTTCTGTCTCACCGCTATTGGAGATGATGATGACCACGTCCTGGCGGGTGACCTGCCCCAGGTCGCCGTGGATCGCTTCAGCGCTGTGCATCCACAAACTCGGTGTCCCCGTCGAGGAAAGTGTCGCGGCGATCTTGCGGCCGATGATTCCCGTTTTCCCCATGCCGGCGACGATCACACGGCCCTTGCATTTGGCGATCAGGTCAACGGCCTTTAAAAAATCACGGTTGATCCGGCCGGAAAGGTTCCGGACGGCCCTGGCCTCTGTCTCAATGACTTCTTTTGCCTTTTGGATCGACATCGTCGTTTATCTCTTGCGTTTGATGATCCGGTCAATGGCCTGCAGGTCTTGTAATAAAGCCTTGACTCTGCTTAACGCCAGCATGTTCGGCCCGTCGGAAAGTGCCTTGACGGGATCCGGGTGGACTTCCAGGAAAATGGCGTCGCAGCCGGCAGCCACGGCGGCGCGGGATAAAAGCGGGATGTATTCACTTTGACCGCCCGACGCGGTCGCCAATCCTCCGGGTTGTTGCACGCTGTGCGTGGCATCAAATACGACGGGATAACCGGTTTCACGCATGATGCTAAGCGAGCGAAAATCACTGACCAGGGTGTTGTACCCAAAGCTGGTCCCGCGTTCCGTTAACAAAATCCGCCGGTTGCCGGTGCTTTCAATTTTTTTGACGACCTGGCGCATGTCCCACGGGGCCAGGAACTGTCCCTTCTTGACGTTGACCGCTTTGCCTGTTTTGCCCGCTTTCAGAAGAAGATCCGTCTGCCGGCAGAGGAACGCCGGGACCTGGATCACGTCCAGGACTTGCGCGGCCTCTTCAATTTCTTCCACGCTGTGGACGTCGCTTAGGACAGGGACGCCTAGTTGCGCTTTGATCTCCGCCAAGATACTCAACCCGGCTGAACAACCTAGCCCGCGGAATGACTGAACGGACGTCCGGTTGGCCTTGTCGTAACTGGCCTTGAAAATGAACGGTATTTTAAGCTCGCCGGTGATCTTGCGCAGCGCCCTGGCAACGCTCAAGGACAAGGCCTTGCTTTCAATGACGCAAGGCCCGGCAATGAGGACAAAAGGCCTGCCTCCCCCGACCGTTACCGGACCAATCTGGACTATTTTGTTTTTCATTTACGAATGCGCTGTCCGCACCGCCTTACGCGGTGCGAGACCTCGCCTCGTCAAAATCTGCGATTTTGACGAGGCGGGCTCTATCCCGACGCTCTGCTGCGCAGAGGTCGGGATTCCGACTTTTGCCAAAGGCAAAACGTCGGAACCAACTTATTCAGTTACCGTAAAAGTTTTTCCACGCGAGCCAAATCTTCCGGCGTGTCCACACCGGCCGTTTCCACGTCCGTTAAAACCGTCCTGATCTTGACGCCGGCCTCCAGGGCCCGCAGTTGTTCCAGCCGCTCGGCCTCTTCGAGCCGTGATTTGGGCATCCGGCTAAAACGCGTCAAAAAATCCTTGCGGTAACCGTAAATCCCCAAATGTTTAAAATACGGGACATTTCTAAAACCTTTTTGATCGCGGTCGAAGGGAATAACCGAACGTGAAAAATACAAGGCGTTTTGTTGCTGATCGACGACCACCTTGACGACGTTGGGGTTGACCAATTCCTCCGGTAACGTGATTGCCTTGATGACCGTTGCCATCACAACAGAAGGATCGTTGATCAATGCCGCGGCCAGGTCATCGATCGTGCCGGGGTGTACCAAGGGCTCATCCCCCTGGATGTTAATAATAATATCGGCCTTCAGCTTGGCCGCGGCCTCGGCGATGCGGTCGGTCCCGGAATTGTGGCCGGTATCGGTCATGACGGCTTGAGCGCCGAACGCTTCGGCCGCCTGCAAAATCCGCCGGTCATCGCAGGCGATCAATACCTCATTCAAACGACGGCTCAAGCGGCAGCGGGTCCAGACGTGCTCGATCATCGGCTTGCCTTTGATCTTCGCCAGCACCTTGCCCGGAAACCTTGTTGAAGCCCACCGCGCCGGAATAATCCCGATCACCCGCATGGTCAATGGCTCCCGCTCCGCACGGCTTCCAGGAGTTCCTGTTTGGTCACGGCCACGGCACCAAGCTTGGCGATGACAATGCCGGCGGCCAGGTTCGCCAGATCAGCGGCTTCTTTCTTGCTCGCTTTTGCCGTTAAACTTAGCGTGAATGTGGCGATGACCGTATCGCCGGCGCCGGAAACATCAAAAACTTCCCTGGCCTCTGTTTTAATGCTTACGGGATTCTTGTTCTTCTCAAAGAGCCGCATGCCATGCTCCCCGAGGGTAATCAAAAGAGATTCCAGCCCCAGATACCTCACCAGCTCCTTGCCGGCCAAATCGATGTCCTCGCTGGTACGTAAATGCCCGATGCGGATCCCCAGCTGTTCCGGCAGCTCTGCGGTGATTTTAATATTATGGATGGCGTTTTCAGTCTCTTTTAAGTTCGGGGTGATCGCGGTCACGTCGCGGTAATAGCTGAAATGCTCGACCTTGGGGTCGACGGTAATGACCTTCTTTTTATCCAGCGCCAGGTCACGCACAAAGTTAACCATAAACGGGGTGATCAGCCCTTTCCCGTAATCCGAGATAATGACCCCATCGCAGTCATCCATCGCGCGGCGGATAAAATTTTTCATTTTTTCCAAAAGGTCCCGGTTCTCATCTCCATTGACCTTCTCCCGGTCGATACGCACCACTTGCTGGTGATGGGCGATAATTCTTGTTTTACAAATTGTCGGCAGGCCGCGGCCCACGAAAATCCCTTTGGTATCGATCCCTTTTTCGTGGAGCTCACGGCGCAGGATGTGGCCTTCCTGGTCATCTCCGATACGCCCGACCAGGACGGTTTGAGCGTTCAGACCCCATAAATTTTGGGCGACATTAGCGGCTCCCCCGGGCGTATAGAAGGTTTTTTCCTGGACCACGACCGGCACCGGGGCTTCCGGGGAAAGCCTGGAGGCGCTTCCCAAAATATATTGATCGAGGATGATATCCCCGATGACCATCACTCTTTTCTGATGGAATCTGGAGATAAGCTGGGTCAACCGTGTCATATCACCGGCCACAAAGACACCTTATTTTTTAATAAGTTTATTAATTAAACTATAAAATCCTAAAATTGGAAGGTTGATTTTAACACAGTTTAAATATGGCGTCAACAGCTTCCAAAACCGCCTGTGTGGGAATGGCTTCCGTTGATTTGGCTCCAGCCGTTGCGGATGAAGGTAAGGCGCGAACGACTCTGGAGATCTTCCCCAACGGCTGCCAGCGTTCCGGGTTGATCCCGGGTTGGTCACGGGTAAAAATGGAAACCACGGGGACCCCGACTCCCGCAGCCACATGGACGGGGCCGGAGTCATTGGAGACCAGGACCCGGCAGCGCTGCAACAACGCCGCCATCTGTCCAACCGTTGTTTTATTGGTCAAATTGATAACGGGCGCGCGGACGCGGGGAAGGATCTGCCGCACGGCTTCAGCGGCATGACCGGTGCCGATCATCATCACCGGAGTTGAGTGTCTGCTGGAAAGCTGGTCGATCAATTCCGCGAATTGTGCCGGCGGCCATTGCTTGGCCGGGTCGCTCGCCCCGGGATGGATGGCGATCAATCGTTCGTCATCCCGGATTCCGTTATTGCGGCAAAACCGCTGCGCCCAATCCCTCGCCTGCGGCGTGACGGCGACATACACATCCTCAATTAAAGTCTCGGGCGATCTATTACAAATTTCTTCAGCCGGGACCCCCAGATGACGCAAGACGTCCAGGCAATATTGAGCTTCATGTTTGCGGCCCCGGGGACGTTCATCAGGGATCGGGTCGGTCAGCAAAAAACCGAACTTGTTATTCCGGTAACCGGTACGGCGCGGGATGCCGGCTAAAAAACACGCGAGGTTGGTCCTCTTTTTGGTGTGGTAAATGACCGCCAGGTCAAACTTTTGCCGCCGCAAAGATGTCACAAGTTTTAAAAAGCCAAACGGCCCGCGATGGATCCCCTGACGGTCATCCACCAGGATTTCATCCAGATAAGGGTTGCCAACCACTAAATCCCGGGTAGCGGGGGCCAGCAGGATAGAAATTTTCGCTTCAGGCCAGCCCAGTTTCAAGGCTTTGATGGCGGGGGTGGTCAGGACAACATCGCCCACACGGTCGGTGCGTACGATCAGAATATTGCGGTAGTTGCTCATGCCCGGCTGAACACCACTTTTCCCTGCACCCATTGAAACGCGTTCAGGACATCCTGGGTGATTATTGTTCCCATGCACGTATGCCGGGGCGCGTCTTTGGGGTTCTGGCAGGCGGGACAGAACTGGTTGCGCTGGATAAACCGCCCCTTCGCCCCCCACGGCCCGTATTTACGCGCGTCCGTCGGGCCAAAGAGCGCCAGCACGGGGACATCCAGGTAGCTCGCCAAATGCATCGGCGCGCTGTCGTTGGCCAGGACAAGCTGCGCGCGCTGGATGACCGCGGCCAGCTGCGGGAGTGTCGTGCGTCCGCACAAATTGAGGGCCCCCGGGCCAATCGTTTCCGCGATCCGGTTCACTGCCACACGGTCATTTTCATCGCCGACCAAAACCAAATGGATATTATAACGCTTCATCAGTTGATAACAAACTTCAACGAACCCCTGGACCGGCCATTGTTTGGTCTGGTCAGCGGCGCCTGGAGCCACAACGATATAAGACGGATTTTTTCCAAACGCATTTTCAATGATCTGATGTATGAGTTCCGTGTCTTGAGGAGAAACGACGACAGCCTGTTTTCCCTCCGACTCCGCGGCATAATGATAAACGGTCAAAAGACGCTGGAGATGTTTCTGCTTCATGTGCACATCGTTTTTTTGTTCAAGCGCGGCGGGCGTGCGGTAACGCGGGGCGATCAAAAACGGGATGGCCGTATTGCGCAAATCCACGACCAGGTCAAACCGTTTTTGCAAAAGATGGACCACCCAGGGGACCGTCTTCCACCAGGGCTGGCGCTTGTCAAAAACGTACACGCGGTGAAAATAGTGGTTGCCTTTGAGGAGCGCTTGTGCCTTGGGGCTGACGACAACGGAAAGCTTCGCTTCCGGGAAGTCCCTTAAAAGGATATCGATGACCGGCAGGGTCAAAATAACGTCGCCGATGTTCGTCAGGGAAACGACCAGTATCTTACGAATTTTTGATTTGTTCGACAGCATCGAGCACCTTCTGGACGCTTACGGCCTGCATGCAAATGTTGTCCGGGCATTGCGAATAATAACAGGGTTTGCGGTTGCAACCGACATCATAACGCAAGATGACGGACCGCCCGCTGCCGCGCGGACCCGTGATCCCGGGGTCGGTCGGGCCGAAAATTCCAACGACCGGGGTGCCGACACTGCTGGCGATGTGCAGCGGTCCGGAATCCGCGGAAACCATACAATCCGCGCGTTGGGCGAGCGCGATCAGTTGCCGGAGGCTGATGTTCCCGGCAAGGTTGACCGGTTTACGCGCTAACGACGCGGTGATTTCATCCGCCAGGCCCTTGTCCGATTCAGCCCCGGTGATGATCACTTTAACCCGGGGATCCCGCGTCAATTGGCTGATCAAAAGGTTAAAATTGGCTGGCGGCCAGCGCTTCAAATTCCAATTTCCTCCGGGGTGAATAACGACCACGTAGTCTTTTTCATCAACCCCCAGTGACTTTAAAATACTATGAATTTCCGATTCCGCCGTTGGGGAGACGGCCAGAGAAGTGACTCGGTCACGTACAGGAATCCCGAAGGACTCCAGCACATTTAAATAATAATCCACGCGGTGGAGACTGTCGACGCTTGGGGCTTTAATCCGGCGGGTTAAAAAAATGCTCCGGTTTTTGGTGTCATATCCGATACGCCGCGGGATTCCGGCCAAAAATACAAGCAACGCGCGCGTCAACGAACGGTGTAACAGAAACGCCGCGTCAAAATGTTTCTTAGATAACACGCCTATCAGCTTTAACTTGCCCCAAAAATTCTTATGCTCGCCTTCCTCGTCATAAATGATGATCTCATCGACCGCCGGGATAGATTCCAGGACCTCCCGGACGCGCGGCGCGGCCAGACAGCTGATCTTCGCCTGGGGATAATGGTCTTTGAGCGCCTTGAAGACGGGTGATGAAAAGATCACATCCCCCAGCCAGTTGACATTAACGACAAGGATCCGGTTCATTGTCTATTCTTTAACCAAACATGAATATCCAGACTGTCTTAAGACAAGACGCCTGTTGCGCGTCAGATTTATTAACGACGATATCCGCGTCTACTCCGCTAAAATCTCCTCTATCTTCAGCACAAAGTCTTTTGCATCTTCGATAATCCATTCGGCGTCATCGCTGGTGATAATCTCAACGCCGTATTGTTCAACCACTCTGTTCTCTTGAGCCTTGTCCAATGACTCGGAATATTTCTGCTCAAGCTGTTTGGCGCGTTTGATGTAGGCAAGAAACTCCGGTTTGACTTTACCGCGTTTGACATAGAATTCCTTGAACGCCGCAAGCGCGCAGTAGTGCGCTGTGGCGCGAACGCCTATTTTATACAAAGAAGCTAAAACCGCGTGATACATCGCGTAATAACCGCAGATGATCGTCCAATCAAGGAGGTCATTGTCGAACATCAGCTTCATTGCGCGCAGGTTGTTATGCGCCTTGTCGATGTGCAGTTGCGCGCGCTCGGTGCTGACCGGCACCTTCTGTAAATTCGGCCTCCCTTCTTTTGGATGAAAACACCCCAGCAAAATCCTCTCCAAATTTTCGGGCATATTATTTGCCCCCCTCTCTTATAAGTTGCCAGAATAGAAATTCGTTATACAAAACAATGCGATCCTTCCAGAGATTATCGTAAAACTCAGTCTTGGCCTTATAGCCATCAATGAATTTCTTCGTTGTGGTGCTTATCGGCCTTATTTCTAAAAGCGGGCTGACATCCGTCTTGGCCTTGTTCAATATATCAATGATATCGTTTTCCTTGTCCGGAACGACTGCCAATATGTCAATATCGCTTCCCTTTGTCCATTCGCCCCTTGCTACAGAGCCAAAAAGCACAACAAGCTGGATGCGCTTATTGGATAGTTCAATAATTGAATCGGTGTATTTTTTAATCAGGCGGGCGATATTCTTATTCTTCGCGTAAAATGTCTTGCGCCGCTCAAGTTCCAAAAGTTCGAATATTTTTATGGTGTCATCATTTTCAAGATTGGGCTTAAAGAAGGTGGAATGCGACATCTCATTACGCTTAAACATGTCGTTTTTTACAAATAAGCGCATTGAGTTGTCCACATTAGCCAATGAGGATTTTGACAGGCGGGAGAGTTCCCGTAAATGGATCTCTTTAAAAGGGTCTTTTAAGAATACTTCGAGTATTTTTTTCCTTCCGGCCGGGATTAACATAGGATCATCTCCTGTTCTATTGGATAATACAACTGTTCGATAAAATAGAACAGAAGCGGGGATAAGTCAATGAAATTTAACAACATGAAATTTTACCCAGGCCGGAACGCCAAAAAAGAATTCCTTTTTACTTCATTGACAATGACAGGACATTTCAAATTGCCGATTTGTAGAAGTCCAACGTCGCCGCGACCATGGCATCAGCGGAATAATTCTTACGGACAAACTCTCTGGCCGCCTTGCCTAATTCGGCCCGACGACGTTCGTCCCGGCACAAGACGATGACCGCCTCGGCCAGGGCCGCGGGGTTTTCCGGTTCCACCAGGATACCGGTACGGCCATGTTCGATCAATCCCGGGATCCCTCCCACCCGGGAAGCCACCACCGGCAACCCGGCCGCCTGCGCTTCCATGATCGAAAGCCCCAGACCTTCCTGGCGCGAGGGCACAAGAAAAATATCCAGCGCCGATAAAAGCCCGGCGGTCTGGTTTACAATAGGACAAAAAATAACGCGGCTTTCCAGTTGGAACGATTTTACCATTTCGCGAAGTTTTTGTTCCATTTTTCCTTCTCCGGCCAGAAGGAGTTTGGCGCCGGGAACTCTTTGGACGACCGTCCGCATCGCCTCGATGGCGATATCCTGGCCTTTGACATCCGAGAAACGGGCGATCATTCCCAGGGCCGGACCTTCGCCGAGGTTATATTTATTCCGCCATTTTATTCCGGCTTGAGTATCGACCGGAGAATACAACTCCACGTCAACGCCGCTGTGGACTATGCTGATTTTCTCGTCCGGGATCCCAAAGTCCGCGCGCAGGTGGTCCCGTACCGGGCCGCTGATGGCAATGACCGCTTCCCCCCAGCAAGGAAACAGCCGCCGCGCAAGACGTGGTTTGAAAAAACCGTGACAGGTGGATACATACGGCACGCCGGTCACGCGCGACAGCCATGTCCCCATGACTTGGGTGATCCGGGTATGAGAGTGAATAATATCTATTTTATAGTCGCTGACCAGCCGTTTCAAACGGGGCAGGCACGCGTAAATCCGGATGTCCAGCTCGGATTTTGTGCGGATGGCGAGCGGGACGACCGTCGCGCCTGCCGAACGGAATTCATTTTCCATATTACCGCCGCTTGAGCCGATAGAGACGCCAACGCCCCGGCGGCGCATCCCCCGCGCCAGGGTCAAAAGATAACTGGTAATGCCGCCGGTGTTAAGATGCGTTGTCAAAAAAAGAACATTCATACTTTTGCGCCCATCAGTTCTTCAACCTTCTGGAGGACTTCATCGGGAGTTATCTCACGCATACAGGCGTGAGTCATGACAAGACACCGCGGGCTGTAACAGGGCGCGCAGGCAAGTTTCTTTTCGAGGACAACCATATGCCGCGCCGGCGGCCGGTGTCTGCGCGAATCCGTCGGGCCGAAGAAGGCGACTAGCGGTGTTTTCATGGCGGCCGCCACGTGAAGCGGCGCCGAATCCGGCGTGATATAGACGCTGCAGCGTCCAATCAGGGCGGCCAGTTGCAGGATGTCCGTGCGCCCGACAAAAACAGCCGGTTTGGATCTTGTGTTTTCCATAAGCCGCTGGACAACAGGCCTGTCCTTTTCCATGCCGGTAACAAGGACGCGGATGTTCCTGGCCGCCAGCAGATCGCATAAACGCGCGATATGTTCCACCGGCCAGTTTTTCGTCTGCCATTTTTCCGACGCGGCGATGTTGATCCCGACCATGCGCGGGATGTTGCCCAGCCATTCGGATTCCAGCAACTCCTGGATATACTGCCGGTCTTTGGCCGACGGCCACAGCTCCAGGGCGGCGTCCGGCGGCATGGCGATGCCCATTTCCTTCAACAGCTGAAATTGATGTTCAACGGCGGGGATATCATTGCGGTATATTTTCAAAGGATGCGTCAGCAGATTACCCCATTTCCCGTTATCGTAACCGTAACTTTCCCTGGAGAAACTCAAAAAGGCCAAAAGATGGCTGCGGCGGTTGTTCTGAAAATCCACGATTTTATCAAAACGGTATTTACGCAGCTTATGCGAAAGAAGAAACGTCCGCCACCACCCTTTATATTTATTCTTGGGGTCATCCACAATGATGCCGTCGAGATGGGGGCAGTTTTGCAAGACTTTTCTGGAATCTTTGCCCACCAGACAATAGATTTTCGCGTGAGGATATTGGGCGCGCAGCGCTTTTAACGCCGCCGTGACGAGGACCACGTCCCCCATCGAACTGATCTTGATGACCAGGATATTGATGGACTGCATCAGTTCCTCGTAGACCCGGATCGTCCGGGACACCATCTGTTCCAGCGTGAATTCTCTCTCGAGTTTTTCCCGCGCAGCCACAGCCATTTGCGCGGCGGTTTTTTTATCGTTCAGAACACGCGTCACAGCCTTGGCCATGGCGTCGATATCTTTCGCCGGGACCAAGAGGCCGGTGCGGCCGTCCTCAATAATATCCACGACCCCTCCGACTTTGGTCGCCACGACCGGCACGCCCACGGCCTGGGCCTCGAGGATCACCCGGCCGAAAGCCTCCTGGGTGATGGTTGAAAGGACAAGCACGTCCGCCTGCGCCAGCAGCTGCGGCACGTCGCGGCGGTTGCCCAGGAACTCGACTTGCCCCTGGATGCCCAGCCTCTTGATCAAGAGCTGCAGCTCTTCTTTATACGCCTGTTTGCCGGCAGGCGCGTCGCCGACAATCCAGACGCGGATATTGGGCATCGCGCGGATGACCTTCGCCATGGACCGCAAAAAAAAGGTGTGCCCTTTGAGCGGCGTCAGGCGCCCGACAATAACGACAGTAAAAAAGGACTTGCCTGCCGTATCGGCTCGTGGCACACGGAATCGTTCGAGATCGACACTGCGCGGGATATACCGGATGCCGCTGGGAGAAACACGAAAATGCTCGATCATGTGGCGGCCGATGACTTCACTGGGGACGATGACCAGTTTCGGCCAGCCCATGACCTGGCTGAAGACCCGGCTGCCGTAATAACCGTGGCAGGTCGTCACCAGCGCCGCCTTTGTCTTGCGGCAGGCGAAATACGCGATCCAGGCGGGCACGCGCGAGCGGGCATGGACCACGTCGACGTTTTCCTCAAGGATAATCTTGTGCAACGCCTTGATAGACCAGAACATCGTCCATAAAGATTTCTTGTGCACCGGCAGCGTGTAATGCTTCGTGCCCGAGGCCTCAAGCCGGGCGACAAGCTCTCCGCCGTTGGAAACGACGATGGACTGGTGTCCCTGCCGCGCCAGATAACCGGCGAGGTCGACCGTCCCGGTCTCCACCCCGCCGACATTTAATTCAGGCAATATTTGTAAAATTTTCATTGGCTTGCAAACTTATGTGGCCTTCGCGGCCTTCAAAAATTAGTCCCTGTCACGGATTTATTTGTCCAATAAATGTCCGATATCTTAAAACCCATACCGCCGCCCCTTCTTTTCGCCTTTTGGCCTCAAAACTTGCCCGGGTGACTGGCGCCTATTCTTCTCATGTTGGCACAGTTCGTCTTTCTCAACTTGCCATCCGGGGCGGTCAATTTGAACTGTCGACAAATTGTCGACAGTTGAACATCCGCCTCGTCTTTTTCTCTGATCTTCATCTTGTACCAATAATCGCGCGGATTGTCACTGTCCGTCAATACGGAAACAACATCAACCACGGAAAACCACCATTTCCCCTCAATAAGAACCCTCCTGACCTCTCTTCCTTTGAAAACTGCAATTTTGGTTAAGTACGTTTCAGTGGACATGGATATTTCCCCTTTCTTTTTTAAAAATGGTTAACAAGGGGGAATTGGGGGATTGATTTTTTGTACAACACATATGTATGGTAGTCAAGAAATTTTCCAGCGCTTGCGCGAAGGAATAGGGCGATCTTCAGGGCGGCTTGCCAATCCCCGCCCGGGGGACCTATTCTTCTCATGTTGGCAAGCTCTTCTCCCAAAAGCATGTCAGGAAAGAGCGCGGCCGCGCCGCGAACGTTCGTGAACAGGTGTCCCAAAGCGCCTTTAATTTTCGTTAATTTTTCTTTGTTTTCTCAACCGGAAGCGCGCGGGCATGCGCGCCGGTGATGACGCTTTCGCCGGTTTGTTTTTCGATCTCGGCCCGCGCTTTTCCCGCCGCCGCGCCGCCCTGACGCGCAACCTGTTTATTGGCCGGCAAACCTTTCGGCTGTTTCTTCCTGGAAATCTCAGCCGTGGAGGCCTCAGCCAGCATATTCAAAACCAGCTCAAGGTTGGTCATATTGTCGCGCAGGTTTTGCTTCTTCAGGCCTTTGAGCTTCTTATAATCTTTGACGCTCCTGTCAGCCCATGCTTTCGTGATTTCGTCGGTCAATATCGCGTATTCCAAACCCTCCTTCATGCCCCGTTCCTGCCACTCATCCGTCAATTCCTTGCGCACTTCAATGCTTTTAAGCCGCTGGTTGATCCATTCTTTGGTATACCCTTTCTTGAGGTAGGTTTTCATCGCCCGTTCCATCGCGAGCTCCGGGTCCTCGGTTTCTTCGATGCGCTCATAGCCCACTTTCGCCAGCCACAACTTAAAAGGCTCGGCTTTGGGGGATGGGATGGACTGGATGACGCGGAGCAGATCTTCAGTGGATAAACAGTCTGTTTCTCTTTGTTTCCCGTCCGGAGCGGTCATTTTCAACTGTACGATTTTCTCGTACACTTCACTTCCTTCCGCTTGAAGCTTTGTTTTAAGATCGCTCCAATATCGTCTTGGGATCGTGGAGCCGGTCAATATTTGCACCACATCCACAATCGAAAAATACCAGAGCTCCCTGCCCTCGTCCCAATGGCGGCGGACCTTGTTCTGATGAAAAAGCGCGATTGATTGTGATTGTTTCATAAGACTAAACTCTTCCTTTCCCTCGCCCTGCGGCCTCTTCGCGGCCTTCAACCTGCCTGCCGCTTGCCTGTCGCCTGCCTGACGGCAGTCAGGGCAGACAGGGCAGGCAGGCCTGCCCCCCGGCAAGCTCTTCCCCTAAAAGCGTGTCAAGAAAGATCGCGGCCGCGCCGCGGACGTTCGTAAGCAGGTGTCCAAAAGTGCCTGGCACGTTGATTTCCTTGATTTCCGGCATGGAATGTGTCTGGGAATTTGTCCATCAACATACCTTACCTGTCCCCTAAATTTGTAAATTTGTACCTGACGTTTATTATCAGAACCGGCTTATGTTTTTATCATTTCTAAGAAAGTTTGCTTTTTATCCTTGTCAAGCTCCATTACCTTTATCAAATTCATCTCTTTGCTTATGATCCCGTAGCCAGAAAATTCGGTTATCGTAAGATCCTGTGCTAATAGAGTGCTATACGGTGGCTGTCTTTCAATCTTAAGTTTATATTCAAAAGTCCTGTTTTTAATTATTTTGCCTTCGAATGTTCTTATAAATTTAACGATTCGCTTTTCTGGTGTTGTGCCAACGGACGATCCGGCTAACATCGCAGCCAGATACAAATTGTTTCCCTCGACCGTTTCTTCCTTTTTACCATATAGATTGTTCCCGGATTCTAAATGTATTTCAATTTTGCCATGCTTGCTATTCCATTCACCGCTTAATGCTTCGCTAACAATAAAACCAATTGAATATGCATCTGCATAATCTTGCTTAAAACGCCTTTCCCCCGCAATACCCTCTAATGCCTCTTTTTCTTTTTTGTTCTCTTCTTCGCGAATTGAATCTATCCTTAGCAATGCCCTTCCCACATTATCTTTTTCATAATCCTCTGATTTCATAGCCTCTTTTAACTGATTGTTCGCATAATCAATGAATCCTTCGTTAAGTAGCTTTTGCGCAAGATTAGCTCTTGATATTGTCGCGCCTAGTTCACTTGCCCTGATATATGATTCTACCGCCTTGCTAGGCATTCCCAAACTGGCATATGCTACACCGAGGTTATTACAATTCGATGAATCTGGGCTGTTAGCGGCTAAAATATTGTAGTGATATAAAGCCAACACATCTTTGTCCATATTGGAATACTTATAAGCAAGACTGAACCTTAACGAGCTATTACTCGGATTTATCGCCAATGCTTTTTCAGCGAAAACTGTAAATAATTCATTGTCCTCCATGGCCTTCGCAATATCAGCTAAATATCCATATATCAAACGCTTTTCGTCATCAGGCGAATCCTCGTGTAATTCTTTTAATAAAATATTTATCGCTTCGTTTTTTTGACCATTTTTTACATAGGCATGGGCGGCCAGGCTAACCCTATGCAATTTAGATCCAACTTGTTTTTCCAGTCTTGCAGATTTTAGGTATTCGTCGATTGCTTGTTCATAATTCTTATATTTTTCATATTCTTCGCCAATATAGTAAGCTATCAATGCATTTTCAGGCTTCTTTTTTTGAAGCTCCTTCAAGTCATTTAAAACATCCTTCTGCGTCAAAAGGCTTTCCAGAGATAATACTTTAGCTTGCCACTCTATCGTGCCATCTTCGTCGGCTTTATATTTCTCAAAAACCTCATTTTTTAGTTGCTCGAATTTTGCATTTTCTTTCTCAAGAAGCGCGAAATACATTTCCCTAAAATAATACTTATCATCCTTTTTTTCTTTATGCTTTTTTACTTCTTGCGCTTCATCAGCTTCTGTGGCCTCTTGCACAGCAATATTTTCGCTCGCCGCCGTAGCAATATCTTTTTCTGATTGTTTGGGAGGAATATTGCTCCCTTTTTTCCCGTTATTGATTTTGCTCTCGCTAAGAAACTGACCTAAAGCTTCGTTTAGCTTAACAAAACATTCGCTTTCTTTGCCTCGCTCAAAATAGATGTGTTCCATATCGGCGTGCAATCCCTTTAATTCTCTCACGCCCTTTTCAATTAAAAAAAGAGTTACCATGCCCTGAGCTATAGCATATCCACTTTCCTGAGTAATCCAGTACGATGTTCCATAAGCACAATCGGCCCTTCTAATAACATATTTATTCTTATTCCAAGGCTTGGACGGAATTAATTGCTTCAGTTCAAGTTCTATGTGTTTTCGTGTAAAAATACCAATAAACAAATTCTTATCCGCCATTTTTTGCGGAACCTTTTTTGACAATGGTTTAATCTGTGTAGCTTCAGCATCTTCCCACTCAAAAGCCATGCTCGTTCTTAAGCTATTAAACATCTTTTTGAATGCAGTAATTATTGACTCGTCTTCCGAGTCAAAACTGTGACCGACAAACGCCTTTATCATATTATCCTCACCAAGGCTAATTTAAAATAGACATTAGGTTCAATCTAAATCACTCCCAAATCCATTAAACTCACCGGCTGAAGCTCTTGAAATTTTCGCTGCATAACCTTTTTATAGGACACGTCGGGGGACGTGTGACGCAACCTTAATTCCTCCTTCGTCATAACTCCCCCTCAAAAGCACGGTGTAACATTGACTGAAACAGGTCGTCCAGACGCTTGCGGCTGGCGGATTGGTCGGCTTGCATGGCGCGGATTTCGGTCACACGAGCGACGAGGCTCGCCATGTCTGTCCCCGCCGGAGTGACTGTCACCTGCATCCTGCATTTGTATCCCGAATTACGCCTTTACCTTAACCAACGACCATTACAGGATGGCTATCTTTATACTTTTTTACAAATTGGTCAATAATCTCTGACTTGGTATCGGCGAATACAAACTTTACCGATGCGCTAACGGTCATTTTATTTAAATGTTTTACATGCTGACTATTGGCTTGTATATGACCTTCTCTATATTTCCATGAACCGAAAGCACAAATCTCTTTGGATAAGGGCAAGGAAACTTCTATGTTTTCGTTGGCGAGCCCTACTCCGTAAAATGAGCGCGGGTTATGTGTCGGGTCAATGTATCGCAACGGATTGTCACCTGTCACATATTTATAGTCGTCCGTTGCCTTTAAAAAAGCCCATTTCATATTTAAAAACCCCTTCGCAAGATCTTCAAGCAAGCATAAAGCCATTCCAGTAGCATATTCCTTGTCAACGGTCATGTCATAATTGTCCGGATTATTCATCCATTGACGCAGTTCTTCAACATCCATGCCAATTTGCCTTCCTGTATTGCTTTCATACTTCTTTATCATTCGTCCAAAATTTTCTTTGTGGGACGACATGAAGACATTCATACGTTTTATCGTCTCGCCGGTCGCTTTCCGTATGTTATCCCTCATGTTGGGAACTCTTATCATCATAGATGCAACGAAAAAAGAAAAAACCATATAATCATCATCCGTCAAATCCTCATGATCATGGATTTTTTTTACTATTCTTGCAAATTCTCCCTCCCATAACATGATAGCATTTTCCACGGTCTCCGAATCCCTTTCGCCATGTGGCGTCATAAAAGAAAAATAGTGGTTCTCGTATGCGATACCCTCGGGAGAGGATTCAAACACCGGCTTAGTGTCTTTATCGTACACATATAGACATCCGTTTTTATCCGTAAAACCGTTCAAATAAAAGACAGGTATATAATGGTGCCGTTTTTTGGGTTTCTGTTCCTTCATAATATTACTCGCTTCACACACTTCCTGCTTGGTCGAGGCGGTTTTTGACGAGTTCACAGACAGACCAGTAGACTTCTTTGCGTTCGGCGGCGGTGAGGCCGATCGTGTCGAAAACAATATCATCGAGCCTCTTGCGATCCGGCAAGTTCGAAATGAGCATTCTTTGCCAGATCCCAGCCGGAGGATTTCAGGGCTTCGTCGATCAAAACTCTGGAGAATGCTTCAGGAGGCATAATAAAAACCTTTCAACGACGGCAAAAGCGGCTGTTCAATGTTATCGAATATTCTCGGCATGATTCTCCTCTGTCAATCCTTCATTAACGGCGGCAACGTCCTTTACTCCCCCCGCAATAATATCCAGCCATTCTCTTTTGGCGCTGCGGATCCCGTGGATGGCAGAAACACCGCGCGATGTTTACTCCTTCTTCCCTGCCTTGATAATTTTCTCCGTTTGATTGATAACCTGCTTTGTAAAACGGATATAATCGCCGGTTTCTTTCTTGCTGATGAATTCGCCGCCGCTGTAAAGGTCCAGATTACGTTTCATGCGCATGGCATTGCCGATGGTCAAAATATCCGGGTTGTTCAACAAATTGCTCATTTTCGTCAATACCTGGACATGGTGCCCGGCCACGCTTCTGACTTTGACCTGGCCGACTTTGGCGATCAAGGCGATGCCGGATTTGATCAAGGCCTGATAACAATACGTAAACCGCACTTCCGTGTAGGGATCCGTCTGGGCAATTTTAAGATCGCGCAAAGCGTTCTGGAAATAACGGTCAATCTCTTTGCCGCTGAAAGAAAACGGGCGGAAATATTCTTTCTCAAACCGGGTCATAAGAGGTCAAGACGGGGTTTACTTTTTAAGGATCTTAAAAACGGGTCCTTTTTTTGTTTTTCCCGGTATTCTTTGCCAGTCATAGTGATACAATTTATTTCACGGTCAACGGATCTCTGGATCCGGGCAATTACTTTTTGCAGTTCCACCGTGTCATGATCTCCGATGACCAATACATCAATATCGCTTTTGGGATCCATTTTATCAGCCGCGTAAGAGCCGAAGACAACAGCTTGTTGAATGCCTGCAAGTGATTTTAAAGAAGCGCGCAAGATTTCTTCAAAACCAACGGTTTTTTTGATAATTTTTTTATATTCCTGATAAAGCGAGAATTCCTTATCAAGCGAATAATACCGCTGGGCCCCCTTCCACCGGCTCTTGAGGATCCCCTGGCTTTCCAACTCCTCGAATTTTCTGGTGAGATTACCACTGTCAAGACCAAGCCGGCGGGCCGTTTCATTGATGTACATTTCTGCGTCTTCGTGGAGGTAGAAATACCCCAGGACCTTTTGTGTGATTTGGGAGCGCAAGTTGATCATATTCTGTTGCTCTGCGTTATTTACAGTTGTTACTGTAACATATTACAGCACGATTGTCAAATTCAGGATCGGGTTGTACCCGGCCGCTCTTTCTTGGCGCCGTGGGTCCCGTGGACGGCAAGAATGACGCGCAATCTTTGCCGGGCCCGAAAAATCTACCCTGACGCCAGAACGCCACGTCTGTAAAGGCGTGAATGAAGGCGTTCTGGCCAGGATCCCGCCCCACGGACGGAGTCCTAAAAATAGAGGGGCCACGGGTGTTAACCCGTGGGGCTTCACGCGATAAATTCTAAATAATTTTCTCTGTCAATGACCTCAAACAACGCTTCGGGATAGGCCGCGGCCCATTGCTTCGGCAGTTTGGTTTTGTCTTTGCCCCACTTGAATTCAAATGCGAACAATTTGCCCTCCCGCTCTTCGATCAAATCGATTTCCTGGCGTTCCCACGTCCGCCAGAAATAACTGTTGGCATATATATTCTGATAAGACCGTTTCTTGAGCCGTTCCATAAACAGGAAATTCTCCCACAATTCTCCGGCGTCGTTACGGAGTCCCATCTCGTTAAAATTTGAGATCACGCCGTTGCGGATGCCGTTGTCATAAAAATAATACTTGCCTTTCCTCACGATCTCGGACCGCAGGTTGCGGCTAAAGCCGCGCAGATTGTAAACGACAAACGCCTTTTCAAAGAGGTCCAGATAGCGCGCCACCGTCTTGGTGTCCACGCCGACCTGCTGTCCCAGTTCGTTTAACGAGACTTCCTTGCCCACCTGGAATGCCAACAGGCGTAACAGGTCCATAAGGGTCCTGGAACTCTTGACCTGTTCCAGCTCCAGGATATCCTTGAATAAATACGATTGCACTAATTCTTCCAGCAAGCGGATCTTTTCACTTTTTGATCCTACCGCGGTGATTTCGGGATACCCCCCGAAGACAAGCCAATGCTCCAGGTTGTTTTTCAATTCATAAGTGTTATAAAGGCCCCGCAATTCCAACTGCGATACCGGATACAATGTCAGCGTAGTTTTTCTCCCGGTGAGCGGTTCCCCCACTTGCCCGGCCAGTTCAAAAGAGGAAGAACCCGTCGCGATCACCTGAATACCGGGAAGCTGATCCACCAGAATTTTCAATCCCTGGCCGACGTTGGGAATTCTTTGGGCTTCATCGATAACGATCAAAGAATATCCTTGCGCGTATTCTTTGATCACGTCAAAATCCTGCGACCCCAGAACGGTCTGTATCCGGATGTTATCTCCTGAATCCAGCTTATAGCGCCCCGGAACGGTGGCCAGAAAATCCTGAATCAGCGTGGTCTTGCCGACCTGCCGCGGCCCATAAATGACCAGGACATTGTTTGGCTTAAGGTAGGGAGTTAAATCCTGATAAAACCGAGGTATTTTCATAGGATAATATTAGCATATTCCATATAATATGTCAATTATAAGGAACTATACTCCATAAAATATATATTTTTCAAACAATCTGTTCCTCACAAACCACCGCCGAATCACTATCCCTCAAGCCATCCGGAACAACGCGGAACCGGAAAATAGAGGGGCCACGGGTGTTAACCCGTGGGGCTCCACGCGATAAATTTTAAATAATTTTCCGGAGGGCATCGAGTATCACCAGGTTATCGTTGAGCGGCTTGGTCTGGATCTTGCCCTTGGCGATATCATAAACGGCGCGGCCGATGTCCTTGATGCTGCTGGCAAAAAGATAACCTTCCGCCCCTAACTGTTCAATGAATGCCAGATGTTTGTTCGATTTCCGCTGCTCTTTCTGGCGCAGTTCCGGCAGGAAGACAATGGTCTTCTTCCCGGAACTGGCCGCTTCCGAGATCATCGAGATGCTGTCTCCGGAAACGACCAGGATGTCCGACAACCCCATCATGCCTCCTGCCGCTTCGGGCACGTCATCTTCATTGGCGATAACGAGGAGCGGACACCGCGGATGTTTGCGCAGCCTTTTTTGCAGTAATTCTTCAACGGCCGCCGGAGTACGCCGTGAGGTTGTCACCAGGATGTCCGCGCTGATCTCCTGCGCCACCTCGGTGAGCTGGTGGACCAAAACTTTCAACAGGTGTTCGCTTAAAAAGATATCCTTCGAATCGCCGCCGATAAAAAGGCCGATCTTGATCTTCAGGTTATTCTTTAAATGTGAATATCGCTTGAGCAGTCCCTGCGATTGTTCCTGCTGATATTCCGGGGTGATCAGGTTCGGGGCCCCCAACGTTTCCACCAAACGCGGCCCCGCCGGGACCTGACGCGGCATTTCATGTCGCGGCAATATCACCAGGTTGAATTTCCTGTATCCCAGGATCCCGGGCTTGAGGACCACGACACTTTTGGCGCCATGGTCCTTTGCCAGAAAATAGTTAACCGCCGCGACGGATGAACCGCAGGAGACAATAAAATCCGACTTGACCCGGATTGCCCGGCCGTAAGATTCACCCGTTAAAAACCATTTCAGATATTCCAGATGCCCTTGATGGAAAAACGGCGGTAAACACAGGCTCAAAACGGCGAAAAGGTTCCGGTGGAATTCGCCTTTAAACCGGACCGGGACTTCCTGGACGCTGGAACGGATTTCACGTTCGGCCAGGGCTTTTTGCAATAACCGGGCCACGGCCTGGGACTGGCGCAGATGTCCTGTTTTCTCGTCGCTCAAGATTGTGATGGAGGTCTGGTCGGAATATTTCCAGATTTTATAAAACCACATATACTCCGAGGGATAACGCCGGATATAATCTTCCATGATCTTCGTGATTTGGGAAAGATTGGCAACGATGTCTTCCTCCGTACGCCCCGTGTTGACCAGTTCCAGGGGTTTATGGACGATCATTTTGTGCCGGCCGCCCGGCTGACGATGGATGACGCTAAAACAAATCGGGACTCCCCATTTAAGCCCCATGCGGATCGCCCCTACCGACATAGAAGCGTTGCGTCCAAAAAACGGTACGAGGACCCCGTCGCGCCCGCCTTGGTCGACCACCATCCCGATGACCTCATTGCTCTGCAAGCTCCGCACGAAGTCCCGGGTCCCCATCCCCCGGTTAAGGACAACGTAACCGCCGCAGGAACGGTAGGAATTTAAAAGCTCTTCCAGACGGGTATACCGCGTCTGCGGTTTGACAATAACTTTATAAGGCAATTTGAGCATGGCGCAGGAAAGGTTGGCCAGTTCCCAGCTGCCGAAGTGCATGGCCAGCATGATCGCGCCTTTCCCCTGGCCAAGGCCAAGGGAAAGATTCTCGATACCTTCAACGGTGATCAGGTCCTGGAAATTCTGGGGAGTTACCAGCGGCAGGCGGAATAAATCGATAAAATTCTGCGCGTAATTCCGAAATAGTTCTTTGGTCATGCGCCGGATTTCAGCGGGAGATCTGGAATCGGCGAAGACGGCCTTGATATTGGCGTAGGCGATTGTCTTGTGGCGGATATCAAAATAATAGGCCAGCGTGCCGACAAGACGGCTGATCCATAGCGCCGCCTGAAGCGGCAGCAACCGCATAAAACCACCCAACCAGTTAACGCTGTGAAAAATCAGCGATTCGCTGAACGAAGGCATTTTTTTCTTTTCCATTAGCCAGGACAAGTTCGATATTAAGCGCGAAGAGCTGAACGTCCACGCCTTCGCGTAACTCTTCACGCCAACCGGTCAGTTTAACGGCGTCTTTTTGTGTGGTAATAACGGCCCTGACATGGTTCGCTTTGCAATACTGCGCGATCGACGTAATATCCGTTTTACTATAGACGTGATGATCGGTAAAGTTAAATGCGCGGGAAATTTCCGCCCCCAGACGCGTCAAGGTCTCACTAAAGATCTCCGGCGCGCCCAATCCGCATAGAACGCAAACTTTGCGGCCGGCCAATATTTCAGGCGGATAATTTCCTCCCGAATCTAAATCCTCGACAGAAACCGGCTGGTGGACAGATTCCAGGACGGGCTGCGTACATCCAATTTCTTTGAAACGCTGGCGGAGGTGCGCGGTTCTCGCCCGGCTTGAATCTGTCTTGGTAAGGATGATCCAGTCGGCCCTGCGCAGCGCGGCGAGCGGTTCCCGCAAAATTCCGCGGGGAAGAGTTTTGCCGTTTCCCCACGGGTCCGTGGCGTCGATGACCACGATGTCCATGTCCCGGGCCAGGCGCCATTGCTGAAAACCGTCGTCCAGGATAAAAATATCGGCCTGATCCCCTCCCAGAAATGCCTGGGCACTTTTGATCCGGTCGGCCCCGGGCAAAACAGGGACGTCCGGCAGTATTTTTCCCAGCATGGCCGCCTCGTCGCTTTTCTCACAGCCACTTCCTATCCCCCGCCCCATATATCCACGGGTTAAAATGACCGGCTTCATCCCGAACCCCTGGCAAATTTGGGCGACCCTGGCGACCAAAGGGGTCTTCCCCGTCCCTCCCGCCGTAATATTCCCGACACTGATGACCGGCCGGGGCAGATGAGATTGTTTTAGGATCCCCTTTCGATACAAGGCGGCCGTCAACTGGACGCCGGACCGGTAAACATACGACAGCGGCAATAAAATGGCCTGAAGCATTTTTATCCCGATGCTGTCCGCCCGGTCCGTTACCACATTGTAAAAAAACTGCCTCATGGTTTCAAAATATCTCCAATGATTTCCAAAGTCCTTTGCGTCGCGCCCTGATGTTTCCTGCTCTCCTCGATAGCGGCGGCAGCAATGACCGGTAATCGCGGCGGATCGGCCAGTACCCGCCGGACCTGCGCAATCAGTCCGGGCCCATCCTCCACCCGGATAAGCGCGCCGGTCTTCTCAAAGATCCGCACAACATCACGAAAGTTTTCCGTATGCGGACCGACAAAAGTCGGCTTGCCGAAGGACAACGGCTCGATCATATTCTGCCCGCCGCGGCCGCGCAAAGATTTCCCGATAAAAACACAATCGGCCAAACTGTAAATATCGCGCAGGTACCCAAAACGATCAACGATCAAAATAGTGCGGCCGGCCTCCTTGTCTTGCGGCAAGCTGGAAAACCGCCGCGGCTGGAACCCCTTGTTTTGAACAAGACGGACGATTTCTTCGGCCCTTTCCACGTGGCGCGGAGCGAGAACCAGGCGCAACGCCGGGAATTCTCCGGACAACTGTTGGAATGCCGCAAGGACGATCTCTTCTTCTCCCGGGTAAGTGCTCCCGGCAACCAGCAACTGGACAGTGTCGTCAAAGCCCAGTTGTTTTTTGTTCAACGATGTCTCCCTTTGGGCCTGATCGAATTTCAAATTTCCAACAACGCGCACGCGTTGCGGGGACGCCCCCAGCAGGACAATCCTTCCGGCATCTTCTTCGGTTTGCATGTAAAAGCCGGACACGCAGGCCAGCACCCGGCGCGTCAGAAAACCGACCTTTTTGTATCCGGCGAATGCCCGGTCCGATATGCGGCCGTTGACCTGGATAACAAGGACACGGCTCCGATGCAAAAACGTGTACAGATTCGGCCATATTTCCGTTTCCGCAGAAATATAAAGAACGGGTTTAAGCGTCTTGACATAACGGCGGACGGCCCAGCTGAAATCGACCGGCGCGTAAATGACAGTGCCTGTCATCTGCAATTTCTCCCTGGCCAGAGCGTATCCTGTCCGGGTAACGGTGGAAACAACAAGCCCATGTCCCGGGAACCGTTCGCGCAACCCCTGGACAAGCGGGACAACGGCCAATATTTCGCCGACGCTGACCGCGTGGACCCAGATTGTTTTTTTCTCTTCGGCCGCGGGAACGGGCAACGGCCGCAATCCCAGCCGCGTCCAGAACTCGCCATGCCATTTTCCATTGCAGACAAGATAAGGCAAATACAGCAACACCAGAACGCTAAAAATGATGTCATAAACGATAAACACGGCTATCTCCTGCTAGTGGTTCGACAGGCTCACCACCCGCCCTGAGCCCTTCGGCAAGCTTGTCGAAGGGCTAGGCCCTGGGATGGGCCTGGTCATACACTTTCTTCAAGCGGTCGGTCGTGACATGCGTGTAGATCTGGGTGGTGGAAAGGTTGACGTGGCCGAGCAACTCCTGGACTGAACGCAGGTCCGCCCCGCGGTTTAACAGGTGCGTGGCAAAAGTGTGCCGCAAAACGTGCGGGGAGATATCCTGTGTCGCGCTGACCAGCTTGATATATTTATGGACGATCGTGCCTACACTGCGCGAGGATAACCGTGTGCCGTTTTTATTAAGAAAAAGCGTGTTAGAATCCTTTTTGCGGTTATCCAGATAATCTTTGATCGCCTCGACCGCCTTGCTCCCCAGGGGGACAAGCCGCTCTTTTTTCCCTTTGCCGGACACCTTGGCGATATTGCCGATCAAATCGACGTGCTCGACATTAAGTCCAACGAGCTCGCTGACGCGGATACCGGCGCTGTAAAGCGTTTCCAGGATCGCCCGGTCGCGTTTGCCCATGAGGTTGTCGCCCCGGGGGATCTCCAGAAATTTTGTCACTTCTTCTTCCGTCAAAAATTTTGGCAAACGTTTTTCGCGTTTGGGGGACATCAAAAGGACCGCCGGGTTGCTGCGGATGTGTCCCTCCCTGTGGAGAAATTTGAAAAAACTGCGCAGGGCGGAAAGTTTGCGGGTCAGCGTCCTGGGCAGGTATTGTTTGGTACGGATATGCGCGAGGAAACGGCGCAGGAACAAATAATCGATCTTCTCAAGCGAGGTCGAGGCGGCGAACCGGGCGAACTCGCGCAGGTCAATCCCGTAGTTGATGATGGTATGCCCGGAATAATTTTTTTCAACTTCGAGGTAGGTAAGGAATTTGTCGATATAACGGTCCATATATACCGGTTATTGGATGTGCCCTGCCATGAACGCCGGCCGGTTACGCCGCCTTGTCGCCCTCACCCGGCAATTCTCTGCTCACATACGTGCACTTGGGATAATGACTGCAGCCGTAGAAAGCGCCGCGCCTGGACTGACGCTTGATGAGCTCCCCGCCGCAATTTTCCAGCGGACATTTGACACCGGTGGAAAACGGCTGGGCGAATTTGCATTCCGGGAACCCCGAGCAGCTCAAAAATTTCCCCCGGCGGCCCCATTTGACCTGCATCTGCTTACCGCATTGCGGACAATATTTGTCGACAAACTCGTGCTGCTTGACGATGTTGCTTTCAGCAAAAACGAGTTCTTCCTGGAACGGTTTATAAAATTCCGCGAGCAGTTTGGGATACTCAAGATTCCCTTCCTCGACCAGGTCCAGCTTTTCTTCCATCTGCGCGGTAAATCCGACATCCATGATTTTCGAAAAATATCCCACGAGGAGGTCGCAGATCGATATGCCCAATTCCGTCGGTGTCAAATAACCGCGTTCGCGGGTAACGTAATTGCGGTACACAAGAGTTTCGACGGTAGCAGCATACGTGCTTGGCCGGCCGATGCCGTCCTCTTCCAGCGCCTTGACAAGGCTCGCGTCCGAAAAACGCGGCGGTGGTTTGGTGAAATGCTGGGTGGGATGCACTTCGATCAGCTTAAGAACATCCCCTTGGACGTAATGCGAAAAATCGATCTTTGTTTCCTCTTCCTGCTCATCACGAATCAAGGTGAGGAACCCGTCAAAAAGAAGCGTCGACCCGGAAGCGTTCCACTGATATTTACCCGATTGGACCTCGACGCGTTTTTGCTCGTAAACCGCCGCGGTCATCTGCGCGCTGACGTACCGCCGCCAGATCAATTCGTAAAGCTTGTATTGGTGGGGATCGAGGAATTTCTGGATATCTTCAGGCTTGCGCAAAACATCCGTCGGCCGGATCGCTTCATGCGCTTCCTGGGCGGATTTTTTGGATTTATATTTATTTGGTTCATCCGGCAAATACTTGTTGCCATAGCTCGTTTTGATAAAATCCCGTAACTTGGACATGGCGTCCGCGGAAATGTTCACCGAATCGGTGCGCATGTAGGTGATAAGACCAAGGACTTCACCGTTTCCCAGCTCGATCCCTTCATACAATTGCTGGGCGATGAGCATGGTACGGTTGGCGTTAAAACGCAACTTATTGAACGCTTCCTGTTGCAACGTGCTGGTAATCAGCGGCGGGCCAGGCCGGCGCTGGACTTCACGTTCTGAAATAGCGGAAATCACGAATTTTTCGTCTTTGATCTCTGCTAATATCTTGTCCGTCTGCGCCTTATTCGCCAATTCGGCCTTTTCACCATTGATTTTCTCCAGCGAAGCATTCAGCAAATCGGTATATCCCTGTTTTTGGAGGTCAACACTGATCTGCCAGTATTCCTGGGGAACAAAACTTTTGATCTCGCGTTCCCGCTCGACAATGATCCGCAACGCCACCGATTGGACACGCCCGGCGCTCATGCGGGATCCCACTTTTTTCCATAACAAAGGACTGATCTTGTAGCCGACGATGCGATCGAGAATGCGGCGGGCCACCTGCGCGTCGATCTTCTTGCGGTCGAACTCACGGGGATGTTTGAAGGCCTCCAGGACTGCTTCTTTCGTGATCTCCTGGAACGTAACACGGTAAACTTTTTTGCCATCGCCGATATGTTCAATGAGATTCCAGCCGATCGCCTCTCCTTCCCGGTCCGGGTCGGTGGCGAAATAGATCTCCTTGGCGTTGCCGATCTCTTTTTTCAACTTGGTCAACAGTTTGGATTTATCCCGCAAAACGATGAATTTCGGCTGGAAATTGTTCTCGATATCGACGCCAAGCGTGGATTTGGGCAAATCGATCAGGTGCCCCATGGAGGAAAGTACTTTGAATTTTTCCCCCAAAAATTTGTTGATAGTCTTGACCTTTGCCGGAGATTCGACGATAACGATCGCTTTAACCATGCTCAACCTACCTCACGAATAATTTGCCTGGTAATTGTTTAATGAGATGTTTTAATTCCAGTCGGGACAACGCCACTGTCATGCGCAGGACGTCCGTCCCGCAGCGGTCGGCCAGATCATCGATATGGACCGGCCGGTCGTTGATGGAATCATAAACCAGTCGTTCCGCCTGCGTCAGCGCTGTCAGATCTTTGCTTTCTTTTACAGGCGCATCTTTGCGCGTCTCGTCCGTGGCGCCCCGCAGATGCGGGCTCAGGTCTTCCAGGATATCCTCCACGGAAGTTACCAGTTTCGCCCCTTGCTTGATAAGATTATGGACTCCCTGGGAGGTCGCGCTGTTGACGTTTCCCGGCACCGCGTAAACCTCCCGCCCTTGTTCCAGGGCAAAGTCCGCGGTGATCAGGGCCCCGCTTTTCTGGGCGGCCTCAACCACAATGACGCCCAGCGACAGCCCGCTGATAATACGGTTGCGCCGGGGGAAATTATGCGCGATGGGCGGCATGGTCATGGGAAATTCCGAGACGACGGCTCCGCCGGCGGTGATTTCCGCGAAAAGTTTTTCATTTTCCGGCGGATAAATCGTGTTCAGCCCGCAGCCGAGGACCGCGACCGTGGCCCCGCCGGCGCGCAAGGCGCCGCGGTGGGCGGCCGCGTCGATCCCTTTGGCCATGCCCGAAACAACGGTAATCCCCAGTTCCGCAAGACGTCCGGCAAATTGTTCCGCAACTCCCATCCCGTACAAACTGGCCCGCCGGGAACCGACAACGGCAATCGCCGGTGAGCTGTCGCTGACCAGTTGTCCGCGGACATAGATGACGACCGGCGCGTCGGCGATATCGCGCAACCGGGAAGGATACTCCTTGTCCTGGAATGTCAGGACGCGGATATCCTGGCGCGTAACAAACGCCTTTTCGCAGCGCAAAAACTCATCTTTGGGGAATTGAACAATCGCCGCGGCAAGCCCGGGAGATACGGCCTGGTCGGCGGTCAGCTGTCCTTCAGACAACGACAAAACTTTTAAAGCGCCGCCGTAATATTCCAGGAGCTTGCGGATGGTCGCATTACCCATCCCGGGGATGGCGTTCAGAATTAATAAAGCGTCCAGTTCATTCATGGGCTAGTAAATGAAGAATCTCCTCACAAACCTGCTGCACTGTTTTTTTGTCCGTCACGACTGTATAATCGGCTTGCGCGTAAAAAGATTGACGCTGGTCCATCAGCTGACGGATCCTCGTTTGCGGATCGGCCGTTTTTAATAACGGTCTGTCCTCTTTGTCTTTAATGCGCTGGTAAACGGTTTTGGGGGAGGCAGCCAAAAAGACGATAATGCTTTTTTTTCGTAGTTCTTTGATATTTTGCGGGTTCAGGACAACACCGCCGCCGCAGTCGATAACGACCGGCTCTTTTCCGGCAACTTCCCGCACCGCCTGGGTTTCCTGTTCCCGGAAATACGGCTCGCCGGATTCCTCAAATATCCGGTTGATCGACCGGCCTTCGCGCCGCTCGATCCAGTCATCCGTTGAAATTGCTTCCCGTTTTAAAATAGCAGCTAACTTCTTGGATACCACAGACTTACCAGAACCCATGAACCCAATGAGCGCGATATTCTTTTTGGACATGGGGGAATTGTAACATGCGCCCCCAACCCTGTCAATTTAGGAGTCAATTAATACAACCCGTATCCATGCATCATCCATTCTATCAAGGCTTCGCCTTTAAAGAGACTGATCAGGGCGCCGGCCACCAAAAACGGCCCATAGGCAATGGCCGTTTTCTTTGTGCGCAGCATTTCCACGATCCCGTAAACAGCCCCAAAAAACGGAGCCAGGAAAAAAGTCAAAATAGCCAGTTTCCATCCCAGGAAAGCCCCTACCATCGCCATGAGCTTCACGTCCCCGCCTCCCATCGATTCCTTCTTAAACAAAAAATCTCCCAAGAGTCCCATCGCGTAAATGGCTCCACCTCCGACCAAAACACCAACCAATGACCAGCCTAAAGATTTTAAATGGGCCAAGATCAAGGGACCGGTGCCGGCATCTATTCCATGTAATTGGGGGACGAACGCGCTAAATAATATCCCCGCTACCATCCCTCCCACACTGATCTCATCGGGGATGATCCGGTGTTCAAAATCGACAAAGGTGGCCACAATGAACCCGCAGACCATGGTCAGATAGGCCGGCAAAAGCGCGGTCAGACCGAAATACTGATAAAACACAACAAAGGTGACCGCCGTAATAAGTTCGACCAAAAAATACCGCGGGGAAATTTTTTGCCCGCAAAACCGGCAACGACCCTTGAGAAGAATATAACTGACAAACGGAATGTTGTCATACCACAAAAGCTGTTTTCTGCAGTGGACGCAATGCGACCGCGGCTTGACGACGGATTTCTCATGCGGCATGCGCACGATGCACACGTTCAAAAAACTTCCCACGATCGCGCCCAAAATAAACATAAAAATGTTCATATTATTTCCTCACGGATTGACTCGCGCCTTTTTCCAATGCCTGGCGCATTTTGAGCTTGACGTCATCATCGAGCTGGACGTTCGCCCAGTGCTGGAAGGCAAGCACTCCTTGATAATACAGCATGCTCAGCCCATTAGCTACGTGCGCCCCACGCTTTTGGGCCATCTTCAAAAGCGGTGTCAGGGGCGGATTGTAAACAAGATCGTACACCAACAACTTTCGATGAAGCAACTCTTCATCGACCAGACCGGGATCACCGGGTTTTAATCCTACGGATGTCGTGTTGATCAAAAGATCGGCACCAGGAATATCCAGGTCGTCAATGCTCCTCACGGGTTCGACAATGCTGATATCGATGCGCGTGCGCAGATCTTCCAGCAGAATATCAAGTCGTTCGGGAGTACGGTTGTATATTTTGATCGAATCCGGCCGTTCCGGGATCATGCACAAGATCGCCAGGATCGCCCGCGCCGCGCCTCCGGAACCTAGGATCGCGATTTTCTTATCCCGGGTATTGAATTTCAATTCGACCAAATGCGACAGAAACGCCGGCGCATCCGTGTTATATCCGATCAATTTGCGCTCCTTAGTAATAACGATGGTGTTGACCGCCATGATCTTCTGGGCCAACGGCGTGATATTGCCCAGATATTTAATGACCCGTTCCTTGTACGGTACCGTAACGTTCAACCCGAAGATGGGGCTTGAGGGTTCGCGCAACTGGGCGAAAAATCCATCAAGTTCGTTTTCTTTCAACGGGAAAAGTTTGTAGACGGCATCAACGCCCAGTTCTTTGAAGGCGGCATTGTGCATCAAGGGCGACAAACTGTGGGCTACGGGATAACCGATGATTCCGTAGACAGCACTTTGAACATCCATGCGAATTACTTTCCGGGGGATTTTGCTGTTGGCGCGACGACTTTATTGAGGGCGTTGATATAGGCCTTGGCGGAGGCTTCCAGGATATCGGTGCTGGCCCCATGCGCGATGACACTTTTGTCCCTGAATTTAACCTTGATCGTTACTTCACCCAAAGCGTCCTTGCCCTGCGTGACGGAATGGATCGAATAATCCAGCAGCTTCCCCTTGACCTTGGTGACGGCATCGATCGCTTTGTAACAGGCATCGACGGGCCCATCGCCGGAAGAACTTTTTTTATACGTTTTCGTCTTTGATCTCAAGACGATCGTCACTTCCGTTTTGATGTTGGTCCCGCTTTTGGTGGCCAGGCTGACCAGGCTCCAGGTCTTTTCCACGGCCTTGATCTCATCCTCAACGATGGCGACCAGATCTTCATCGAAGATCTGTTTTTTCTTGTCGGCAACGCGTTTGAAGCGCTCGAACGCCTGCTCTGCCTGCGTGTCCGTCAGATCAATGCCCAGATGTTTCAGCCGCACGCGAAAGGCGTGCCGGCCGGAATGTTTACCCAAGACCAATCCCGTTCCCACGAATCCGACGTCTTCCGGACGCATGATCTCATAGGTGGAACGCTCCTTCAGGATGCCGTCCTGATGGATGCCGGCTTCATGGCGAAAAGCGTTGTTACCGACGATCGCCTTGTTGGGTGGGACCGTAAACCCGGTATACTTACTGACCAGCCGCGAAACCCGGCAAATTTCCGGTGTATTGATATTAGTGACACAACCGTAGATATCGGAACGCGTCTTTAAAGCCATCACGATCTCTTCCATGGACGCGTTGCCCGCCCGCTCGCCGATGCCGTTGATGGTGCATTCGACCTGCCGGGCGCCGTTACGCACCGCCGACAAGGAGTTGGCGACAGCCAACCCCAGATCATCATGACAATGGACGGAAATGATCGCCTTGCCGATATTGGGGACGTTATTTTTAATATCCGCGATCAGTTGTCCATATTCGGCCGGGGTCGCGTAGCCGACCGTATCCGGGATATTGACGGTTGTGGCCCCGGCATCAATGACCGCCTCCAGAATGCGATACAAAAACAATTTTTCGGAGCGCGACGCGTCTTCGGGAGAAAATTCCACATCCGCGGTCTTGTGGCGGGCATATCTAACGGCATCAACGGCCATCTGCAGGATCTCGTCCTGGGTTTTCTTCAGCTTGTGCTGCATATGGATCCGGGACGTTGCCAGAAAGACATGGATGCGCGAGCGGGCCGCGGCCTTTAACGCATCCGCCGCCGCGTCGATATCGGCTTCCAAAGAACGGGCCAGGCCGCAGACGATCGAACCTTTGATATGTTTCGCAACAGATTTGACCGAATCAAAGTCGCCCTTGGAAATGACCGGAAATCCGGCCTCGATGATATCAACGCCCAAGCGCTCCAGCGCGTGGGCGATCTCCAGCTTTTCGCGCTCGTTCATGCTCGCACCGGGCGCCTGCTCGCCGTCGCGCAGCGTTGTATCAAAAATAAAAACCCTGTCCTGGTCCTGACTCATCGTAATGCCCCTGACTTTTCGGTCGTTTCCTGAAACTTTTTAATAGCTTCACGGGCGAATTTTAACGTTACCCGTTCTTGCCCATTGCCAAATCGATTGGCGTGCGAATATATCGTGACATTATCCAGTTCATCGAGCGTGACATGCCGGCCTTTAACGCCTTCGAGTCGGATATTCAAACCGATTCTACGAATATTCGTTGTTTCAATCCCAAAAATATTGACGAACTCTTTTAACGTCTTTTGCGAATATCCCCATTTATGATTACCGAAATGTCCGATATAAATCCTGGATTCCCACAAATTCTCGCCGAAAATAAAATCCACGAAATTATCGTATCCGAACTTAAAATACCGCAAAAGGATCGTTTTAAAATCCGGCACTTGCAGTGTGATTTTTCCGCCGACCTTCAATACCCGCGTCCATTCATAAAAAACCAGATACCGGATATATTTATCAAAGTGTTCCAGCAGGTCTTCAGCGAGCAGTTCGTCGGCCGCCTGATCGGCATACGGCAAAGGCTTGGTGATGTCGTGTACCAGATCCGGCCGGCATTCCGGCACCGAATCGATATTGATCCAGCCTTCCAATTTCTTCGTGCCGCAGCCTAAGTGAAGCTTCATTTCTTCATCCACGACATCATGGCGCGCAATTCTTTGCCGACTTTTTCAACGGGATGATTTTGGGAATCTTCCCGGTACTTGTTGAAATTCGGCCGGCCTTTTTTATTCTCACGCATCCATTCCCGCGCGAACTTGCCAGACTGAATCTCTTTTAAGATCTTTTTCATTTCCTTGCGGGTGCGCTCGGTGATGATGCGTGGTCCACGCGTGTAATCTCCATATTCCGCCGTGTCGGAAACCCGCTGGCGCATGCCGATGATCCCGCCTTCATAGATCAGATCGACGATCAATTTTAATTCATGCACACATTCAAAGTATGCCATCTCCGGCGCGTAGCCCGCTTCGATGAGGGTCTCGTAACCGGCTTTGATCAACGCGCTTGTTCCACCGCACAAAACAACCTGCTCACCAAAAAGATCGGTTTCGGTTTCTTCCTTAAAAGTCGTTTCAAAAATTCCCGCGCGGCCGCCGCCGATGCCCTTGGCATACGCCAACGCGTCCTTCAAGGCGTTCCCCGACGCGTTTTGATAGATCGCGACCAGGCATGGAACACCTTTGCCTTCTTCGAATTGCCGGCGTACCAGCGCCCCCGGCCCTTTGGGCGCGATCATCCACACATCCACATCCGCCGACGGCTTGATCTGTCCGAAATGGATATTAAATCCGTGGGAAAAGGCCAAAGATTTTCCTTTTTTCAGATACCGCTTGATGGACTTGCGATAAAGTTCGCCCTGCACATGGTCCTGGGTCAGGATCATGATGACATCGGCCTTTTTCGCCGCCACATCCGCTTCAACCGGCTCGAAACCGTCCTTCCTGGCCTGGTCATAATTGACGCCGCCCGGCCTTTGCGCGACTAAAACATTCAAGCCGCTATCGCGCAGGCTTAACGCCTGGCCCCGGCCCTGAATACCATAGCCCACAATGGCGATGGTCCGGCCTTTATATACATTTAAATCGGCATCTTTATCATAATAAATTTTAGCCATCGGTTTTCCTTTCTGGTGTTTTCAAATAATAAAGATAATAAATTGGGGATTATTTTAACACAGCAGGCGCCTTAGCGTCAAATGCAATGCTGATTGCTTGATCTTACGCAACCTGTTGGGGGACTTTGGATTCCTACGAAAAACTAATAACGATAGTGTTCCGACTTATAGGGCCCCTCAACGGGGACGCCGATGTAATCGGCTTGCTTGCGCGTGAGCTTGGTAAGTTTTGCCCCAAGAAGGTCCAAATGCAGCCGGGCGACTTCCTCATCAAGCGTTTGGGGGAGACGGTAAACGCCGACCTTGTGCGTATTCTGCCAGAGTTCGATCTGGGCCAAGGTCTGGTTGGTAAATGAGTTGCTCATGACAAAAGAGGAATGTCCTGTGGCGCAGCCCAGATTGACCAACCGGCCTTCCGCCAGAATGATCACGGAATGACCATCCGGGAAGCGATATTCATCGACTTGCGGTTTGACGTTGATCTTTTTGATGCCGGGCACGCGTTCTAAAGCGCCGATCTGAATTTCATTATCAAAGTGGCCGATGTTGCACACAATCGCCTTGTCTTTCATTTTCGCCATATGTTCCACGGTAATGACTTCGCAATTTCCCGTCGCGGTAACATAGATGTTTCCTTCGGACAATGCGCTTTCCAGCGTTCGCACGGCATATCCTTCCATGGACGCCTGCAAGGCGCAGATCGGGTCGATCTCGGTGATGAGGACACGGGCGCCGTAGCTGCGCATCGATTGCGCGCAGCCTTTGCCCACGTCGCCGTAGCCGCAGACAATGACAACTTTTCCGGCCAACATGATATCCGTGGCTCGCTTGATCCCGTCGGCCAGCGATTCCCGGCAGCCGTAAAGATTATCGAATTTGGATTTGGTGACCGAGTCATTGACATTAAAGGCCGGAAATAACAATTTATTTTCCTTCATCATCTGATAAAGCCGGTGGACGCCGGTGGTGGTTTCCTCCGAAACGCCCTTGATCTCTTTAGCGACGCGCTGCCATCTTGTTTTATCCTGGGTCAAGAGTTTCTTCAAACACAAATATAAAGCCGTTTCATCCTCCGTATCGACTTTTTTGTCCAGCACGCGCGGATCTTTCTCAGCTTCGCAACCTTTATGCACCATCAAGGTGGCATCGCCGCCGTCATCGACAATAAGATTCGGCCCCTTACCGCCGGGGAACGCCAGCGCGCGCTCGGTGCACCACCAATATTCCTCAAGCGTTTCACCTTTCCAGGCAAACACCGGGATCCCCAGATCGGCGATGGCCGCGGCCGCGTGATCCTGGGTGGAAAAAATATTACAACTGGCCCAACGCACGTCAGCTCCCAGCGCTTTTAAAGTTTTAATGAGGACCGCCGTTTGAATGGTCATATGCAGGGATCCGGTGATCCGCGCACCCGCCAGCGGCTTTTTACCTTTATGTCGCTCCTGCAAGGCCATTAACCCTGGCATTTCTGCCTCCGCCAGTTCGATTTCCTTGTGGCCCCACAAGGCCAGGGACATATCTTTGACTTTGTAGTCGTTAACTTCGTTAACCATGATCTTTTGTCTCGGTACAGCCAATACGTTCTGCTTGCGCGTTTTTACCGCAAGGCCGTTGCCGCCTTTTCCAGCGCGGCGGCTTTGGATGTTTTTTCCCATGAAAATTCTTCCCGGCCGAAATGTCCGTACGCGGCCGTTTTCTGGTAAATCGGTTTTTGCAAATCGAGATCCCGGATGATCCCCTGCGGGGTGAGATCAAAATTCTTACGGACCAGATCCACGAGATCCTGCTCGGAGATCTTGCCGGTTCCGAAGGTATCGATCATAACACTGACCGGATCGGCGCGGCCGATGACATAACTGAACTGGACCCAGCACTTGTGCGCCAGTTTGGCCGCCACGATATTCTTGGCGACATAGCGGGCCATGTAAGTCGCGGAACGGTCGACCTTGGTCGGGTCCTTGCCGGAGAAAGCGCCGCCGCCGTGCGAAACAACGCCGCCATAGGTATCCACGATGATCTTGCGGCCGGTCATCCCCGTGTCCGATTGCGGGCCTCCGACAACGAACTTACCTGTTTCATTAACGTAATATTTTGTCTGGCTGTCCGTTAATTTGCCAAGGATCGGTGTGGCAATCGTTTTAATAATTTCATTTCGAGCTTCATCAGTAATTTTCTTGCCGGTTTTATCCAGAATTTCCTCGGTATGCTGGCAGGCCAGAACAACGGCATCAACGCGCTTGGGTGTTCCATCTTCGTATTCGACCGTGACCTGGCTCTTGCAATCCGGCCCCAGATATTTTAGTGTCCCGTTCTTTCTGACCTCTTCGACCCGCTGAACAAGTTTATGGGCCAGGACGATCGGCAACGGCATGAGTTCGGGAGTTTCATCGCAGGCATAGCCGATCATGATCCCCTGGTCACCGGCGCCGCCCGCATCGACACCTTGAGCGATGTCCGGCGACTGGCCGACGATAGCGTTTAAAACTCCGCAGGTCACGGAATTAAAGCCGTATTTATGGTCTGTGTATCCAATGTCGGTCAAAACGCGGCGGACAAGTTTTTGCACATCGATATAGGTCTTGGTGGTAATTTCTCCCCCAACGATGACCAATCCGGTCGTAATGAACGTTTCGCACGCCACACGACCCATCGGGTCCTCGCGTAAAACCGAGTCCAAAACCGCGTCCGAAATTTGATCGCAAACTTTATCAGGATGACCATTGCCTACGGATTCCGATGTGAGGTAATATTTTCCTTTCACTGCCGACCATCCTTTCTTAGATAAGTAACACTATGAAAAATTATTCTTCGCCCGCGCGAAAATCATTCTGGGCTTCCCGGTACGACTCAACACTGCCAATGTCATACCATTTCCCATGAAATTCAAAACCATAAACAGTGAGCTGTTCCGACAACCAGCGGATATAATCGCCGGCCGTGTCCGATTTGCCAGATTCTAGCAGATAATCGCTAATATGGCCAAGAGATTTTTGAGGGAAATAATACAGGCACATGGCAATCAACGTGGAGCGCGGCTTGGCCGGCTTCTCTTCAAAGGAAATGATCTTGCGCTGACTGTCCAAAGCGACAACGCCGAAACGCTTCGCGTCATCCAGCTTGCCGATATTATAAAGACCGATAGTCACCAGCGGAGCTTTTGTCTTCGCAAATTGCGAATATGCCCTCAAATCGCCGTCAAAAAGGTTGTCACCGCCTATGACAAGCAAGTCATCGTTAATTTGTTCGCTGCGGATGACAAAATCGATATCTCCGATGGACCCCAACCTGTCTTCCGGGCTGTTTGTTCCGTCGTTGATGATCCTTATCTTCCCTGAATAACCATAATCATCCGCCCAGCGACGGAAGGTCTGGTAGAATTTGTTATTGGTAACCAGTAAGATTTCTTTCAAACTCTCCAGGGGGGTAATTTCCTCTATAATATACTCCAACAGACACTGGGGCCCGACCTCTAACAACGCTTTGGGAGTATCTTTACCCAGCGCGTGCAGCCTCGTTCCATATCCTCCGGCAAGGATCAAGGCCTTCATCTTGCGTTGCTCCGTGCGGTGCCGATAATATGCGGCGCGAGTTCCTGCAGCCGTACATGGCTTAATTCCTCGACCTCATCACCTGTAGACAATTTCAACACTTCCTCGGCGACTTTTTGCGCGTCTGTCCATTTTACGGACCGGACGAGCTTTTTGATTTGAGGGATCTGCAGCGGAGACATGCTGAATTCATCCAGGTTCAGCCCGAGCAAGATTAGCGCCAGGATTGGTTCACTGCACATTTCTCCGCAAAGCCCGACCTTGATATTTTCTTTATGCGCCGCTTCAATCGTATTTTTGATCAGCCGCAAGACAGACGGGTGTCCGGGCTCATACAAATGCGCTGTTTGTTCGTTTACCCTGTCGACCGCCAATGTGTACTGGATAAGGTCATTGGTCCCGATGCTAAAAAAATTCGCTTCTTTCGCCAAAAGGTCCGCGGTCATGGCGGCAGAAGGCGTTTCGATCATGACGCCAACTTCCATGTCTGTTTTAAAAGGGATATTTTCTTCTTTAAGGTTCCGCTTGACTTCCTCAAGGATGGCGTTAGCCTGGCGGAATTCACCGGGACCCGTGATCATCGGGTACATAAGCCGGACGTTGCCGTGCACAGATGCCCGCAAGATGGCGCTCAACTGGGTCTTGAAAATGTCCGGCCGCGCCAGGCAGAAACGGATAGCCCGCCATCCCAGGAACGGATACATCTCGCGCGGGATCTGCAAACTGGAAATAAACTTATCGCCCCCCAAATCCAGCGTTCGTATCGTGACCGGATGAGGCGCCATCGTTTCCGCCACATGTTTGTAGGCCTTGTACTGCTCTTCTTCCGATGGCAAATCGACGCGGTTCATATAAAAATATTCGGTGCGGTACAAACCGATCCCCTCGGCTCCCTGCTTTTTGACCGTCGGGATTTCCTCCGGCAGTTCCAGATTCGCCAAAAGGACGATCCTCCTGCCATCCGGCGTCTCGCTGGGCAAATCACGCAGGTCGCTATACCGGTCACGGAATTCCTCGATACGGTTCTGTTCCACTTTATACAAAGCTTTTGTTTCCGGGCCGGGGTTAAGAATGACAAGCCCTTTGCGGCCATCGACGATGATGTAATCCTGGTTATTAATACGCAAGGTCGCGTCTTTTAACCCGACCACCGCCGGCACGCCCAGCGATTTTGCCATGATGGCCGTATGCGAAGTCCGGCCGCCGATATCGGTTACAAAAGCCCTGATATTTTTGTTATACATGGTGGCGGTATCGGACGGCGAAAGGTCGTGGCTGACAATAATCAGCTCTTCAGTCAGATGATCAAGTTCATGAAGCTTGCTTTCATCCATTAAGTTCTTTAAAATGCGCCGGCCGACGTCATTGATATCCCCGACCCTTTCGCGTAAATATTCGTCCTCAATATTAGAAAATATCTTGATATATTTCCTCAAAACCTCAAAAAATACATATTCTGCCGAGAACCGTTCTTCCTTGATGCGTTTGATGACTTCTTCGATCAGTGTGCGGTCCTCCAGGACCAGAAGGTGCGCGTCAAAGATTTGCGCATGAAGCCCCTGGAACTCTGTCGTCATTCTTTTTTGAATGCTGAGAATTTCCTCGCGGGCCTTGATGAGTGCTTCCTCAAAGCGAGCGATTTCAATCGGCACTTCCTTTTCCATAATGGCCCGGGGGGGGACGATGAATTCCTGCTTGTCCAGGATAAAAGCGAAACCGGATACGATGCCGGGCGCGGCCGCAATACCTTTTAAAATAACTTCACTCATTCGATGCTCTCTTTCGTCAAAAGCGCTGTCAATTCAGCCATCACTTCGTCGGCATCATCCCCATCGGCCTCAAGGACAATTCTACTGTTTTTCTCAATCCCCAGCGTTAAGATCCCCATAATGGATTTGCCGTTGACGCGTTCGTCGCCTTTTTGAATGGTAACATTTGAGTTATATTTTGAAGCAGCCTGAACGAACATCGCCGCCGGCCGGGCATGAAGCCCTTGTGGATTTTTGATTGTAATGTCTGCCTGGATTCTGGCCATAGACTTACCCGCCTGGACATCAGCTACCGACGGATCACCCGATGCGTTTCAATCAACTTAATCAACGCCTGATTCAATTTTTTAGAATCGTGACGGACATAATCCGTCACGCCCAAAAGATCAGTGGCGACCACTTTATATCCCATCTCCTGGATCTTCTCGGTGTCCGGGACAACCGGATACGACCCCTCCCCCTGGTACCGTTTTAACGCTTCTATCGGGGCCGTTATATTATTAATCAGGCACGCGTCCAGAACATCCTTATTGGAATGGTCAACTATTGCCTGCACATGATCACTGGCCGAATAATTATCCGTCTCCCCATGCTGGGTCATGACATTACACACGTAGATCTTGAATGCTTGTGATTTGGCGATCGCCTCGCTCATGCCCTTGACTATGAGATTCGGGATAACGCTTGTATAAAGGCTCCCGGGACCCAGTATAACCACATCGGCCTGCGCGATCGCCTCCAGGGCATCGGCCGTTGGATACGCGTCTTCATCCGTGAGATATACCCTTTTCACTCTTGAATTAGGGTTCGGGATACTGGCTTCCCCTTGAGTTCGCGTCCCGTCCGCATACTCGGCAACCAAATGAACGTTACTGACCGTTGAAGGGACAACGCTGCCGCGGATGGCGAGGACTTTGCTTGTTTCCTTGACCGCCCGTTCAAAGTCACCGTCGGTCAATTGCACCATCGCCGTTAAAAACAAATTGCCGAAATTGTGCCCTTTTAATTCTGAATCTTTGGAAAATCGAAATTGAAAAAGTTCTCCCATCAACGCCGGCGCGTCGGCCAACGCCACCAGACAATTACGGATATCGCCGGGCGCGACAATGTTGAATTCCTCCCGTAACCGTCCGGAAGAGCCTCCACTGTCGGCAACCGTCACAATCGCCGTAATATTGGCCGTATATTCTTTAAGGCCAAAAATCAAATGGGAAAGACCGTGGCCGCCGCCGACCACGACGATTTTGGGACCGCGTTCGAGATAACGTTTCTGATAAAGGATATTGACGAGTTCGCGTTCGCCTTTAGGAAGAAATAACGTCAAAAGCGAAACGATCATCTTGCCCATACCCATGACAATGAAAACCATGCCGCACAGTATCCAAAGGATACCGATCACGCTGACAAAAGGGTATGGTTCGGCTGCCAAAACGGCGCCGGCGCCGACGATCACTACCCCTAGCAAGGAAGCAAACAGCCAACGTTTTACTTTCATGCCGGGGTATAACCACTTAAACGGATTTTGAGGCATGGCTAGATTTTCGACAAACGGCCGTCTTCCTGCTGGATGATCTGTAACATGGCCTTCTCGTCCCTGACGGATTTCAAACTTTCACGGATATATTTGTCTTTTAATAAACGTGAAATCTTTGCCAACGCCTTAAGATGCGGGCCGGCGGAATCGGCAGGAGCAACCAAGAGGAAGAATATATACGCTGGTTCACCGTCAAGAGAATCAAAATCGATACCGGATTTGCTGACACCTAAACAACCGACCAGTTTTTTGACGCAATCGCATTTTCCATGCGGGATGGCAATCCCTTGCCCAATCGCCGTTGATCCCAACGCCTCACGCGCCAACAGAACCTCGAGCACCGTGTTCTTGTGTTTTTTTTCAACGGCACCGGCATCAATTAACAACCCGAGTAATTCTTCTATCACTTCTTTTTTATTTGAGCTGGCAAGATCTGTTGAAACCGCCTTGGGAACAAGAAAATCCATGATCTTCATTGAATACTCCTCTTTTAAAAATACCCGGAGATATCTTAACCCTTTTTATACGTGTGCAATTTTTTTAGCGATGGAATGAGGGACTCTAAATACAAAAGCGGCGGATGGGGTTCGAACCCACGACATCCACCTTGGCAAGGTGGCATTCTAGCCAACTGAATTACCGCCGCAAAATTACGAAGTAATTTTGCGTTGTCCCGAGTCACTCTGCCCAAAATTGCAGTGACGAGGGACCGTAAACCTTACACGCCTCAGCCCTCGCGACTGACCGTTACGCAATGGTCGCTCGGGACAACAGCTCTCTTTTTCCTAAAATAAAATATTGAAAGAGAGCTGGTGGGCGGAAGAGGACTTGAACCTCTATGAGTTTCCCCACATGCTCCTAAGGCATGCGCGTCTACCAATTCCGCCATCCGCCCCTCTTAAAGGGCTTTAAAATGACCCACCCGCGACTCGAACGCGGCACACCTGCCTTAAAAGGGCAGTGCTCTACCGGATGAGCTAGTGGGTCAGAATGTAATCTTTCCACTTTCAATAATCTTGGCAATATAGTCCCGCCGTTTCAACCCCTTCAACCGTAGTTCAACCCTTCTTGCAGTTTTCATATCATCATATCTCGCTAAAAACACCTGTCGATACGGTCTAAAATTTCTCGTCGCAGGAACTTGAGCAGCATTATGGCTCTCTAACCGTTTCTTTGCATCGTTGGTGCTGCCAATATAATACCGTCCCGTTTTTAAGCTTTCTAAAATATAAACAAATGCCATCCCCCATCATCCTCTATCTCTATTCCGACACCCTCGCCAAAGGCGAGGGGTCGGAACTCCGACCTCTGCTGAAAGCAGAGTGTCGGAGCCGGATGAGCTAGTGGGTCAAAAGATTACAACTCAACCAGCGCTTTGCTTTTGTCTTCCAGAAGCGCGTCAATTTCTTTGATGAAACGATCCGTCAACTTTTGGATCTCATCCTGCGCTTTAAAAGCTTCGTCCTCGGGAACGGTTTTTTCATTCTGCAGCTTTTTAATCCGGTCGTTGGCATCCCGGCGGATCGTACGAAGCGAAACACGCGACTTCTCGGCCATTTCCTTGACGACTTTTTTAAGTTCCTGGCGGCGTTCTTCAGAAAGCTGCGGGATCGAAAGCCGGACGATTTTCCCATCATTGTACGGTGTCACGCCCAATTTGGAGGCGGCAACTGCCTTTTCGATCTCGGCGATAACGCTCGGATCCCAGGGCTGGACAACAATGGTACGTGGATCAGGCACGCTGATAGCCGCTAGCTGTTTGATCATCGTCGGCGTTCCAAAATAATCCACGTGCATGCCCTCAATAAGCCCGGGATGCGCGCGGCCCGTGCGCACTTCGTTGAATTCCCGCCTGGACGACTCGATTGTCTTTTTCATCTTTGTTTCCGTATCCCGCACGATCTCTTTGGTCGCCATTGTTCGCCCTCCGTCATTCTACGATTGTTCCAATAGGTTCTCCTAAAACAACTTTCTTGATATTGCCTTCCTGAAGCAAATTAAAGACGACGATCGGCAAATTATGGTCCATGCACATGCTGATGGCTGTCGCGTCCATGACCCTCAATTTACGTTTCAGGACGTCAATGAATTTTAATCTCTTAAATTTTTTCGCTGATTTATCCACCATAGGGTCGGCCGAATAGACACCGTCGACTTTAGTGGCCTTGAGGATCACATCCGCGTTGATCTCCTTGGCCCGCAGCGCGGCCGCCGTATCCGTGGTAAAATACGGGTTGCCGGTCCCGGTGACAAAGATAATAACGCGCCCTTTTTCCAGATGGCGCATCGCGCGCCGGCGGATATAAGGTTCTGCGATGGAAGCCATTTGCAAGGCGGTCATGACCCGGGTGGGCACGCTAATTTGTTCCAGGGCGTTTTGCAGGGCGAGGCCGTTCAAAACGGTGGCGAGCATCCCCATATAATCGGCGACAGACTGGTCGAGCCCGAAACGCTTGGATTCGACCTGACCGCGAAAGATGTTCCCGCCTCCGACAACAAGAGCGATCTCAACGCCTAAATCACGCACTTCTTTGATCTGGGCCGCGAATGAAGCGCAGGTCTCCGCATCAATCCCGTGCTGCTTGGCCCCCAGCAGGGCTTCGCCGCTCAACTTAAGCAAGATGCGCTTGTAAACCGGTTTTTGTTTCTTATCCAACTTCATTGACCTTGTAACGAATAAAACGCCCGACACAAATATTTTCGCCGGTACTCGAGATAATCGAATTTAAATAATCCTTAATCGTCTTTTGGGGATCCTTGACGAACGGCTGCTCCAAAAGGCAAGCCCCCTGGATGTATATGTCCGGGTTCCCCTGCTGTTTAAGCACATCAGCAGGAACGTCCTCGCGGCCAAGATACTTCGGGTTCATCGCGGCGATATGCATGGCGACGTCTTTTATAAACATGCAAAACGCCTCGCTTCGCGCGACAAAATCCGTTTCGCAGTTAATTTCCAGCAAAACACCGATTTTATTGCCCAGATGCACGTAAGCTTCGATGCGCCCCTCTTTGACCGCGCGGCTGCTTTTTTTTGCCGCAATTTCCAGACCCCGCTTTTGCAGAACTTCTTTGGCCCGGCCAATATCACCCCGAGCTTCCTCTAGGGCCTTTTTACATTCAATCACGCCGCAGGAAGTCAACTCCCGCAATTCCTTGATCGCTTCCACAGAAATTTCCATTTATCTAACCCTTTCCAATATAAAAACACACAATCTTTACGCAGTTATTGCTGAACGGTTGAAGTGGTGCTGGAAGATCCTTCTTTGCCGGCAGTCTCTGCGACGGCTTGCTTTTCTTCAGCCGCGTCGGCCTTTTTCCTGATCGCCTCGCTGGTTAAATACTCTTTTCTGCCTTCTGCCACGCTATCCGCGACAAGCGAAGTGATAAAACGGATGGATTTTAAGGCATCGTCGTTGCCCGGGACAGGATAATCGATAACATCCGGGTCGCAGTTGGTATCGACAATCGCGACAATGGGAATCCCCAGCTTGCGGGCTTCCAGCACAGCGATTTCTTCATGTTTAGGGTCGATGATAAAAATGACTTCGGGAAGTTTCGTCATGTCACGAATGCCGTTGAGGTCCCGCAAGAATTTTTCTTTTTCCTTGGTCAAACTAGCCGTTTCTTTCTTCTTGAGGTTGCCCCAGATGCCCGGATCCTGGCTCATCCGTTCGATCTCCTTCATCCGTTCGATGGATTTCTTGACCGTCTGAAAATTCGTCAGCAATCCGCCGAGCCAGCGGTGATTCACGTAAAACATTTCGGTCCGTCTGGCCTCTTCTTCGACAATGCTTTGAGCCTGCTTCTTGGTCCCGACCAAAAGGATCTTCCCGCCCTTCGCCGCGATATCACGGGCAAAATCCCGCGCCTTATTTAAACACTGGACAGTTTTTTCCAAATCAATGATATAAATACCGCTGCGCTGTCCAAAAATATATTTCTTCATTTTAGGACACCAACGTTTGGTTTGATGCCCAAAATGAACGCCCGCTTCCAGAAGTTTCTTGATTAAGTCCTCTACCATTACTTCCTCCCTGTGCTGGTTCAATAACAGGCTTGGTTAATCTTCAAGCAGAATAACTCCCCCCTGTTATTGTAGTTATTATTAATTTAACCCTGTCTCCTTTTTTCCGTTTGGAAATTTTGGGATAGTATACCCAATAATCCCTTTCTTTGCAACAGTTTTCATCATGCGGCCGGGGAAAATTGCAAAGAATACAACTTGTTATAAAGCGGACAGCTCTTCAAAAGTTCTTCATGTCCCCCCTGGCCGATGACACGCCCGCGTTCGAGCACAACGATTTTGTTGGCCTTTTGGATCGTAGATAACCTGTGGGCTATGGCCACGACCGTTCTTCCCTGCATCAGCTTGTCAAGGGCCTCTTGGACAAAACGTTCGGATTCCGAATCCAGCTGCGAGGTGGCTTCATCCAGGATCAGGATTGGCGGATTCCCCAAGATCGCCCGTGCTATGGCAATACGCTGTTTTTCGCCCCCGGATAACCGGAATCCGCGGTCGCCGATGACGGTATCATACCCGTTGGGCATTTTTATAATGAACGGGTGGGCAAAAGCCATCCGGGCGGCAACTTCGATTTGCTGCTGGCTGGCCTGCAGATTACCATAAGCAATATTGGCCCGGACCGTGTCATTAAACAAGATGGTTTCCTGCGTTACGATACCGATCTGCCGGCGCAACGAACAAAACGTCACCTCGCGCACATCAACCCCATCAATAGCAACGGAACCCTTGATGGGGTCATAAAAACGCGGGATCAGGTTGACCAATGTGGTCTTGCCGGTACCTGTGGGCCCGACGATGGCGAGGATCTCTCCCTTTTTGACTTCAAGATCAATATTCTGAAGAACGATGTGCGAATCATCCGCATAGCGAAAATCCACGTCTTTGATCTTGATAGATTCTCTCATCTCCGGGATGTCAATAGCACCGGGGCGTTCAATCACAGTAGGCTTCGCATCCAATACTTCATAAATCCGTTCATTGGCCGCCAGTGCCTGCTGGATCAAACCGTTGACGTTGCCCAATTTTTTGATCGGACTGATGATCGACATAATTGACCCGAAGAATAAAATAAAAACGCCGAATGATAACCCTCCCTGAAGAACGACCCGCCCCATCCATAAAATAACGGCCACTCCGCAGGCAGCGCCAAAAATCTCGGTGATCGGCGGAATAACCAGAAGCCGTTTGATCGACTTCATGCGAAGTTTGTAATACTCATGGTTTTTTTGCTTGAAGCGGCTACTTTCATAATCCTCCATGCAAAACGCCTTCACGAGACGGATGCCGGAAATCGTCTCCACCAGCAGCGTGTTGATATCCGCCATTTTCTCCTGCGTTCCTTTGGAGATCTTGCGCAAGCGCCGCCCGATCTGCGCCATGGGAATGCCAAGCAGCGGGAAAACGACGAACATCACAAACGCCGCTTTCGGATAGATCGAAAACGCGATGACGACAAACATGATGATCATAAACGTCTGGCGGAATAGATCCGTCAACCCGTAGGAAACCGCGTTTTCGACGACATTGACGTCGTTGGTGATCCGCGAGATCAGTTCTCCGGTCCTTTTTTTGCTGAAATAATCCAGCGAAAGGCCCTGGATTTTGGAATAAAGCTGGTAACGAATATCGCGCATGACGGCCTGGGAAAGGTCGCTCATCAGATATTGGTAGGCAAAAACAAGGGCATTTTTCAGAAGAAGCGCGACGATGACGATAACCGGGAAAATACCAAACAAGGATTCCGGCGTCATTGCGTTAAGATGTTCGACAATGCGGGTAATAAAGGCGGGGAGGTGGCCGGGAACAACGATCGGTTTATTACCAAAAATCCGGTCCGTCATGGGGACCAGCAAGGAAAGCTGGATCCCTTCAAAGGAACTGGCGATGAGCATGGTGACCACCGCCACCGTGAAAAGCCGGGTATGGTTCTTTAAAAATTTAAGCAGTTTAAAATAATTTTTCATAACTCCAACGTTTTAAACAAGTTAAAATCCGCCAGAAGAATTAATTCTTTAAATCGGGGAGGCAATATTAGCATACCGATTGACTTTTGTCGAGGCATTTGTTATAGTCAACCCGTGAAAAAAATCAAAATCGCCATTGTCGGGATCGGGCATCTGGGGTCCAAACACCTCAAGGTCTACAGTGAGCTGGGCAAACAGGCCGAACTGATCGGCGTTTGCGACGTCCAGCAAGAACGCACCCTCAAGCTGGCCCACCATTATAAAGTTCCCTATTACGCCGATTACCGGGAACTGGCCGGTAAAATCGACGCGGTCAATATCTGTGTCCCTACCCAGCTGCATTTCGAGGTCGCCAGATTTTTCCTGGAAAATAATATTCACACGTTCATCGAAAAACCGATCGCGACCACCATCGCCCAGGCCGGGGAACTGACCGCCCTCGCGAAGAAAAAAAAATTAAAACTGCAGGTCGGCCATATCGAGCGGTTCAATTCCGCTTTTCAGTCGATCAAACATTTTACGCGTAATCCCCTTTTTATCGAATGCCACCGCCTGAACCGGTTCCCCAACCGTTCGCTGGATATCGGTGTTGTCATGGACCTGATGATCCACGACATCGATATTGTCCTGGGGGTCATCGACTCCCCCATCCGCCACATCCACGCCGTCGGGATCAATGTCCTTACCGACCGGGAGGACATCGCGAGCGTGCGCATCGTTTTCGAAAACGGCTGTGTATGCAACCTGACCGCCAGCCGCATTTCCGAAGACGTCATGCGCAAAATCCGTTTGTTCCAGAAAAACAACTACATCTCCCTCGATTATGTCGCCCAGGAAGCGTACATCTATAAAAAACACGGCCAACAGATTCTCAAACACAGCCTGCCCATTGAAAAGGAAGAGCCGTTGCGCAAAGAGCTGGAACATTTCCTCGAATGCGTCCGGGAAAACAAAACTCCGCTTATCTCCGGCAAAGAAGCGACCGAAGCGCTCAAAGTGGCCATGACCATCACCGAGCAGATATGGGACAAACGCAAAAACATTTCATTATCGTAGCCGGCGAAGCCTCCGGCGACCTGCACGCGGCTCACTTGGTCGATGAGTTAAAACGAATCGACCCGGGGCTGACCTTCTCCGGCGTGGGCGGCGCCCGCATGCGCGCCAGCGGCGTTGAACTTTACCGCGACATGTCTTCGTTGGCCGTCGTCGGTTTTCTGGAAGTCCTGAAACACTACCGTGAAATCCGCGAAGTTTTTAATCTTGTCCTGAAGAAAATGGACGCCGTCAAACCCCAAGCCGTCATCCTGGTCGATTATCCCGGCTTCAATTTGCGTCTGGCCAAAGAAATTAAAAAACGGGGTATCCCCGTCATCTATTACATCAGCCCCCAGGTCTGGGCGTGGAAGGCAAACCGCGTCCGACAAGTGGCGCAATACGTCGACAAGATGTTAGTCTTTTTTCCTTTCGAAAAGGAATTTTACGCGCAACGCGGCGTACAAGTCGAGTTTGTCGGGCATCCTCTGGTCGACAGCGTCCGGCCAACAATGCCTGAGATCGAATTTATGAAAACGCACGGCCTGGTTAGCCATAGACTGACGATCGGTTTATTGCCCGGGTCACGGCAAAATGAGATTCACCAGATCCTGCCCGTTATGCTGGAGGCCGCGGACCTCCTCCACCAAGAATTTAAACAAACCCAATTTATCGTTCTTAAAGCGCATACCATCGAGCGAACGTTATTGGAGCCGTTATGCCAGAAGGCTTCGTGCCAACCAATTATTATTGATGAACAGACCTACGACGGGATCAACGCCTCGGACCTGTGCATGGTCGCTTCAGGCACGGCGACCCTGGAGACGGCCATCCTGGAAAAACCCATGGTCATCGTTTACAAGACATCTCTTTTGACGTGGCTGCTGGCCAGGTATCTGGTCAAAATCCCTCACATCGGGCTGGTTAATGTGGTCGCCGGAAAAAAGGTTGTGCCGGAATGTGTTCAATTCGAGGCTAACGGGAAAGAAATAGCAGCAGAGTTGAAGAAAATATTTACGGATGAGGTGCGAATCAGCGGCATCAAAACAGATTTAAGGAAGGTCAAAGAAACTCTTGGGCCCGGCGGATCCGCCCAGCGCTGCGCCGGGATTATTTATTCCGCCATAATCCTCAAAGCTCAAACCCCT
>JACRHP010000092.1 GCA_016212005.1 Candidatus Omnitrophota bacterium | reverse complement strand
TTCATGCATAAAATTGGAAAAATGTTCCAAATTTGCCCTAAAAATGGGGCACCCAACTAAAGGTTATAATTTTTATTTTCTCGACGATGACTCTTTGCAAAGAATCGTTTTTTCAAAAAAGTGACGAAGTCAGGAAAAATACGGGACACGCGAGTTTATTCCTGGAACCGTTTTTCCGCTATTGGAGAATCCACGATTCGGAAGTAACTACCACCGTTGGAAATGATTACGCCGTTACCGGCCTTGAGCCGGACAATAACACAACCGAATACGGGCTTAAACTAGGCCTTCGGTATTAAGCCCCGGACCCGCTCTGAAATCCAAACCTCATTCCATCAGCCCCGAGAAGACCAGATATCACGCCGAGATATTGGCCAACCGCGTGCGCGCGCGGTTCCGCCATCTCTCCCGGCGATTCAAACGTGAAAACATCGATTGTTCCCGGCTCTACGACTGGGACATCCCGGAGGTCCGCGCCGTCGTGGACTGGTACGCTGGCCATTTGGTCGTCGCGGAATACGTCCGCTGGCAGACCGGGCCGCAGTGGCTTCCGCAAATGGCCAAGGCCGTGGCCGAAGCCCTGGGGGTTCCCCCGGAGCGGACGCACACCCGGCGCCGGCGCACGAATACCCAGGAAGAACCCCGCTATGATGGCGCCCCCCGGGGCAAAGCAGGACTCCACGGAAAACGTTTCCAAGTGCGCGAACGGAACCTGCAATTCTGGGTAAACCTGGACGACTTCCTGGACACCGGATTATTCTCGGACCATCGCGACACGCGCGTCATCGTTGGGAAACTCGCAGCGGGCAAGGACTTTCTGAACCTCTACGGCTACACCGGTGCATTCACCTGCGCCGCAGCCGCTGGCAGGGCCAAAACAACCGTCACCGTCGACCGGTCCGAAACCTATTTAAAGTGGGCCGAAGATAACTTGAAGCTCAACAATTTGTGGGGACCGCAACACACACTTGTCAAATCCGACGTCGGCAAATTCCTGGCGCAAGCCCAGCACGAACGCCGGCGCTTCACGCTGGCATTCATCGACCCGCCGTCATTCTTCCGCGACAGGAATAAAGGGGTATCTTTCGACATCAACCGCGACCACCCGGGGCTCATTCTGGAGGTCCTGAAGGTGATGAAGCCCGGATCCACGGTCTTTTTTTCCACGAACCACCAGCGTTTCGAACCCCATTTGAATGGCCTTCCCGTCAAAGACCTGATCGAGATCACCCCAAAAACCATCCCCGAAGATTACCGCAACCGGCGCGTCCACCGCTGCTGGCAAATGACTGCCCCCTGAAGGCACACGGCCGGCGGGCGGATAAAAATCGGTTTGTTCTAACCCTTTTTATATATTATACTTCTATTAGTCTTATTTATCTCCCCGGAGAACCCTTGTGGAAAAAGGCAAAAAAATACTGATCGTGGAGGACGACCCGGACATTGCCCAAGCGACGGCAAAAGCCCTGGAAAAACTCGGGTTTGAAGCTGCCGGCATTTTCAATAAGGGCGAGGAAGCGGTTGAAAAAGTCTTCACAATCCATCCAGACCTTGTCATCATGGACGTTGTCCTCGACGGGCAAATCAGCGGCATCGAAACCGGCCGGCATCTGGACCAATTTCTGAACATCCCAATCGTGTTTGTCACCGGCCACCGTGACGTCGCCGCCGCCATGGGCGCGAACCACCGCGTCGCCCTTCTGAAACCCTTCACCGTCCAAGAGCTGCAAAAAGCCATCGAGGCCGCCTTCACCGCCTCTAAAATCTAGCAAACGTCCTCATCACCACCTGCGGTAACGCTTCCTTCAAAACAACCATTCATGTCAAAATCTTGTCAAATCCTACCTTTAGGGGGTGTCAATTCCCTTTCCACGTTCTATACTTAAAGTAACATCGAAACTGAACAACTTTAGACATGGAACACGTTGTGATACCATAAGTAAAGGCGGTTCCAAGGATGATCGCCACGCGCGCAAAAAACATATTGATCGTTGAGGATGACCAACCCATCGCGGAGGAACTGGTCCATACTCTCCGCAAGATGGGCCACGGCATCACGGCCGTCTTTGCCACTGGCGAGGAGGCCCTGGAAAATATGACCCGTCCGCCTTGCCCGGATCTGGTCATTATGGACGTCAACCTCGCGGGCACGTTAGACGGCATCGAAGCCGGGGAACGCATGGAAAGCCAATTTAAGTTGCCGGTCATTTACATAACCGGCTACCCCGACAAGGTCAGCCTGTTGCAGAAAAATGGCAAATTTCCGCTTGTCAAACCGTTTACCAGCGAAAAATTTAAAAGTGTCATTGACGTTATTTGTTACCGGATATCCGCTGCAGATATTGACCGGAAAGAATCCATCTCGCGTGACCAAATTCCCAATCCGAACAAAAACAAAATCCCGACCTGAACTTGAACGCCTGAACCTGTCTTCTTCTTCTTCGAAGAAGAAGAAGAAGCGGTTTAATCCAGAATTTCCCGGCGCGCCTTCAGCGACATGCTCAGCGTGGACATGTCGGCGTATTCCAGGGCGCTTCCCACCGGGATGCCCAGTCCGATGCGGCTTACCTTGACGCCGGTGGGCTTGAGTTGTTTGGTAAGATACAACGCGGTCATCTCCCCTTCGCTGTCGGCATCCGTGGCAATGACCACCTCCTTGATGCTTTGCGTTGAGATGCGCTGGAGAAGCTGGGAGATTTTGAGGTCTTCAGGCCCTCGGCCCTCGGACGGGGCGATGGCGCCCAGAAGCACGTGGTAATGGCCTTTGTAGGCGCCGGTGCGTTCGATGGCGAGCACATCTTTGGGATCTTCGACGACACAAATGGTCGCTTCATCGCGGCCGGTGTCCGAACAGACCAGGCAGATCTCGGTATCGCTTAAATTATTGCAGATGCGGCAGAACCGCAGGCCGTCTTTGAGCTTAAGGATGCTGTCAGCCAATTCCTGCGCTTCCTCACGGGGATGATTGAGGATCCAGAACGCCATGCGCTCGGCGCTGCGGCGTCCCACGCCGGGGAGCTTGGAAAGTTGTTCAATGAGATTCTCGATGAGTTTTGGATAAGCCATTTTATTCCTTGTGCCAGCGGCTGACGACCTTGCCCTGGAACGTGTTCAAAACGTCTTTAATCGCGCTCTCTTCTTCCTGCGGTTTAAAATTACCGCTCATCTCGTACGCAATGCTGATGGACGTGCCCAGCCTTTCTGAGAATACCTTCGCGACGATTTCCCGGTTACTGGTCCCTTCCAGCGCCTCTTTTTGAAAAGTGCAATGCTGCGGGAAACCGACCGTCAGCTTCGAATCTTTAAACGCAAGCGGAGTCCCTTCCTGCAGATAGGTGGCCAGCGACATCCGCTCACGGCTGACGGCAAAAGTCAGCGTATCCCAACAGCGCTTGATCCTCTCCAGGTTAAGCGTTTCTTGGCCCGGCGCGGCGTCCGGCGCGGGTTCAGCGACAATGCCCTCGCGCTCCTCTTCGGCTTGCGGCGCGATGTCCTCCTCCGCCTCCTCTTCGATCCCTGCCGGAGTCAAATCGATCTGCCCTTTCTCATTCTTCAATACATGGGCGGCGGGGGCAGATGGTTTCGAAACGGCCGCCTTGGGCGAGATGCCGGCGCCGGAAGTGATGGCCGTGGCCGATACCGGAGAAATGGCAGAGGCCTCACCGGTGTAAGTTAATTTGGCAAAGGCCACCTCCAGCGGCATGCGTACCGTTTCCGTAATGCCGCCGATCTCCTGCGCTTCGATCAGGGTATCGATCGCCTTGAGGATCTCTTTGAGCGTAAATCGGGCGCACTGGGTTAAATACATTTCCTTGACGGCGACCGGGTGGTCGACCAGTTTCCCGAGCGTCTTTCCGCCGACCTTCATGACCATCAGGTTACGGAAATGTTCGACCAAATCTTTATTCAACTGTTTGATGTCTTTTCCCTGGTCAATAATCTTCTCCAAAACCTCCAGCGCGCCGGAACAATTTTTTTGGGCCAAGGCTCCGGTCAGGTCGAACAAAAACTGGGTCTCCACCACCCCCAGCATCGAAAAGACATCGGCGGCCGCGATCCCTTCATCGCTCAAGGCGCTCAACTGGTCCAGGATGCTCAAGGCGTCGCGCAGGCTTCCCTGCGCGGCCTTGGCGATGGCATAGAGCGCGTCCTGATCAATCTTAAATTTTTCCTTCTGGCTGATCTGCGTCATCAACTCCACGATCGTCTTGACCGGGATGCGCTTGAAATCAAACCTCTGGCAGCGGGAGATAATCGTCGCCGGCACCTTGTGCGGGGCGGTCGTGGCGAATATAAATTTCACATGTTCCGGCGGCTCCTCGAGCGTCTTTAAGAGTGCGTTAAAGGCCTCGGTGGTGAGCATATGCACTTCATCAACGATATAAATTTTATAGCGCCCGGCGCCGGGGGCGAATTTGACGTTTTCGCGAAGCGCCCGGATCTCGTCGATGCCGCGGTTGGAGGCGCCGTCGATCTCCAGGACATCGAGGCTGCTTCCCTTGGCGATCTCCTGGCAGGCGGAGCACTTGCCGCAGGGCTTTACGGTCGGGCCATTTTCGCAGTTTAAAGACTTGGCGAGGATCCGCGCGCAGGAAGTCTTGCCGATGCCGCGCGGCCCGCAAAAAAGATACGCGTGGTGCAGCCGGCCGGACTGGATGGCCTTTTTGATCAAGTCGGTGATGTGCTCCTGGCCGATGACCTCGTCGAAGATCTGGGGACGGTGCTTCCTGGCTAACACAAGGTATGACATAGCGGTGTTATTCTAACACAAAATCAATAAAATTCAATTTTATGCTCGCAGACCAATTAGAGTATATGTTGCAAGGTCGTATCCAGTTCGGGATACCGGAACCGGTAGCCGCTGGCCGTCAACTTTGTGGGGACAACCTTGGCCCCGGATAGAAGCAATTCTTGCCCCATCTCACCGAACAGAAGCCGCGCTAACGACGCCGGGACAGGCACCGCCGCCGGCCGGCCCAGGCACCTGGCCAACGTGGCGGTAAATTCCGCATTGGAAACCGGGTGAGGAGAAACCACGTTGACCGGTCCCAATAATTGACTGGTATTGATCATATGTTCCACGATGGGAGGGATTTCTTCCAGGGCAACCCAACTAACTATTTGCCGGCCGGAACCAAGCATCCCCCCCAAACCCATTTTGAAAACTGGCAGCATTTTGGCCAAGACCCCGCCATTTTTTGTTAAAACAAGTCCTAACCTCATGTGAATAATACGGATACCAGCATTATGAGCTTCCCAAGTGGATTTCTCCCATTTTTCACAAACACTAGAAATAAATAACCTTCCCACTTTCGAACGTTCATCCACGTATGATGGTGGTTCAATATGCCCATAAAAACCAATTGCGGAAGCGGAAATAAGGAGTTTTGGGAGAGGAGCGACCTTAGCTAACGCCTGACTTAATAACGTGGTTCCATCTACCCGACTGGAACAAATAAGCTGTTTATAATCCTCGCTCCAGCGGTGGTCGGCGATACTAGCCCCGGCTAAGTGGATAATCACTTCCTGTCCGGCTAATGCCGCGGGATCCAGCCGCCACGATGGAAGATCCCAGACAACCGATCCGGGCGCGGCCTCCATCCCCTGGCGGACAATGCGCGTAATGGCATGTCCTCGCTGGGCAAAATATTCAACCAGCGCCGTCCCCACCAACCCCCTGGAACCTGTAATAGCGATGCGCATCGCTTAAATTGTATCAGCATCTCTGGCGGGTGGAAATAAAAAAGGCAGCTTTTTCAAAAATCAAAAGCTGCCTTCTTAAAGCCAACTATATCAAAAAAATTATGATTTCTTCCGACGGGCAACGGCCGCGGCCAGGCCGGAACCCAAAAGAAGCATGGTGCTCGGTTCCGGGACGACCGGGTTATCCGGTTTGCAATCCGGACAAGCGGGCGTATCCACGCGGTCCTCGATCTTGCCTTGCCCCGCCTTGACGTACGCCAAGTTCTCGACGGATTCATCCGTCGGTGCGCTGAACCAGAAATAATCGACATCACCGATCTCATCAAGGTCATCGGGCGAAGAATTCTTGATATCCCACTTGATCCCCCAAGGCCCATGCTGGCCATCCTTGCCTACCTCGATGTCGTATGTGCGGGTCTCATTTCCAACCAACCCCAGGAGGTTATCAGCGTTGGAGCCGTTACCGTTCGCGCCGGCAGTTTCTTCAATAGCCTCATCAAGCTTCTTCTTAAAGCAGTCTTCCAGATCGATGGTAAAATGGCTCAAGGCATGCCCGTCGTGTTCACCGGCGACCACCTCGACCTTATAAATCCACTGGTACCATTCCGGCTTGCCCAAAAGCCCGGCGTTGGCCTCATCTTCGACAATGTCCACCAAGCTGATCAGAAACGTATAATCAGGCCCGCCATTATTATTGTTATTGCCAGCTGAAGCATCCACAGCCGCGCCAAAAGCGACCACACCCAAAACAAGAATGGAAAATAAAATTTTCTTCATGAACATTGGCTTAAAAACCCCCTTTGATTTCTCCAGGCATTACATTCCTTTTAGCCTGCACAGTAGATAAAGCAAAAATCATGCCAAAAGGCCAATAATAGAGAGATTATTTAGATCAAACATAATCCATTGAGAATAATTATGTTATGTAATGTCAATAACCCGCTAACCGGGTATGAACAACAGCTCCTGTTGAAAAATGTTGTCGAATATGAACATGTTGTTTTTTTTAATCTGCAACCGTCTCCATGCCGGTAACAAGGTCTTGCGTGGAGGATTTCGGCTTCTCCTCCAGAAATTCATCGCCCTGAACGACTCCCCCGTCCCGGGTGTAACCAACTTTTTTGACCAGTTTGCCGTTATGAAACGTCTTCTCATACCACAATTCGCCGCTGCCGGGGTAATACTCCCGCGTCATACCGTCCTGGAGGCCGTTTTTAAATCTCTTCTGCCATAGTAAAACACCCTTTTCGTCGTATTCAATGGCGATTCCCTGCAGCAAATCATGCCGGTAACGAAACAAATTTTTTAGAAGTCCAGCCGGATAATATTCTTTCATCAGCCCGTAACGTTTGCCATGGATATATTCGGTCTGACGCATCAAGGCGCCGTTTTTATAATACTCCCGGAATGTTCCCTGCAGCTGATCGTCGACATAATCTCCTCTGGATTCCAATTCGCCGGTATCATAATATTCCTGGGCCGTCCCGTACAGTTTACCGTTCATGTATTGACGAAGGGCGCTCACACCGCCCGTCGGGGCATACACCTTGAAAACGCCGTGCGGCTTGCCGAAGCTGTATCCTTCTTCGGTCAACAGCTTCCCGTCCTCATAATACGTCCGGACAGTCCCGTCAATATAACCGTCCACGTAAGGTTCCACTCTCCGGACGCCGCCATTTTTATAATACGCCGTGTAGATACCGCCGCCATTTTTAAAAAGACCCTTGGCCTTCAACACCCCGTCCTCGTAATACTCCCGGGATTCGCCTTGGCGCTGGCCGGACCGGTAAAATTCCTCCCGCCACAGGGCCCCGTTCTCATAATACCCCTTGACCGGCCCGTCGGGCTTGTCGTTCTCGTAGCCCCCTTCGCTGTGCAATTTACCGTTGGGATAATACCCCTGGAACGGGCCGTTGAGTTTGTCGTAAATATAATGCCAGACCGTCTGCAGCTGTCCGGTCTCATAATACTGTTTAAGGAGGATATGCCCCGGCTTGTCTTCAAGGAAGGTTTCCGAACGCAGCTTCCCGCTCGGATAATAGGTAACGCTACCCGCCTGTTTCGAAGGCGGGGCGCCGCATCCCGCCACAAAAAAGCCGGATACAATAATGACGAATACGCTCTTTAACGAGTCGCTTGACATAGCCGGAGATCAAGAGCTTCAGTTTGCGCCGACCACCCGCAAGACTATTTTTTCAGCGCCGCCACTTTCGCCAATTCCTTGTCGATCTCTTTGTTCAGGTCGGCGAAATAGCCGCTTAAACGCTCAACGTGCAACTTGGTCTTGGCCTGGAGAGGTTGACTGACGGCCGCGAGGCTTTTGATGTTCACATCATTGGTATTCTTGATCCCCTGCAGCCATTTCTCAAGGAATTCAACGGCGGCGGGCGTCACGTCTTCTTTTTTGATGGTGTTGAAAATACCCAACTGGGAGAAATACGCGTCCAGCTGGGAAATGGTCAACACGCAGGAATCCCACAGGCTGCTGACCAGGACCGCGTCTTTGGTATCCGGCAACCATGCCTTGATCCCCTGGGATTCAACCAGAATTTTATTGCGCAGGTCCATCAGGGAAGATTCTTCCGCGTAAGCGGCCACGTTAAAAAGACAAACCACCGCACAAACGACCCCGAGAACTCTTTTCATCGATACCCCCTTTTTGTATGGTTAGCCCTGGTTATATATTTCTCAGAAACCATTACGGCAAAGCCACTTTGGAAATAGTCATGGCGCAGCGGGCCACGCTGGATTCCCGTGACTTTGGTTCGATCTGATATTTTTCAACAGTGGAAAGACGGTCCGAACTTTCCACGGCGTACATAAAGGCCACGAGCTGGTCCAGCGGGGCCTCCAAGCTTAAGTTTATAATATATTTTTTAACAGGGCCAACGTCTTTAACCCCGGCCGGTTTCATGTCGATCAGGTAAACCGAGTTCTTGCTGGCGAGGTCTTCCAAGTCCTTGAGGAGCGCCGTTATCTCCTCCTCGCCCGACTGGGAAGAGGCCAGATAAGTTTCAAATTTTTTGCTCTCCGTGACGATCTTGTCTTTTTGCGACAGGACGCGCAGATTCTTCTTGATATTCGTTTCCTCCTGGAGGATCTGCTCGTCCAGATCTTTAATCCTGGAAAAAATCGGCGACACAACCAAGCGGTCCAGGAGGGTCAACGCGACAAAGGCGACCGTCACGTTGAAAACGACCCGTTCTCTTGGCGACATGGCCGCCAGTTTTTTATAAAGCGGTTCCAGCTTAATCATCGCCCGATTTATCCGTCTGTTTTTCCAGCGTTGCCGCTATTTCGAAATCAACCAGCTCTTTTTTGCCTTCTCTTCTTTTCGTCGTGTATTTGGTCTTGACGTCCTTGAAATACCGGGACTTCTCCAGCAGCTCCACGAAAGAAAATACCGTCGACATGGAATCCGCCGTGCCGCTTAACGCGAACTTGCCCTGAAACTCGTAACGGATATCACCTAATTGCAAATTCATGGGCGTGACCTTGCTCAGCTCGGTCAGGACCTCCACGGAATATCCGCGGCTGGAAAAATAATTGGCGACCGTCATCATGCGCGAAAAACGCTCCTCCAGGTCCTTGGCCTCTTCACCCACGTGGCCGTATTTGGCCCGCAAATTCTTCAAAAAAGCGCTCTTGAAATAAACCTTGCTGACCAGGATCAAAGAGAGCAGTACCGACAACGAAAGGACGAGGATCCCCGCCTTCAACAAATCATGGCCGCGCTCCTCGAGGCTTTTGCGCAGCCTCAGTTCTTCCGGCGTCAAATTGACCCGCATCTCGGCCGTCGCCACGAGCGGCGCGACGACGTTCAGGAAAGACAGGTTCTTGGCCGATGAGGCCTTTTGGGCGGTTTCCTCGGGGAAAAAAGGCGTCTTGAAATAAGAAACGGTCTTGACGGACATACGCAGGGTATCCGCCAGAAGGCTCTCGAGCCCGCTGGTACCCTGTTCCGCCCCGGTTACGATCAGCATGGCGGGGGCTTTACCGATACTTTCGCCCTCATAGGCCTCCAGAGACCCCTTGACTTCTTCGATAAATTTTATCTGGTATTTCTCGGCCTCCTCCGCAAGATGCTGGACCCCGACGGGGATAGAACGGATGAAAGCGGGACGCTCGTTAGAAATGACCATAAAATCCGTGAACCCCTCATCGATATGGATGCTGGCAAGAGGGACCTCGCGGCTGTCCATCCTCACGAACCTGCCCAGGATGGCCGCCATCGCTTCAGGGGCGAAAAGCACTTTCTCGCATTTTAACCCCGCCCGCTCCAGGATCATGAACTGGCGCTTGACGACGTTGCGGGCCGCGATGACCAGCAATATCCTGGTATAACTCTGTTTATAGACGCCGATATCGATATAATCGACGATAATATCTTCCCGCGAATAAGGCGTGTGCCTGCCGGCCTGGAGGTTGACGATCTCCCTGATCTCTCCCGGGTCCGTTGAAGGGATCTCGATATTCTTGGTGATGACCAGATGGGCCGGCATCGTCAAAATGATCTCGGGGCTTTGGGCCTCCAGGACTCCGTAAGAGGCCCTCACGGCCTTGGCGATATCCTCATCGGATAAACCGCTGATGTCCCGGCTGGCGATCCGCACGAGTTCCTTCCTGTTGGCGGAAACGGCCGCGCGCGCCAGCTTCAGGTGATTGCCGCTTAAATCGATACCCACCTGTTCGCGGCCGACCGTCCTGGTAAACTTGGGGAAAAAACGCATTTTCCTTAAAAATCCTCTCTTGACATGATCAAATCTCGTGCCAGTATACAACTTTGCCGCTGCGCTGGACCACCGCGACGACGTTCAACGCGTTGGGACGCTTATTGAGCCGTGCCGTTACCCGCAGCATGAAATACCCGGACTGGACGCCCAAACGACCCACCACCTGGCTGAACCGGGCAAGTTCGGATTCACTCAACGAAGAAAACTGGCTCAATTTCGGGATGATCTCCGCCGGGCTGTCGAACGTGTTGTCGTCATCGGTGCCCAGGATTGCATCCTTGCCGTAACGGTATGATAAAATTTTATCGGTTATAGTCATATTGAGTCCCAACGCCAGTAAAACCGCCCGGGACGCCGTGTTGACGTTGACCAGGCCGTCCCCGTACACAGTGACATAATTCATCAATTGGTTAAACGATTGCGCGTTCACGCCCTTGACCATGCCCAATTCGTCCAGAATTTCAAAACTCATATCCTTGGCCTCATAAGGCGTATTCAGGTTGCGATAATGAGAATCCTCGGCGCTGCCTAAAGGACTGCTTAACTCGCTGTCCGCGTCGCGCCAATCAATGACCGAGGCCGCCAAGTCCTGCGCCTCCATCTCGTCCCCTCCGAGAACAATCCGGAAGAGCCGCTCCAGCGTCTCCTTGTCGGCGGTATTAAGGTTGATCTTCCTGGATTCGTCGATAGGGGCGTAAAAGATTTCCTGCTTGCCCGAGAGTTCGTCCGGCAGATCATAACCGACCGTGGCCTGGCCGCCGCCGATATCGATCTGCTGAAAAACACCGGGATTGTCCGCGCAGATGTCCCGGAACGAGTCAAACGTATTGTCCTTCCCCTTCCTTAACTCCGCGATGGCGCGTTTTACTCCGGCGTCGGCGACAAGATACAGGCGGTCGCGTTCATCCAGACGCTGAATCAGCCGCAATTTCTGGCGTACCCCAACCCCTAAAGCAACGGCGATAGTGCTCAAGAAACAAATCGACCAGATGGCGATGATCAGGATACTCCCCTTCCTGCTAGCTTGCAATGGGGATATCGACCGTCTTCGTGAACGTCTGGGCTTTCTCACCATATCCTGATTCCAGTTCTATCCTCACCGCCAGAGGGGCTTCCCCTTCCCGGAACTCTTCTTTCCAAAAATATGCCTTGGTTCCCTTATCGTAAATGTAATAACGGAATTTCAAGGACGTCACATCCCCGGCGATGGGCTGTTCTTTGGCGGCCTCTTCGCCGGTGTAGACCTGGCTGTAATCCTGCTGGCTGCGCGTTAATTTATGAGAACCGGGATCATACACGTATCTTACCCGGCCGGGCGT
>JACRHP010000091.1 GCA_016212005.1 Candidatus Omnitrophota bacterium | reverse complement strand
GTCGATGAGGACCTCGTCGTCTTTCAATTTCCTGCGCAAAGGGGACACGCGGAAGGTGTCCAGTTTCAGGTCCGCGGGGCGCTTTAAGGGCGGCAGTGCCGACGGATCTTTTTCCGGTTCCCGGCGGATCTCGCGCACCAGCCTCCGGATCTGGCTGCTGTTGAGGTCTTCCTTGAGAATGCGCCGTTCCAGCCGTTTGCGTGTCTTTTCGTCCTTGATCGGCAAAAGTTCGACATAATCGGACCAGTCCAATTCAGTCGATATCGACTGAATTGGGTGAAGCAGAAAAAAACGGCGCATTTTAAGCAGATTACTCTCCGAGAATCCGGGGCCGTATTTTTTGGTCAAGACCTTGGAAACCTCCGGGATCAGTCTCTTGCCGTACGCGGCGCGCATTTCGCCGTTCTGCTCTTCGACCACGATGAGCCGCCCGGTTTGCCAGGCGAACTGCAGCTGCACCCGGCGGGCATCCTCGACAAAACGGGAAATATCATCAACGAGCTTATTGAACCTGGCTACAACCGGAACCTTGGGCATTTCAGGTCATCCTTCCTTGGGAATTAGCCCCTGTCACGGATTTATTCGTTTAAAATTTCAGCACTCACATAAGGGGAAAGGGCGATCTTCGGGGCGGCTTGCCCGTCCCCGCCCGGGTAACTGTCACCTATTCTTACTGGCTTTCAGATTGCCCCTTAAATGAAAACCCGCCAATGATGCGCGTATCCCGTTTGGCGGGACATAGGCGTGGCGGGTGTGTGTTACTTTATTTTATCTTCTTTCGCTCTTTGCGCTTCAAGCCACATGAATAAATACTGAAGATCGCTCGTAAATTTGTAGCCCCCACGATCAGTGTCCTTATCTTCCATCAAGACTCCAAGCTTTTTCATCTTGATCAAGAAATTATCAAATACGCCAGCCTCATCCGGGTTGAGGCTGGCCACCGCATCTTTTCTTTTAAATTGCGTTTCAAAGGGCTTATTCGCCAATTTTCGCAATATCGATCGATATCTTTGACTCCGGATGGCATCATAAACCTGCGGTTCTATGTATTTTTGCCCGATGACATCCGCCGCCCTTAAAACTCCCTGAAGGGCATCATGATCATCAATAACATTATCCACATCCACTTTAAAAACAGCATCTCCAATTTCATGAGCCAAAACAGGATATCCCCCCGAATACCGCCACAGCGTGTCTAACGCTTCCTTATCAATCCGAATACCCACCTTTAAAAAAGATTGCTGATAAAACTCATTTGTTTCACCCTGCGACAATTTTTTTATATCAACGGGATCAAACACTCTGGCTAAGGATGGCTGGGATTTTAATAATTGCGCCCTGCGTTCAGGCAAACCGACCAAAACAAGAAGCAAAGGTAACGGCTGATCCGAGGTGGCGATCTCATCCACCAAACTTTTTAACCAGTTCGCGAATTCTTCGGAACCGGCGATACCGTTAATATCATCCAAAATCAACATGATTCCCTTCTTATCATGCCCCAGATGTTGAATTAACCGCCGCAGGGAAGAAGCAAACTGATTGACCAGTTGAGTCAGCTCTTTCACGTCGGCATTAAATTCAACGGACACCCCGAACAACCCCACTTCCCTGACATGCTGCCCAAGAAAAGACCTGATTTCCTGATACCAGGGACGATCAATGTTATCCTTTAAAATTTTCTCGAAAATTCTTCTCACCATTTCCTGCAAGGAGTTGACCCCGCCAAGAAAAACGTGAACGCCCAAGAGACCCCCATCCTTTTCGGCAATAACTCTGGCCATGCGGCACAATGAACTTTTTCCGATGCCTCTTTCTCCATAAACAAAAATACGCTCGATCCGACCGACACAGGCAGACTTTGCTTTATCAACAATGGCCCTGACCTCGCCGGCTCTGCCGACAAAAAAATCAATGGGAACAGGAACGCCAGGAGTAAAAGGGGAATATTCTTTTGCCATAACCAATCTCCGAAAAATTCAATTTTCTTTTACAAAAACGAAGTTATTTTAACATAAATCTGGAGAATTTATTCAAACAATTTTAAACTCATGCGCTCCCCGCATTGTCGAGGCGGTTTTGGGCGAATTCGCCGGCGTTCCGCGCGCTCGAATCACCTTCCACGATTTTAATTTCCTCTTCCGTCAGGCCTGCCTATCCCCGCCCGGGTGACCGTCACCTATTCATTGCATTTCATTGGACAATAGAAATTTGTTCAAACAATAAAAACGGAGCTCAATCATAAATACCGAAAGAACAAACGCGGTTTCGGCCTTCCCTCTTGGCGCGATAAAGCGCCCAGTCGGCTTTATCGACAAATTCCTCCAGGGCCGCGCCGTCTTCCGGATAGGTGGCCACCCCCAGGCTGACGGTAATCTTCACCTCGGTATCGTAAGCCTTGATGACGGCGCGGTCAACCGCCTGCCGGATACGTTCGGCCGCGTAACGGGCGCCGGTACGGTCCGTGTCCGGCAGGACGACGCAAAATTCCTCGCCTCCGAAACGTCCCGCGATGTCGATCTCGCGGATATTCTCGCGGATAAGCCTGGCGACCTCGCACAGGATCTGGTCCCCCGCCAGATGACCGTGCTGGTCGTTGAAATTTTTGAAATAATCGACGTCGATCATCATAAAGGATAATTTCATGCCCCGGGCTTTGGCACGGCTCAATTCTTCCTGAAAACGTTCCGTCGTATACCGGCGGGTGTGCAGTTCGGTCAGGCTGTCTGTGATGGCGATGCGTTCGATCTCCTGGTAAAGCTTGATGCGCCTTAAGGCCAGGGCGAACTGATGGCCCAGGATAATGAACTTGTCCCGGTCCTCTTGCGCCAGCCCCCGGACGACCAGGAAACCGATCCTTCCGCCCCTTCCCTGGAGCGGGAAAAGAAAATATTCCGGCGATTTTTTGTAATCATTGATCTCGTCGGAAAGCGGGTGGACCAGGAGGCACTCCTGGAAAACGACATGGGCGCTTAATTTCTTCTGGAAAATCTCAAAAGCTTCCTTTTCGCTCAAACTCTGGGAAATCTCCTTCATGATCTCATAAAGGGTCAGGATCTCCAGAGCTTCATTCTCGAAGAGCATCTTTTCCAGATGGAGCGATTCTCTTTGCTCCACCAGCCTTTGGGAACGGGCGCTCTCCTGAAAAATTTTCTCCTGTTCCTTAAGTTCCAGGCTTATAAACACTTTCCAGGCGCAATAGATCACCAGCGCCACATAGGTAATAATGGTTAAAAGCATAACGGCCATCGATATCAATCCTGCTGGGAACTCCTCACAATTTTAATCCGGATTCTGGATTCAAGCCAGGCAAACCCGGTTCCGTCCGTTTTCCTTGGCCTGGTAAAGCGCCATATCCGCCTTATGGATCAGCTCTTTGGGATTGATCGCGTCTTTGGGGAAAGAGGCGATGCCCACCGAGACGCTGACGCGCGTTTTCTCCCGGCGCAAGACAATCGTCTGGTCGGCGATTTTCCTGCGGATCTCTTCGGCTAATTCAGCCGCCTGGGATTTGGAGCAATCCGGTAAAAGGACCGAGAACTCCTCGCCGCCGTAACGGCAAACAAGATTGCCCGGCTGCTTGAAGAAATCGGCCAGGATCATCCCGACGCTGCGCAGGACAATATCGCCGGCCACGTGCCCGAACTTGTCGTTATACTGTTTGAACTTGTCCAGGTCAAACATCAAAAACGACAGTTGCCCCTTGCGCCGCAACTGGCGGTTGGCCTCCACGGCCAACCGGTCCAGCAGATAACGCCTTAAATACAACCCGGTCAAACCGTCCCTGATGGCCAGCTGTTCGACGCGTTCGTAGAGCTGGGCGTTTTCGACGGCGACCGCCCCGATATCGGCGATCGTCGTCAGGAACCGCAGGTCTTCCGTGGTAAAATCCCTCTCGCGCGGGCTGTCGACACGCAAGATCCCCACGGCCTTCTTGCCTGCCAGGAGCGGGACGCTCATCAACGACCGGATCGGCCTTTCGCCGGCCACCTTCTCGACGTCAAAACGATAATCGTTTCTGGTATCCTCGATCAATAACGACTGCATGACGCGCACCACCCACTGGTCGAAAATGTCCCCTTTTTTCAATTTGATGTTGACGCGCGCCCCGCCTTTATAAGACGAGGAAATGCCCAGTTCGCCGGTCTTCGGCTGAAAAAAGTACAGGAGGACCGCCCTCTCCTTTTCTCCAAAAAGACGGTTGACCTCCCGCGAAAGCGTACCGGAGGCATCCTCCAGCGAAAGGCACAAAGTCAGGCGCTCGGTCAGCCCTTTGAGCTGGTCATAACGGATGATCTTTTCGCGGAAAGCGGCGATCGCCGATTTCTCCTGGGCGATCTCGGCCTCCAAAAGGTTCCATTTTTCTTCGAGGTTCTGGATTTGCAGGTCAACTTCCCCCTGCTTTTTTTTCAAACGCAAATAAAGCGGAAAAAGATACCCGAGGATAAGGGTCAGGCCGGCAGACAAAAAAAGGAAAAACCCGGGTTCACGGGAAGTGGCGAAGACAAAAAATACGACGAGGATAACGGCGAGAACGACAGCGAGGAATAAAAGAAAGTTAAACGATTGTTTTTTCGGTTTCTCGGTCAAAAAAGTGCACCTTGCTCATGTCAAATACAAGGTCCATGTCCCGGTTGACTTCAGGCCGGTTGTGGGCGCCGACGCGGGCGATGAAGGGGTTCTTGCCTGAATTCAAATAAAGATAAACTTCCGACCCCAGGGGTTCCACGACTTCACAGGCGGCCCGGACAATATTGTCGGGCGAGGCCTCCGAGACAAAAAGCTTGTCGTAAATATCCTCCGCGCGAATCCCGAAGATGACCTCCTTGCCCTCGTAGGGGGCCATCACTGCGTGCATGGCCTCGACGATCCTGGTCTGGAACTTCCCTTCATCGAAATAATATTTCCGTTCCTTTTTGATGACCCGGCCGTTCATGAGGTTGATGGGGGGTGAACCGATAAAACTGGCCACGAACTTGTTGGCCGGTTTGTCGTAAATGGTCATCGGGTCCGCGCACTGCTGGATCTTGCCGTCTTTCATGACGACGATCCGGTCGCCCAGGGTCATGGCCTCGGTCTGGTCGTGGGTGACGTAGACAAAAGTCGTCTGCAGCCGCAGGCGCAATTTATGGATCTCGGTGCGCATCTGCACGCGCAGCTTGGCGTCCAGGTTGCTTAAAGGTTCGTCGAACAAAAACGCCTGGGGTTTGCGCACGATGGCGCGCCCCAGCGCGACGCGCTGGCGCTCGCCGCCGGAGAGCTGCCGCGGCCGGCGGTCCAGCAGATGCTTGATCCCCAGGATCTCGGTCGCCTCCTGGACGCGGCGGGTGATTTCATGTTTGGGGTATTTGCGCAGCCGCAGCCCGAAGGACATATTTTCAAAGACGCTCATGTGGGGGTACAAAGCGTAATTCTGGAAGACCATCGCGATGTCGCGGTCTTTGGCGGGCACCTCGTTGACGAGGCGGTTGCCGATCCAGATTTTCCCGTCGGTAATCTCCTCGAGGCCGGCGATCATGCGCAGGGTCGTGGATTTTCCGCAGCCGGAAGGCCCCACGAGGACCATAAATTCCCTGTTCTCGATGCCCAGGTTGACATCGTCGACGGCCTTCACGCCGCCTTTATAAACCTTGCTGACGTTACGAACGCTGATTTGAGCCATAAGGTGTCCATTCTATAAAATAATGCCTGGAAATGCAACGGAATTATTCTACCGCGGCGGCCGGTTTGCCTGGGCGTACTCAATGATCTGGCTGACGACGTCCCGGCTCTCTTTGCGCCGGACGATCATGTCGATCAGGCCATGGGCGAGGAGGAACTCGGAACGCTGAAAGCCTTGCGGGAGTTTTTGCCGGATCGTCTGTTCGATGACCCGCGGGCCGGTAAACCCGATCAGGGCCTTGGGTTCGGCGATGATGACGTCCCCTATCCCGGCGAAGGAGGCCATAATGCCGGCCATGGTGGGGTTCGTCAAAAAAGAGACGTAAAGAAGCCCGGCTTTATTGTGCCGGGCGAGGGCCGCGCAGGTCTTGGCCATCTGCATCAGGGAGTAAACCCCTTCGTACATCCGGGCGCCGCCGCCGGAACCGGAGATGATCACCACCGGCAGACGGTTTTTCGTGGCATGTTCGACCAGACGCGTGATCCGCTCACCCACCACAGACCCCATCGACCCCATGATAAACTGCGAATCGGTCACGGCCAGCGCGACGGGCTTGCCTTTCAACGTCCCTGTCCCCGTGATAACCGCGTCCTTGAGACCCGTGGTCTTTTGGTCACCTTCGAGTTTTTCCTTGTAAGTCTTGGGCCCCTTGAACCCCAGAGGGTCAAGGGAAACCATGCCCGCGTCCATTTCCCGGAACGTCCCTTCATCGAGAAAAACGTCGATCCGCCGGCGCGCCGAGATGGAGAAATGGTACCCGCACTTGGGGCATACGTGGAGATTGGACTCCAGTTCTTTTTTATAAGCAGGCGCCTCGCAATCCGGACATTTGGTCCATAGCCCGGCGGGGATGTCCCTCTTCTTGACCGTGACCAGCGTGTATTTTTTATTCGCGAATAAAGCCATAAGGGGTGTTAGTCCATGCTGTAAACCGTCAAGCCGGACAGCACTTTGGGGTAGAAATACGTCGTCTTCGGCGGCATTTTTTCGCCGTTTAAGGCAATGGCTTTGAGCTGGGAGATCTGGACGGGGTTCATGATAAATCCGGCATCGGCTTCCTTGAGGTCCACCATCCCGGTTACCTGGTCGAAGTCTTTCGTGTAGATGATATCCTCGGACTTGATTCCGATCCGGTCAAAGACAAAATATTTCAGGATGGTCGCGTCCAGACGCTTGTAATCTGCCGAGCCTTCCCGGATGTGCTTGTCGATGAGCAGTTTGTTGCGCAGCCGCAGCAGCCAAACGCCGTTTCTGGTGTACAACCCGAAGGCGTGTTCGTTTTTGCCGGCGCGCGCCAGCGGGATCAGGAGTTCTTGTTTGCCGGGCATCCGGTCGACCCGGAAATATTCTTCGAGCGCGGTCAAATCTCTCGGGAACGACCTGACGATCCGGTGCATGGGCATGATCTGCAGGTCCCTGGAGTCGATGTTGGTAAAATAGGTCATCACGTAGTTAAACGGCTCCTCACCGGTCGGTTTCCCGGTCATCCTGGCCAGTTTCTGGCGGCGCAGTTCCTGGGCGACCCGGTAACGGTGATGCCCGTCGGCGATAAAAAGATGCTGGCCGCCGACCGAGGCGTTGATCTCATTGATCAACGCGGGGTCGTCCAGACGCCACATCTGGTGGGCGACGCCGTCTTTGTCCGTGATATCGACCAGCGGCGGCTGGAGCGCGACTTTCTTGCTGAAGATCTTCTCGATCTTCTGGGTTTTATCGGAATAACAGACGAAGATGCAGCTTAAGTTGGCGTTGATGGTGCGCCACAATTTCAAACGGTCTTCCACGGCGTGGGTGTGCGTGTTCTCGTGGGGTTTGACCCTGGAGTCCTGGTCGTCCTGAAGCTGCATCAGTGAAATGAACCCCAGGCGGCTGTACCTCTGCCCCCTGTCCTTGTATTGCTGGCGGTAAAAATAGATCGCCGGCTTCTCGTCCTGGACCAGGACACCGCCGGCGCGCCATTCGGAAAATATCCTTTTGGCCCGTTTGTATCTGTCTTCTTCGGGCGCGTCTTTGCTCAAAATAACATGGACAAAATTATAGGGGCTCAAATCGGCAAGCCTGTCGCGCTCCTCTACAGAGATGACATCATACGGCGGACACAGGACATCGCCCATGTCCTTTATCTTTTCAGCGTTATAGCGGATTGCCTGAAATGGTTTGGTGCTCATCACAGACCAACTTTTTGCGTGGATCTTGTTTTCTTCAAAAAAACAGAATATAAATACGCCCCCAGAAATCCGCCCACCGTATCGGCCACCGCGTCAAAGACGGCGGATTCCCGGCCCGGGACAAAACTTTGGTGATATTCGTCGCTGATCCCGTATAAAAAAGCGCACAAGGCCACCAGCCGCCAGGTCTTGCCCGCGGACCACGCGGGATATTGGACGTGAAACGCCCGTGCCAGCAAGAACCCAAGAACGGCATATTCCAAAATATGGCAGACCTTGTCGATATTGAAAAAATCTACAGGCGGCTTCAGGTTCGGGAGCGAAGAAGCCCAAAAAATAATACCAGAATAAAGAAAGACGGGAAACCAAAATTTGAGAAATTTGAGCCTGTGAGGATTTTTTTCTCTCGGGCTCACCCTGCCCGCCCCGCCGCTTCGTCCCGTGAAAGGCAAAGCCTTTCCGGGATTAAATCCCCGAAATCGCTTTGCGATTTCAGGGGACGGCGAAAGCCGCGGGCCGGGAAGCGAAGTCGAAGGGTCTCTTGAACTCAATGGCCGCATGCGCCGCCCCCGCAGCACGTTGAACTTCCTTTGGCCGGCGCTGCAGGTTTGGGGCTGGAGTCCGCCGTGCCCGCTTTCGGGGCGCTTTTTTTCTTGTAATCAGTCTCGTAAAATCCGGTCCCCTTGAAAATGATACCGCTGCCAGTGCCTATGAGACGGTTGAGACGCAGCTTCCCGCACTTGGGACATTTCTTCAGTTTCTTGTCCGATATCGACTGCAGGACTTCCAGGGTATGACCGCACGCGGAACATTCATATTCATAAGTTGGCATTTTTTATTCCTCCCTTAAAACTTATTTAAATACTTTTTTTATCTTTTCGGTGATGGATTCACTGGAAGAATTGACCTCTTCTCCGCTGACCGCGGCAAATTTCTCCAACAACTCCTTTTGCGCGCTGTTAAGTTTTTCAGGCACATGGAGCATCACCTTCACGTACTGGTCCCCGTGGGCCTGGCTGCCGTGCACATCCGGCATGCCTTTGCCTTTGAGGCGGAACACCTTGCCGCTCTGTGTTGCCGGCGGGATCTTCATCGCCACGTGACCGTTTAACGTCGGCACGGAGACCTCCGCGCCCAAAGCGGCTTTGACGAAGCTGACCGGCAGGGACATGTAAAGATCGCTTCCGTCTCTTTCAAAAGTATCGTGCGGAAGGACGCGGATATACAAATACAGGTCCCCGGCGCCTGCGCTGCCGATTTCCCCCTGGCCGCTGACCCTCAAGCGGGAAGTGTTGTCCACCCCCGCCGGGATGTTCACGTCGATCTTGCGCGTGACGCGCACCGCCCCCTTGCCGTGGCAGTCCGGACAAAATTCCGTGATCGTCTCGCCGCGGCCGCCGCAGGCCGGGCAGGTCTGCTGCATCCGGAAAAACCCGCTGGACATGATCACCTGTCCGCGGCCGCCGCACTGGCTGCAGCTCTTGGACTTGCTGCCGGGTTTGGCGCCGGAACCGTTACATTTCGTGCAATGCTCATGCCGCGGGATGGTAATTTTCTTGTGGACACCCTGATACGCTTCCTCCAGCGTGATCTCGACCTCATATTCGATATCACGCCCCCGTTGAGAACGCCGGGAACGGCGTCCGCCGCGAGCGCCGCCCAAGATATCCCCCAGATCGCTTTCCCCGAAAATCTGGCCGAAGATATTCCCGAGGTCCATGCCTTCAAAGACATCGCTAAAATCCGCCCCGCGAAAAATATCCTCGGAAGTAAACTGCTGGTCGATGCCGGCGTGCCCGTACTGATCGTACATCTGCCTTTTTTGAGGGTCGGACAAAACGCCGTAAGCCTCGGACATCTCCTTGAACTTGTGCTCGGCTTCTTTTTTCTCGGCTTCGGGCACGCGGTCAGGATGGAGTTTCAAGGCGAGCGAACGGTACGCTTTCTTGATATCCTGCGGGGTGGCCGTTTTGGGAACGCCTAAAATTTCGTAGTAATCCTTTTTCATTCTATAAAAATATTAACGCAGATTTACGCAGATTACACACAAATATCGCAAATATCTGCGAAATCTGTGTGCACATCTGCGTTTATCTGCGTTAAACTATTTCTTTCCTTTTATTTTTTATCATCTTCCGCCTTAAAATCGGCGTCGATGACGTTATCATCACCCCTGGACTTGCCGCCGCCCGCATCCTGTTCAGCCGCCCCGCCGTGCTGGTGTTGATGAGCGCCACCGTGACCACCGGCTGCTCCCGCCCCGGCCTGCTGCTCGGCGGCCGTGGCCTTGTAAACTTCTTCGGCCAGTTTATGGCTGGATTTCTGCAACGCGTCCATGGATTGTTTGATCTTTCCTTCATCCTCGGTCTTGATGGCCTCTTTGAGATTGGCCAATTCTTTTTCTACTTTGGATTTCTCGTCGGCGGAAACCTTGTCGCCGTAATCCGCCACGGCTTTTTCCGTCGAATAAAGAACGGCGTTGGCCTGGTTGACCAGTTCGACTTTTTCTTTACGCTTTTTATCCTGCTCGGCGTACTTTTCGGCTTCCTTGACCATCTTCTCGATTTCTTCCGGGGAAAGTTTCGTCGGCGCCGTGATCTGGATCGATTGTTCCTTGCCCGTTCCTTTATCCTTGGCCGTCACGTGGACAATCCCGTTGGTATCGATATCGAAGGAAACTTCTATTTGCGGAACACCGCGCGGGGCCGGCGGAATTCCAACGAGGTCAAAACGCCCCAGTTCCGTATTGTCGGTGGCCATGGGACGCTCGCCCTGTAAAACGCGGATGGTCACGGCGGGCTGATTGTTCTCGGCCGTTGAAAAAACCTGGCTTTTACGCACGGGGATCGTGGTGTTGCGGTCGATCAATTTGGTAAAGACTCCGCCCAGCGTTTCAATGCCCAGCGTCAACGGCGTGACGTCCAGCAAAAGGACCTCTTTGGCCTCGCCCTTGATGATCCCGGCCTGGATGGATGCGCCCAAGGCCACGCACTCCATCGGGTCGATCCCGCGCTCGATCTTCTGGCCGATCTCTTTCTCGACGAATTGCTGCACGATCGGCATGCGCGTCGGGCCGCCGACGAGAATGACGCGGTCGATCTTGATGTTCTCGCATCCCGGCTTGGCCGAAGCGTCTTTGATCGCCTGCCTGATCGGCCCACGACAGCGGTCGATCAAAGGATTCACCAGGCTTTCCAGCTTGGCACGGTCGATCGTTAAAGTTAAATGTTTGGGCCCGCTGGAATCCGCCGTAATAAAGGGAAGATTAATATCCGTTGAAACCGTGCTGGAAAGCTCGACCTTGGCTTTTTCGGCCGCTTCGCGCAAGCGCTGAAACGCCATCTTGTCGTTTTTAAGATCGATCCCGCTTTCTTTTTTGAATTGTTCGCAGATATGGGCGATGAGCAGATTGTCCATGTCCGTACCGCCGAGCTGAGTGTCGCCGTTGGTGGACAAGACCTCAAAGGTCCCGGCCTTGTGCTCATTGTCCCAGCCCATTTCGAGGATAGTGACGTCGAGCGTTCCGCCGCCGAAATCAAAGACCATGATCTTCTGCTCTTTGCCCGCTTTATCCAGACCATAGGCCAGACACGCCGCCGTCGGTTCATTGATAATGCGCATGACCTTTAGCCCCGCGATCTCTCCGGCATCTTTGGTCGCCTGGCGCTGGTTATCATTAAAATACGCCGGGACCGTAATGACCACTTCCTCGACCTTGTCGCCAAGAAATTTTTCGGCGTCCGCCTTGATCTTTTGCAGGATAAACGAGCTGATCTGCTGCGGGGTGAATTCTTTTCCGGTGACTTTGTACTTGAAATCCGTCCCCATTTTGCGTTTGGCCGCGTAAATGGTCCCTTCGGAGTTCATCGGGGCCTGACGGCGGGCCGGTTCCCCGACCAGGCGCTGCCCGTCTTTGGTAAAGGCCACAAACGACGGGAATGCCTTGCCCGAAGCGACCCCCGCGCCTTCCGCGGAAGGGATGATCGTCGGACGCCCGCCTTCCATCACGGCCGCTGCCGAATTGGATGTTCCCAGATCAATACCGATTGCTTTTGCCATTGTAAACCTCCTTAATTCAATGTCACAAGGTCACAACGTCACACGTCACCGGATATATATGGTGACTTTGTGACTGGGTGACTTGGTGACTAGCTTTTTCCTTTGTTTTTTGCCACCTTCACCTTACTCGTTCGGATCACCCTCTCGCCCAGGGTATATCCCTTCTGTAATTCTTCGATCACCGTTCCTTCTTCGTGACCGTCGGTTTCTTCCTGCATCAAGACCTCATGGTGATGGGGATCGAACATCAATCCCTTGGCTTCGATGGGTTTAACGCCGTTTTTCTTGAGCATCTCATGGATCTGTGCCATGATCATCTCCACACCTTTCAAGAACGCCTCATAATCTTCATGTTTGGCCTGGGCCGCCTCAACAGAGCGTTCCAGATTGTCAAGAATGTTTAGAAACTCCGCGATCAATCCTTCATTGGCGTATTTGACGAATTCCTGCCGCTCGCGCTCCATGCGTTTGCGCGCGTTCTCGAACTCCGCGTAAAGCCGTACGTATTGGTCCTTGTAATTCACCGCGTCCTGGATCAGCTTCTGATATTCAGCCTCGGGAATGGTGACGGCCTTGCCCGGGGAAATTTTGGCCTGGCGGTCTTGCGTTGGAGGGCAAGCCGGGTTGCCGCCTTCGGCGGCCTCTTTCGATTTTGATTGAGTTTCTTTATTCATCGGGAAATCATAAAATTTCTTCAATAAGATCAGAAAAATAGTCCAGGGCACAAACAACCCGCTTGTAGTCCATCCAGGTGGGACCCAGAACGGCGATGCGCCCGCTCGGGCCGTGCTTCGATTGATAGCGCGATACCACCAGAGAACACGTGTTAATATCTTCGCAGCCCAGTTCCTTGCCGATAAAAACGGCTGTCTTTTCATCTAATTGTTTGTTGATGATCTCCAGCAGCCGCTCTTTTTCATCGAGGGCGGTCAGGATACCGCGGATCTTGTTAATGTCCCGGTAGTCCGGATATTCCACGACGAAACTCGTCCCCTGGCAAAAAATACGGCTGTCCCCGTCTATCGAGACAATGCTCGTGCAGTGCGTTGTCTGCGACAAGACCCGGGACGTCTTCTCCAGGAGCCGCTCCAGTTCGGCGGATTCCTTTTGATATTCGGCACGGATACGCGTCTTTTCCCCCTCCAAAAGCTGGATTTCCCCCATCAGGTGGTCCACGTAATACCGGTACCCTTTCTGGGTCGGCACGCGGCCGGCCGAGGTGTGGGGATGCGTCAAGTACCCGTCTTCCTCCAGTTCCGCCAGCACGTTACGGATCGTGGCGGAGCTTAAATCAATCCCGTACACCTGGACGATAGCCGTGGAACTGACCGGCGAGATCGTCTTGATATACTGATCCACCGTGATGGCCAGGATACGCTCTTTTCTTTCTCTTAAATCTGTTTTGGCAGGCGTCATGTTAATCCTTCATAATTAGCACTCTAGGGCCTAGAATGCTAAAGCCGATTTTAGCAAAAATTACTTTCTTGTCAACAGAAATTCTGCCTTCCAGAAATCCTGCCCTCCCCATCGGGCGGGGACCGGTCAAACCGTTTTGATAAAACGGGCAAGCAGGACCAAACCTCCCAGGTAATCTTCTATGGAAGGCGGGTTACGGCGTAACGCGTGGTAACTGGGGACTTTCCCTTCATCGGAATGGAACTCAAGGATGATCGTCCCTTCCTGGACCTTCAAGGCCAGGGACGGGTACCCGCGGGAATCCTTATTGCGGAATTCCAGGAGGACGTCGACCATCTTGTCATTGGCAAGCAATTTGTTGGCCAACGCAGGATTGTTGGTCTGGACATCCAGCCCCTTGAGCGGCGCCGGCGCGCGCACGCGCTCGGCCCCTTCAATGGGCTTGTCCGGGATATTGGAAACAATAATAACATCGGTCTTGATTGTGGTCGACCGCGGTTTCTCCGTGAAATACAGCGTAAAATCCGTATACGTCCTGACCTTTAAATACGCCTTGCGGACTTCCTGCGTGAAGCCACGGTCCGGGATATCTTCATAGACAAAAGGGTATCCTTCAAACTGAAATTCGATCTGGAAGGCCTCCTGGGCCCCCGGAGGCTGGCCGGGCAACGGCTTTACCTTCCCTTCCAGGATTTTTTCCAAAGACCGCTGGAACTGCTCGCCGGTCTGCTGATGGGGAGCGGAATGAACGTTTAAAAAAATGATCCCGGCCACAAGCAGGATAACAATAAAAATGACCCAGGCCATGATCTATCTCTCCTTTTCTTCCGGAGGGGAGTGGACGTCACATTTCTGGAACTTCCCGGCGACGCGGTCAGGCACGAGGGCCCGGATATTGATCGTATCGGCGTAATATTTGACCGAATAGACCTCCCCTTCCTCGTGGGCGAGGTTAACCAGGTCCATGCGCCCGATCGGTATCTCGACGTCGATCTCAACGACCGTGGAAGGAAGGACGCGGCTGATTTCCTCCAGAAGGAGCGGGACATTTTCCCCCGTTTTGGCGCAGATATAGACCGCGTGGTTCCCGTTGTCCTTGAGACGCTCAAGCCCGTGGCGGTCCGCCAACAGATCGATCTTGTTGAACACCAGGATCGCCGGTTTCTCCAGGACCTCCAGTTCCCCCAGGACCTCATCGACGGAATCCTGCAGGCGGCGAAAATGCGGATGGCTGACGTCCACCACGTGCAGCAGAAGGTCCGCCTCACGGACTTCTTCCAGCGTCGCCTTGAACGCCTCGATCAAATGGTGCGGCAGTTGATGCATAAACCCGACGGTATCGGATAAAATCACCTTCCGGTGATGAGGTAAAACCAGCTGGCGCGAAAGCGAATCGAGGGTCGTGAAAAGGGTTTCCCGGGTCACCTGGCCGGCCTGGGTGAGGGTGTTCATCAAAGTGGATTTGCCGGCGTTGGTGTACCCGACGAGCGCGATCGACGGCACGCCTTTTTCCTGGCGCTGTTTGCGCTTGAGCGCGCGCTGGGTGGTCACCTCGCGCAGGTCCCGTTTCAGGCGGGTGATGCGCTCCCCGATCCGGCGCCGGTCCATCTCGAGCTTGGTTTCCCCGGGCCCCAGGGTCCCGATGCCGCCGCCCAGACGAGAAAGCTCGATGCCGTGGCCGACGAGCCTGGGCAGAAGATATTCCAGCTGCGCCAGCTCCACCTGCATCTTGCCTTCCTTGCTGGTGGCGTGGCGCGCGAAGATATCCAGGATCAACTGCGTGCGGTCGATTGTTTTCGTTTTAATGGTTTCTTCAAGGTTGCGCTGCTGGCCACCCTTTAAATCATAACTGAACACAACCGTATCGATCCCCAGATTACTGACCGCCGCGGCGATGTCCTGCACCCGTCCCGACCCGATCAAATAGGTGGCGGACGCCTTATCCAGAGGACAAACCATCCGCTCGACGACTTCCCCGCCGCAACCCGCGACCAGATCTTCCATCTCCGCGAGGACTTCCGGGGCGGGCCAGCGCTCCCGGTCGCTTTTAAAATCAACGACGACCAAAAGCACTTTTTCTTTACCGCTCTGCTGACTGTTCATTGATCTCCTTGTGACGACGAAAGATACTTTTCCAGCCGGTCCGCGACATCTTCCACCGTATCATCTTCCCCGACCGTAATCCACTGCAATCTTTTTTCTTTGCGAAACCACGTGAGCTGGCGCTTGGCAAAATGGCGCGTGTTCCGTTTCATCAATTCTTTCGCGTGGTCTTGATCGTAAGCGCCGTCCAGGTATCCGCGGATTTCCCGCAGCCCGATAAGGCGTTCGGCCGTCGGGCCAAGCGGCACCCCGGCAAGGCTTTTCACTTCGGCGACGGCGCCTTCGGCGAACATGGCCTCCACGCGCCGGTCGATACGCCGGTAAAGTTTTTCCCGGTCCATCGTCAAAGCAAAGGCCGCGATCTCATACTTTCCCCAAAGCCCCTGGCGGTCATGATGCAAGACGGAGATCGGCTGCTGGCGCGTCCTGCAGACCTCCAGGGCCCGGATGATCCGCCGTTCGTCGTTAAGATGGATTTTCGCCGCGGCCTGCGGGTCGCTTTGCTGCAGCTGCTGGTAGAGATGCGCTGTGCCGTATTCCCGCGCCTCCTCTTTGAACTGGCGGCGCAGCGTTTCATCCCTGGGCGACCCGGCGAAGATGCCGTCCAGCAGTACCTGCATGTACAACCCGCTGCCGCCGGTGATGATCACAGCGCGCCAGCGCGACTGGATATCCTTGACCGCCTCCAGGGCCAGGGTGTTAAAACGGGCCACATCAAATTCTTCCCGGACGGAAATAACCCCGACCAAATGATGCGCGACCGTCCGGAGCGTCCGCGAAGGTGGCTTGCTGGTCACCACGCGCAGCTCTTTATAAACCTGCATGGAATCGCAGGAAATGATCTCGCCGTCAATACGTTTTGCCAAAGAGTAAGCGACTTCGGATTTTCCGACGGCGGTGGGACCGACGATGAAGATAATCTTCTGAAAATTCATGATAAGGTCACAAGGACACAAAGACACAAGGTCACACGTTTCACTTTGATATACTTGTGACTTGGTGACCTGGTGACTTTGTGACTTTCCATGATTACGGATAAATCTGGGCGGGATAACCGAGCTTCGCCAGCCGGAATTTTAAGTCCCGGGCGTCCTTGAGCATGGCCAGCTGGCCGACGCGCACCCGGTAAAATTTTTTGTTTTGCTGGTCCAGCGTTTCGACGATGTAGGCGTATTCCTGTTTCTGCTTCAATTCATCCACCAGGGATTCGGCGAGCCGGCGCTCCTGGAACGCGCCCGCCTGGACGGCAAAATAATGTTTTTCTTCCAGGAGCAGTCTGGCCGCCGGCACCTCGAGGCTGTTGGGAAAAGAGCGGACGATTTTCTGGAGGTATTCCGTGGCCCGGTCCCAGCGGGCGAGCTTTAAATTGGCCTTGGCCAGCTTCAGATAAACCAGGCTTAGCGCCTGCGGTTTGGACCCCTGCAAATATCCCTGAAGCGCGGCCTCGGCCTTTTCATATTCTTCCAGCAGATAATAAGCGTCGAAGGTCCCCAGGGAAAGCCGGTCGCGCAGCGGCGGGTCGAGGTGGTCTTGGGAAACTTTGCCGAATGATTCCAGGGCCTCCTTGTATTTGGCCTGTTCCAATTGGCTCAACCCAAGATAATACTGCGCCTTTTGTCCCGTGGAGTTTTGGGGATGCGCGGCAAGGACGTCTTCCGCCAGTTTCTGCGCCCCGATATAATCGCGCTTGAGAAGAGCTGTCTCGACGTCCGTCAGGTCGGCATAAACGGGCGTGCTAAAGGCAAGGACAACGCAGCCGCACGCCGCGGCAAGAAATATTTCACGAACAAAACCTTTTTTCATTACCGCTATCTTAGCAAAAACAGGAGAAAATTCCAGCAACTTTTCTCCGGGCTATTTTCTCCGACGCTGGCCTGCGGCGGCCTTGGCCGCGCCGGGATGATTTGCCGCCGCTCTCACGGCCCCAGGATGTTGCTTCCCGGCTTGATATGCTTTTTTAGCCGCTGCGGGATGGTTCTCAGCCGCCCGATAAGCCTTTTTTGTTGCCTCCGGATGCCGCTCGGCGGCCCGGTAAACTTTCTTCGCCGCGCCTGGATGTCTCTGGGCATCCTTGTAAAGTTGTTTTGTCGCGGCAGGATGATCTTCAGCCGCGCGGTAAACCTTCCTGGCGGCATCAGGATGCTCCACGGCATCTTTATAAAGTTGTTTTGTCGCCGCAGGATGATCTTCAGCCGCGCGGTAAACCTTCCTGGCGGCATCAGGGTGCTCCACGGCATCTTTATAAAGCTGTCTTGTCGCCGCAGGATGCTCTTCAGCCGCGCGGTAAACCTTCCTGGCGGCATCAGGGTGCTCCACGGCATCTTTATAAAGCTGTCTTGTCGCCGCAGGATGCTCTTCAGCCGCGCGGTAAACCTTCCTGGCGGCATCAGGAT
>JACRHP010000090.1 GCA_016212005.1 Candidatus Omnitrophota bacterium | reverse complement strand
ACACGATGTATGCGCTGGATCATCAGCCAACGGATGGCTCAAACGCGGAAAGAATTGTTCTAAAAATGGATCCAGAGCAACGGTTGCTTTATAGCATCGTTCAAAAAGGTTGAGTTGGGTGTCCCATTGACGAAGTCAGGAAGAATACAATTACCCGGAATTAGGTATTGTGTCCCTCTATTAAATTAATGGGCGATGTTCTTGAAGGGGTTGTTTTCCATGAAATCCAGCAGGATAGGGCCGGCGACCAGGATGCCGACGACGGGAAAGATAAAAACAAGCAGGGGGACCAGCATTTTCATGGGGGCCTTCAGGGCCAATTGCTCGCCCCGGCGGTAGCGGGCCAGGCGCATGTCTTCGGCGAGGATATTGAGCGCCTCCGTCACGGACGTCCCCATTTTATCCGCCTGGATCAGCGTGCGCGCGAACGTCGAGAGGTCCGGCAGCTCATAGCGGGCGGCCAGGTCCTTGATGGCGTCGCGGCGGGTCTTGCCGACGTTGATCTCCTGCAGGACCGTGTTGAGCTCGTCGACCATAAACGACGGGGGAGACTTTTCCACGACCCATTTTAAAGAAAGCATGAAATCCAGGCCGGCGTTGACGCACAACCCCAAAAGGTCGATCGCGTCCGGTAATTCCTTGACCATGACCGCCTTGACCCTCCTGATCTTCCCCTTGATCCAGAACTCCGGCAAAAGGTAACCGCTGGCGCTCCCCATGCACAGCCAGAAAAAGACCATGTCGGGCTTGATCGACGGGAACGTAACAAAAAGCGCCAGGCCGGCCAGGACTTCTTTCATAAGGAAGAATTCCTCCGGCGCCATGCTCACCCGCGCCATGGCCAGGTCTTTGGTCAGCCGCTGGCGCAACGGCCCGACGCATAATGGGGCGTTTACCAGGGCCAGCTTGCGCAGTTGCGCAAGCATGGGCCTTTTTTTCTTCGCGGCCTCCTCTGCCAGCGCCAGCCGGGGGCGGCTCTCCCATTCCACGGGGAAAAACCCCAGGACAAAAAAGAAAGCGCATAAATAAACAAATATGAGGAGAAGGGCTAACATTATTTTAGTGGTAAGTGGTAAGTAATAAGCAAAACTTTGGTTTAATTTGTTGCTTACGACTTATCCCGAGAAATTTCTTTGAAATTTCCGGGACTTTACCCTTGAAATCGCTGATGCGATTTCTAAGGGCAACTTACGACTTACGACTGTTTTTAAAAATCCTTAAACGTGCTTATCTTCCAGATCAAAAACGCCCCGATCGTCTCCGAAACGACCGCGTACATCAGCATGGCCCGGCCCATGTCCGAATGCAGCATATGGTCGAAGATCTGTTTGTTGGTCGAGTAAACGACGAACGCGAACCCGACGGGAAGAAGGCTCATGACGATCCCCTGGATCTTGCCCTGGATCGTCAGGGTGGTCAGGTTCTGCTGTATCTTCTTGGTTTCGCGGATATTGGTGACGATGCGGCTGAAAATAACGGGGAGGTTCCCCCCTGTTTCGCGGGCCAGCAGGATGGCCGTAATCATCTGCTGCACCGCGGTCAAGGGCATGCGGCTGTAAAGATGGTTGAGGGCCTCCTCCAGCGACACCCCCATTTTATTTTCACCCAGGACGATCCCGAATTCCTTGTTGATCGGGTCCGGCATCTCGTCGATGACCGCCTCCAGGGCCTGCACCAGGCTAAGCCCGCCACGGAACGAACTCGACATGATCATCAGGGCGTCGACCAGCTGGTCGTTGAATTTATCCTTGGTCCTTCCCGCGAGCGCCTGGATATAAATGCTGGGGAAAAGGAACCCGCCCACCAGCCCGAACATCACCCCGAAGAGGTTCAGCCCTTCGGGGAAGAAAAAATAAAAAAAGACCGCGAAAATAAGCGGCGCCAGGACAAAGATACGGCCGATCTTTTTGGCCTCCTGGCGTGGCATAAGGTGTTCCATGCGGGCGGAAAGCTTGCGCTGGCGCTGTTCGCCCATCACGGCCGCGCGGCCGTAAACGGAAGGGATCACGGCGTACCCCACGAGCCCGACGGTAGAAAAAACAAGAAAAAGGCAGAGGACAAGCATAATGGTCAATGGTAAGTATACCTCGAATCCCGAAGGCGTGCCAGTACCTTGACAATTTGTTTTTGTATGTTGATTTCCTTAAATTGAGCTTCTTTTCATAAATGTAGAAGCTCAATTTAACATTTAGTGGAATCAACATACAAAAACGGTCCGTCAAGGTACCAGTACCTTGACAATTTTGTTTACGGGACAGGTATCAATGGGTCATTGCAGGGGGTTGACGCGCAATCTTGTATACAATTATCGCAGGTCGTCACATTGGCCCGTACCGTCAGGCAGTCGCAGCCGCTGGACTCAAAGCAGGACTGGTCATACCAGAGCCCGGTATGCTGGGGATCAAAAATGCATTCGGTCGTCTTGCGCGGGTCATAAATCCTTCCCTGCCCCAAAGCTTCGCCTGTGGCTTTCCACCGGCCGGTAAAACCGCGGCCGAGATATTTCTGGAAGACCACAAACGCCGCGAGGATAAACATGATCAGCGCCATGTATTCCAGGAACGATTGACCGTTTTTTTCCCGTCGTCGTAACATAAGTGAGCTATGCGCTTTTCTTTCGGGGGACACAATACTTAATTCCGAATAATTGTGTCCCTTTTTGGTGTGGTGAATTAAGTATTGTGTCCCCCTTTTAAAAGGCCGGGCAGCGCACGAATTTAAATTCCATACCGCCGTGAAAATAATACTGGGCGCAGGCCTCGCTGGTCACCCCGCTCGCCAAAAGCTTGTTGGCCAGATCCCAGCAGGCGGCGTTGTTGACAACCGGGCACCTGGCATCTATACACGCCGCCGGATCCGGATCCGTCGCGCAGCCATCCACGCATGCCGGATCCCGCACACCATCAAGCCGCTTGTTGAGAATAAACGCCCCGTCATAATAGCCGCCGGGGGCAATACTCGCGGCACATGTTGCGCCGATCGTGCCCGGGTCGGCCAACAGCGGCCGGTCCCCCCGCTCAAACGTCGGCTTCCAGATCTCCACCGCGTTGGGGAACAAAAGCGTGGAAAAAGTACCCGTCTCGTCAAAACGGCTGACGCGCACCTTGACCATGCCGTCGGTGCCTTCCAGCTCATAACAACGTTTCATCCCCCAGCTTTTTTTGTACGTCCTGACCCACGGCCATCTGGGGTCGCCGTCGATCGTCGTTGACCCCGGTATTTGATTTGGGTTACAATCGTTATCGCATTTCTCCGGGAGCCGCGCGTCCGCGCGCACGAGATGCCATTTGCCGGAACCAGCCGGCTGTCCCGCCTCGGGCTCGCTCTGCCAGCCGTAGATCGCCTGGTACGGCAGCCCCTTTTCTTTTTTATCTTCATCGATCCGGGCCTTGATTAATTTGCAGGCTGCGCCGTCGGGGCCGCCGACGCCATCCGCATCCGTACAAGTCAAAAATCCATCAAATTTCCGTTCGGCCTCGTCCAGGACCATGATGACGTTGTTCATTTCATTAAGCCGGCCGGATAAATAATTATACCGCTGCCGAAATTTAACCACCTGGTTCGCGGCCTCAGGGATACTTTTCTGGATGCCGTCCAGCCACGGAGGATCGCAGAAACCCGCTAGGGCCGCCCGCATTTCATTATACCAGATACCTGACGTACAGGTGGCGGGGTCGGCCTGAAAATCAAAGGTGGCTGGATCGCTGGAGAAATAAACAGGATTCATGCTCTGGCAAACACTGTTGGTGCAAGAGCTCAAACACCCCTGAATCGTCTGAAGATCACTTTGATTGGGGATGCTCGTGTTCACACCTGGGACCAGCGAGCGGGGCAGGTCGGCGCATTTCTCAAAGGCGATATCCCCTCCCGCGGCGCATCCGTCCAGACATGCCTGAAATTTCTGGTCGTTGCCCGTCGCGGTTGTCCCGTCGGAAAAATTCAATGTATCGTTGGCGTTCCAGTTAACGCAGGCCGCGATGTCTTCCATGTCGCCGCGGATGCCGTTGCCGTCAGGGATCCCATCACCATTAGTATCATTGCTGTCAAACGTCGCTTCTTCCGGTGCCGGCGGATCCGGGACGCCCGGGCACCCTCCCGCCGGCGGCACGCACCAGACTTCCCGGCATGACCCGGGAGCTGAAGCAAAGGAGGTATCGCGCCAGGCCTTTAAACGATTCCTGATCTCTTGTATATCTTTAAGCCAGACCCATAACGCCCCGTCCTTTGGATCACACATATAACAATACGTTGGGCCGTTAACCGTGGCCCCGCTGTCGATGGCCCCGGGCTCAATCCACTGGGAAGCCTCGGGATACCAGTTCTTGAATTCCTTGCTAAAGGCAACAACATCTGTGGCTTCAGCCAGGAACTTCGTCGCCCATTCGATAAAACCATTCAGCCCGTAGACCAGGTCGTCCATCAGATCGTCCGGCCAGTTGTTTGATGCATTGTTTACACTGCCGGATTCCGCGCACGCGCATCCCGGGTCGATGGTTTCCCCATCCACGGTTTGCGTACACGACCCATAGTCATATTTGGAGCATTCGCCGTAATAAGGCCAGGCATCGCCGCTGGAACAAAAACGGTCTCCGCCCCGTTTCCAGAAACCCATGTCAGGGTTGTCCCGGGAATTCTGCGCGCATTGCGGCTCGGGCACCGCCTCGATCTTGCCGATATTCGGATTGCCCACAAAGGGGATGATATCCGGGTCCGGCAGACGCACCAGATCCACCGCCAAAGGCGGATTACCCGAAACAGGATTTGTCCCGTCGACGCAAAGAGTTGTATTAAACACGGCTCCGGAAGGCGGGCTCCCCGCCGGGAGGACAAGCTGCGGCGCCTCTGCCGGCTGATCCGCCGGACAACCTCCTACAGTTGGTTCGTCCCGGTCACACCAGTGGCATTGGTGGGGCTTGTCAATTAAATCAAAGGGTCCTGCCAAGCCGACCTTCCAGTCCGCAATCTTGTAGAAGAATCCGAAGACGCCTCTGCGGTTGTCCGCGGCATGGTAAGCGGTCGTATCCTCCAGCCGGAAACCGTCGCCCGGCATGGAAGCTTGAATCCCGTTAGGCCCGTCGGTTGGATCCGCGAGATTATCAATTGGATTTTTTCTGTAATCCCGGTGCTCGTCGTCGCGGCCAAGCTGCTCGCGGAAAGAAAAAAATGCGTTATTGGGATTCTCACGGTAGGGATCATAGACCCAAGGATAATCCGCTCCATAAGGACTGTTCGCCGTACACCCGGGCAGAACGGCGGCGTCATCGCCGCACTCCACCGGCCTTACATCAACAGGATTCCCGTCCGCGTCCAGGACAGTATCGGGCACGCAGCAGGGATTGCATTCGGAGTTGGTGCCAAAGGGGTCGCAGTTGGGCCCTGTTTTGTCATAAATCCCCCAGTTGTCCCCGTCGTCGGTCAGAAAATTCCTTAAATTATCAAGAAAATACTGGATATCGCTGGTGACCGGCAAGGGGATCGTGTTGAGCCGCATCTGCCGGTAATAATATCCGAACCGGCTGACCCTGTCCAGCGGCTGGTTGTTAATATCCAGCCCCCAGACCCTGTCCCCGTCGGAATCGTGCATGTCCGTCACCTGCACGCCGTCGGTCACCGCGCCGGACAGGGCGGTCTGCACGCCCTGCTCAACAAAGGCGTCTCTGGTTTCCAGCGCATGCCAGACAATAGCACCCCAGGACTTTGTTACTCCGGGCTCAATGACAGCAGCCTGTACAACAACTGCGGCCAAAGCCAAAACAACCGCCGCCGCCTGCAACAAAGTTAACGAACCCCCGCCTGTCCACACCGAAAGAGCAACGGCAACAACGACGATAACAAACGCCACTACGGCGGCCGCGAAACCCGTCCAGCCGCAGACTTTTGTATGCCCGCCCAAAGTTGTCCGGAAGATCGACTCACCCATGCTGGCCATATAGGAGGCCATCTGCGAGGCGCCGGTCTCCGCCGCGATCGTGGTGACGACCTTCGTCTGGCTGATCCGCCCCAGGTTCAGGGAAACGGCGTAAAAAATCAACGCCGCCGCCACGACGAGGATAAGGATGACGGCGACCTGGCCTTTGGCTGATGGTTTATGGTTAATGGTAAATGGTAAATGGTTGACAGACGTTGTCCGCTTCTTTCCATACATCCAGCGTCTCAAATCTAACATTGTTTTTTCCTTTTTCCTATTCACCATTCACCATTTACTATTTACTGTCCATCCCACACCGCATTCATCTTTGCGGGGGTATAAAAATACGGGTCGATCTGGCTCAACGGCCCGCGCTCGACAGGCGCGGAATCCGTGCAGGAACCAAACATGTCCCAGGATACACAAGTCCCGTAAGCGGGATCTATTTCCGCCGTCAATACAGCCTCATGCGCCTGCTGCCTCTGCCCCAGGTCCAGCCCGACCCAGCGGAAGACCATGATGATCCCGTACATCATAAGGAACAGGATAATCATGCAGAAGGCGAATTCGATCATAACTTGGCCTTTCAGGGGTTTCGCCTCTTTCCATATATCCAACGTCTCGAATTTAAACATTCACCATTCACCATTAACCATTCACCATTAACCATCTACTACGGCACCGGCGGTGTCACAAAGTCCACGTAAGCATCGCTGCTGGTATTGGTCACCCATTTACGGCCCCGCTGGTCCACCACGCGGCTGCGCACGTAAATAACCGGCGGCTGTGTGCCGTCACCGGCCGGGTCTTCCGCCATGCACGTCCTCTGGAAATTCGCCGCGGACCAACAATCGTTACACACCTCCACCGGGTTGGGTAACCCTGCCGGCCAAAGAGCTGGATCGTTGTTAGGAACAGAAGGCACGCTGGCATCGCAAAACCGGTCCGTGTCGTTGCTCAACTGGATCACCCGCTCGATGAGGTCGATCTGGTCTTTTTGCTGGGTGGTGCGGATATACTGGTTGGCGTCGCCGCTGGCCGCGTAGAGCTTGCCTTCCTCGATCTCCAGGTACGTGCCGTCCAGGACGCGGGTGAACATCTTCACGTCTTTCGTCAACCCGGGCCTGGGGCCTGTGTCGCTGTCGCCGCGCGACATATCCAGGTCGCCTTTCTGGGAATCCGTGACCGTAAAACTAAGGACAACGCCGGTCCCTTGGCCGGCTTCCAACCCCGAGCCAAAAACAAACGACGGCGGGGTCCAGTCCACGTCTATCTCCTTCTGGGCGGCGGTAAGAGGGGGCATAATCTGCTCCAGCTTCAGGTCGCCGTCCACGTCCACGGAAGTGTATTGCGAGGACTTGCATTTCTCTTTGCAATCGACGGGCTCCAGGACAATCCCCGCCCCCCGGTTCAGCCTGACGTTCGGTTTATCCGCCGTCGCGTCGTAACCAGCCACCAGATACCACTGCCAGGAAAAATCCGTGCGCTGAAGCCCGGCCGGAACGTCCGGAGGGTTACTGATCGCCCCCCCGCTTCGGTCCAGATCAAAACGTTCATCCGCCGTTAAATTAGCCGGGTAGGTCGTTGGTGATCCGGGGGCGCAATCGCCGGCGGCAGCGCAGAACACAGGATGGCAAAAATCCGTGGCGCAAGATTTTCTTGGACACACCGGGTTTCCAGGCTCGTCCGTGCACCATTCCAGATAACTCCCGTGATTATAAATAATGCCGTACAGCTTCGGACACCCGGCCGTTTGCGTATCCGTAAGCGGTGGGCCAGCGACAGAGCAATTATTAACAGCCTCCACGCAGCCGGCAGCACAATCGCCTAAAATACATTGAGATAACGTTCTTACTACGGTCACGCAGTTTGGCTCCCAACTGCTTGCGGGCAAAGCGGAGCAATCCCCGCCGCATTGCAACGGACACGGGACTTTATTGACGCACGGTAGATTTGGTCCTGGATAGAGCTTTAAGGATTCGGCGGCGCAATCACCGGCCCCCGCGTTGCAGTAAACCGGGTTACAATCATCTCTGCATCTTTTGGCCAGCACCACCGGTTTGAACGCCGATACCGTGAAAGGGAAATGCTTGCCGTTGATAAAAACGTCGAAGACGGGCAGGTTCTGTTCCTCACCGGCGTCGACGGGGAGAAACAGGTTGCGGCTGTAACTCGCCGAAGCGCTGACGACATAGGGAGTGCGGTCGATGGCGCCGTATTTGGCCGAATCCGCGGTCAGGCGGTCTTCCACAAACAGGATCGTCGCGGTCTGGTGGGAAGCCGTGCCGCTGGATCCAAAATAACTCCGGGTTGAAGTAGCGGAACAGTCGCCGTTACATCCATCCGGACACGGGTCGACGCCCCGGCACGAGGTCACCCCCGAGGAATAGCGGTAGGACGTCGACATGGCCTGACGCATGGCCCGCAGATACTGGTTCTGCATATAGCCGGCGCTCATGGCCTGGCGGACGATCGCGCCGATAACAAAAATAAGGACCGCGCCAAAGACGGCGAGTTCCATAGCGGTTTGGGCGCGAACATTTTTCCAAAACTTTGGCATATTTAATGTGCCAGTTTATTTTAGTCGTAAGTCGTAAGTTGTAAGTCGTAAGCTAAAAACTTTATT
>JACRHP010000089.1 GCA_016212005.1 Candidatus Omnitrophota bacterium | reverse complement strand
TTTCTCCCATTGTTCATCGGTCAATTTCATATCGGCCTCCAGGTTTTATGTCCCTGAGGCCATTGTATATCCAACATCGACGGTCCGCGACCACCGATTAAATTATTTCAGACGAACGGTTTTGGGATGACTTCTAGCATTATGGTATTCAAGAAATCTTACTAACTGTACTAAGAAGCTTGGCGTTGATTGCATGGAGAATCTTTTTCTTTTACCCAAGATCGTAGATGCTTGGAAGCTTGATATCGGTAAAGTTTTTTTAGAATTAGGTATTCCAAAGGATAGTTAAAAATGCTAGTGAAAGAATCCCCAGGCACACACCATAGCCCGAATTAATTGAAAATAAGGTGTAAGACGCAGCGGCCGCCGGGAAACTGGCGGCTTTTTTTATCCGCCTTCGCGAATTGTCGGCGGATAACCCCCAGCGCTTTGATTCACGGAGTGAATCAGCAGGGGGTAATTCAGTTGGCAGGCGCGGATTTTTCGCTTGGTTGGACGCCGCTTCGTATGTATACTATGCCCCTATGGCACTCATCAGTTTACAGGAAATTTTCGTCGCGTTCGGCGGGCCGCTCATCTTCGACAAATTAAGCCTGCAGTTGGAGGCCGGCGAGCGCGTGGCGCTCCTGGGGCGTAACGGCGCCGGGAAAACGACGCTCATGAAGGTCATCGCCGGGCATCTGGGCGCGGACGAGGGCGAGGTTGTCCGTCAGCAGGGGATCGGAATCACCCATTTGCCCCAGGAGATCCCCTCCGATATCCAGGGGGACGTGTTCGACATTGTCGCCTCGGGCCTGGGCAAACGCGGCGAGCTCCTCAAAGAATATCACCATATCAGCCACCGTTTACACACCGAACACACCCCCGAATTATTGCGCCAGTTCGACCGCGCGCACGCGGAGCTGGACCGCACGCAAAGTTGGGACATCAGCAACCAGGTCGAAGATGTCATCTCCCGGATGAAGCTTGACCCGGAATCCCAATTTGAACAATTATCCGGCGGACAAAAACGCCGGGTGCTCCTGGCCCGGGCGCTCGTCATCAAGCCCGATATCCTGCTCCTCGACGAGCCCACCAATCACCTTGACATCGATTCCATTGATTGGCTGGAAGGATTCTTAAAAACTTATTCTGGCACCGTATTGTTTGTCACGCATGACCGCATGTTCATGCGGCACCTGGCGACCCGGATCGTGGAACTTGACCGCGGGCGGATCTTCAGCTGGAGCTGTGACTATCAAACATTTCTAGAGCGCAAGCAGATGGCGCTGGAGAACGAAGAGGTGCAGCGCCGGGAGTTCGAGAAGAAATTGAGCCAGGAAGAAGTCTGGATCCGCAAGGGCGTCAAGGCCCGCCGGGTCCGTAATGAAGGCCGCGTGAAAGCGCTCGAGCGGATGCGGGAAGACAAAAAGAGACAGCGGCAGGCCGTCGGGAAAGTGAATATGCAGGCGCAGGAAGCCGAGCGTTCCGGGCATCTGGCGATCAAGGTTTCCAACCTGGGCTATGGGTATGAAAACAAGCCTTTGCTCAACAGTTTCACGACGACGATCATGCGCGGGGACAAGATCGGCGTGATCGGCCCCAACGGTTCGGGGAAAACGACGCTTTTGCGCCTGCTGCTGGGACAGATGACGCCGCTGCGGGGCACGGTGCGCCTGGGGACGAACCTGGAGGTCGCGTATTACGACCAGCTGCGCGAACAGCTCGACGGCGAGAAGACGGTGAGCGAGAACGTCAGCGGCGGGGGCGACACGGTCATGGTCAACGGCAAGCCGCGGCATATCATCGGCTACCTGCAGGATTTTCTTTTTTCCCCGGAACGCGCGCGCACGCCGGTAAAAGTCCTTTCCGGCGGCGAACGCAACCGGCTTTTACTGGCGCGGCTTTTTACCAAACCCTCCAATGTCCTGGTCATGGATGAGCCGACCAACGATCTGGACATAGAAACTTTGGAACTGCTCGAAGAGCTGTTGCTCGATTATTCGGGGACGCTGCTTTTAGTCAGCCATGACCGGGCGTTTTTGAACAATGTGGTGACCAGCACGATCGTCCTCGAAGGAGAAGGCGAGGTCAATGAATATCCCGGAGGGTATGACGACTGGTTGGGCCAGCGCAAGTTAAAGGTCAAAGAAGCGGACGTGAAACCGCCGCCCCCGAAGGCTGTCGAGGAAGAAACCGTCAAGAAAGAAAAACCTGAATTCAGGAAGCTCTCTTATAAAGAAGCGCAAGAGCTGGCCGCGCTTCCGGCCAAGATCGAAAAGCTGGAAACAAAACAGGACGAGCTCTACACGCTGATGGCGGATCCCGATTTCTTTAAGAAGAGCCCCCAGGAGATCGCCGCTTTAAAAGACAAGCTTGAAAAGGTTGAAGACGAACTTCTGAAAATCTTTGAGCGCTGGGAATTACTCGAAGGCTCCCGCCAAAACGGCTGATGTCCTTAAAGGTGCCCTGCGGGGCTTTGCTCCTCTTGACAATGCGGGGATTGTGATGTATCTTCATATAGTTGCATATGCAACGAAATTCCATGAACCCCATCCAGTACAATCTTGAAGAATCTTTAGGCTACGTGATCGGCCGGGCCGGGCGTGCGATGGCCAACCGCCTCAATCAGAATTTCGAGAAATCCGGATATGACGTCACCTGCGAGCAGTGGGCGATCTTGATGAGCCTGTGGCACAAGAACGGCCAGAGCCAGAAGGAATTGGCCGGCATCACCTGCAAGGACAAGACCAGCATCACGCGTTTACTTGACGGACTTGAGAAGAAGAATCTCGTTGTGCGCACCCCGGGCAAGAAAGACGCCCGCCAGAAACTTATCTATTTGACCAATCAGGGCAAGGCCTTTCAGCAGGAATTGTTGAAGCTGGTCAAACAGACCCTCGCGGAAGCCCAAAAAGGGATCAAGGCCCGGGACCTGGGAATTTGTAAGGATGTCTTAAGGCAGGTTACCCATAATTTAAGCTAACCGCGGACGAGGCAATATGGTTGTCTATCCAACTAATTACCTGAAGGAAAATATTATGCGAGCCAGATTATTTTATTTCTTTACCTTGGGAACGGTGCTGTTTTTATCTTCTCTAGCGCTCACCGGATGCGGAAATCAAAAAAGGAAAGGGCCGCCGGCCGGATTCGCCGTCAGTGTCGTTGCCAAAACCGTCAAAGAGGAAAAGATCGAAGAGAAGATCTCCTTGGTCGGCAGCCTCGCGGCGGATGAATTTGTTGAAATTAAAAATGAGATCGCCGGCGTCATTGAGGGGATCGGCTTCGACGAAGGGCAGCCCGTTAAAAAAGGGCAAATGCTTTTTATGATCGATGCCGACAAGCTCAAAGCTTCGCTGGCCCAGGCCGAGGCGAACCTGGGGTTGGCCCACACGACTTTTGACCGGTTTGCTTCCCTTATTAAGTCCGGCGCGGTTTCCCAGCAGGAGTATGATCAGGCCCAATCCGACCTGGAGGCGAAGCAAGCCGAGCTGGAACTCATCAAGGCCCAGCTTAAAGAGACGGTGATCACGGCGGCCTTCGACGGTGTGATGGGCGAGCGCAAGGTCAGCCTGGGACAATTTGTGAACCAGGGGGCGACGCTGACGTATTTGATCAACCAAGACCCGTTAAAGGCGGAATTCCGCATTCCGGAACGCTTTTTAGGCCAGCTCAAGGAAGGCCAGACGATCGAAGTGACGGTCGCGGCGTACCCGGAGGAAGAATTTAAAGGCGAGGTTTATTTTATCGATCCCCAAGTCGAGGAACAGACCCGCACCGCCCTGGTGAAAGCCAAACTTCCCAACCCGCAAGGGAAACTTCGCCGCGGCATGTTCGCGAACTTGAATCTCATTGTGAGCGTGCGTTCGCGGGCGCTGGTCGTCCCGGAGGAGGCGTTGATCCTTAAGGGCGATGACGTATTTGTCTTCGCAGTGGACCCGGGAAACAAAGCGCAAATGAAAAAAGTCAAAGTGGGCGTACGGTTGGCCGGTAAGGCCGAGATCGTGGAAGGGCTGGCTGAAGGGGAACATGTGATCGTCGAAGGCTATCAAAAGATCGGTCCGGGTTCGGCCGTTAAGATTAAAGGGTCAAATCAGGAAATTCCTAAGTAAAGAAATCCCTCGTCCCATCGTATGGGACCCGGGATAAATTCGGCCAGCGCACTTACGTTGCTGCGCTGCACGTAAGTGCGGGTCTTATTTATGAAGCTCTCCGCGATCAGCATCAAACGTCCGGTTTTAGCCTCCATGATGAGCCTGGGGTTGATCCTTTTTGGCGTCATCGGGTTGTCGCGTTTGCCGGTGCGTGAGCTCCCCGACATCGACCCGCCGATCGTTAATGTCACTACCATCTATGCCGGCACCAGCGCCAGCGTCGTGGAAGCCCAGGTCACGGAGATACTGGAAGAATCCCTGACTTCCATTGAAGGCATCCGTACCCTGACCAGCGAATCCCGCCAGCAGGTCAGTTCCATTACCGTTGAATTCGACTTATCGCGTGATATCGACGTGGCCGCGCAGGACGTGCGCGACCGTGCCTCGCGCGTGCGCGGGCGTTTGCCCGAAGATATTGAAGAGCCCATCATCGCCAAGCAGGACGCCAACGCGCAGCCGGTGATGTGGGTCGCGCTTTTTAGCGACCGGTATTCCACGCTGGAGTTGACCACCATCGCCGAGAATACCATCAAAGACCGTTTGCAAACGGTCAACGGCGTCAGTTCCATTATCCTGGGCGGGGCGAAACGTTTCGCGATCCGCATCTGGCTCGACGCGCAGAAAATGGCGGCGCGCGGGATCACGGTCCTGGACGTCGAGCAGGCCTTGAAGAAACAGAGCGTCGAACTGCCCAGCGGCCTGGTGGAGAACTGGAACCGCGTGCTCTCCATTGAAACGCGCGGTGAGCTAAAAACACCCGCAGAATACAATGACCTGGTCATCAAGCAGGACAGCTCGACCTTCGTGCGATTATCGGACATCGGTTACGCGGCGGTCGGCGTGGAGGATGAAAAGTCCCTGGCGCGGTTTAATTCCAAGCCGTGCATCGGCATTGGGGTCGTCAAGCAGTCCAAGGCCAACACCATCGACGTAACCAGGAGAGTTAAAAAAGAGATCACAGAAATACGTTCCATCCTTCCGCAAGGCATCGAAGTCGCCTTC
>JACRHP010000088.1 GCA_016212005.1 Candidatus Omnitrophota bacterium | reverse complement strand
CTCCGACGCGTCGGCAACCCGGCATGTCTTTCCGCAGGAAACAACACTTTTGCCTTACCAATATCTCGTCGTTTTCGGCGGCGGTTCGCCTCACCTGAACGGCGTCTTTTGGCAGTTGGCCAGTACGGGCGCGTTGAGCCTTAACAATAGCAACGAAACGATCTTTTTACGCGACACGGACGCTTATCCTGTTGATCAAATTTATTATGGCAGCGAAGGTGACAAGGATCAATCGTTAACGCGCTTCCCTGAAGGGACTTCTCCAATATTCGTCGGGCACAAGAGCCTGCCGCAGGCCGGCGGGGCCGCGTTCTCGCCGGGTACAAGTGTCGACGGCAAGCCGCTTGAGGTGAGCCCCGCCGAACCGCTTGTGGTGAACCCGGTCGAACCACTTGCGGTGAGCTCAGTCGAACCACTGGCCGCCGCGGCGGTCCCTGAACTGCCGACACTGATCTATGGGATCTTCGGTGCGCTGGGTTTGGCGCGAAGGAGGATGACATGGTGAATAAGAACATGAGAGATTGGACTATGATTAAGAAATATAAGGAAGGATACAGAAAAGTACCGGAATCCATAGAAGAAATCAAAGTTCTTACAAAGATGTCTGCTAAAGCTTTTGCAGAAGATGCATGGTCAGATCGGGATCAACGAGAAAAAATACTGGACAAACAAAAGAAGAATCGGTAATATGCTCTCAATCCCCCTTGACGGTTTCCCCAGGAAAATCGTGATGGGGGATTTTTATTTGCCATAGGTTATGGCAAATAACCCTCACGTTTTGTTCCATTTTGTTCGTCAAAAACTTAAAACGAAACAGCGGGGGTGACTGTTGGGGAAAAGAGCCGATGGACTTATCCCAATCGGGATAGGTTGATTCGCCCGACGAAGAGAGGTAAATCAGCGGGGGCAGTTATTTAAAAGATTTAGCGGAGATGAGACAATGAAAGGGAAGGACATGACTAAAAAGATAAGTTTGGTTTTGTGTTTATTTTTATTGTGCGGATGTGCCACGGCGATGGTCGCCAACTTGACCAAGCACAGGGAGCATTATGTCCCTTCAGGTGATTCCAATTTTGGGCTGATTTATTTTTATAGGGAATCGGAGTTTACTGGTTCTCTGCGTACGGTGTATATCAATGTCGATGGAAAGCGAAGAGGGGCGTTGAATAGTGGCACCTACTTTGTGTATGAGACAACTCCGGGCGAGCACGTTGCTTCTGTTGAGAATTGGCTTGGGGAAGATTCATCGCGCACCATTCATGTGGAAACAGGTAAAAATTATTATATAAAAGGTGGTGTTAAAATGGGACTTTGGGATGCAGTTCCATTTCTCAACTTTGTGGCCAGGGAGGAAGGAGAGGGAGCAATAAAAGATTTAAACTATGCAACCATGAAGGAAAAGGATCTGCGGGAGAAATAATACATTTGGCGCTTTACTTTAATCTCAACAGGAGGACGACGTGATCAGGATAACAAGGATTTGGGCAGTATTCGTGGCGGGTTTTGTCATGGCGGCATCCGCCGCCTGGCCGCAGCTAGATCAGCAAGAGAATCCAGTCCCTGGCCCGCAGCTTTGATCCGTCTTTACCTTTATTCTTCGCTGCCGCAGATCTCCCCAAGTGGTCTGCGGCAGTTTTTTGCAGATCTGTGATTGCAATTGTGTACACAACATGGTAAACTTTTGTTGAGGAGGTGGAGCCGATGGTGAGTTTTATCACAGTGCGGGAACTGCGGCCGGAACTATCCAGCGTTATCAGGAATATCCACGAGAAATTCGACCGCTATGTCGTGACCCGGCACGGAAAGCCGGAGATCGTTATGATGAGCATGGAGGATTATGAGAGTATTCTCGAGACCCTGGAAATCGAGTCGGACCGGGAATTAATGAAGAAGCTCAAGAAAGCGCAAGGAGATATCAGGAAAGGTAAGGGTGTTTCCCTTGAGCAGTTGAACAAGGAACTCAAAGTTGTATAAAGTCGTTCTGCTCCCCGAGGCGGAAAAGTCCTATCGAAAACTCGGTTCTTCCGACCGCTCTCATTTTCTGCGTGTCGCCCAAGCCCTTGAATCCCTCAAAGAGAACCCGTTTCAGGGGAAGCCTCTAAAGCACAGACTTAAAGGTCAATTTTCCCTTCGGGTCGGTGTTTACCGGATCATCTATACGGTCGAAAAACAGAAAATCACTGTTTATATTCTGGATATCGGCCATCGGAGGCATATTTACCAGTAGTTTTTTGGTAAAGTGCTTTGCTTTTTCTGCGGGCATGTGGTATAAAAAATTGCCATGTTCGACATCAAACTCATCAGAGAAAATCTGGAAGCCGTCCAAAACGGCCTGGCGGCCAAGAACGCCAGGGCCGACGCGCCGGAGATCCAGCGCCTGGACCAGAAATACCGCCGGCTGGTCGCCTCCGTGGAAGACCTGCGGGGCCAGAAAAATACCGCCAACGACGAGATTAGTCGCCTTTTGAAGGATAAAAAGGACCCGAAGGCAAAAATCGGATCGATGAAGGCGATCGCGGCAAAGATCGACGAGCTGGAACCGCAGATCAAAGACCTTCAGGCCCAGGTCCAGAACGCGCTTCTGACGATCCCCAACCTCCCGCACGCCTCGGTGCCGGTGGGCGCCCCGGATAAGAACAAGGTGGTGCGTCAGTGGGGCAAGCAACCCAAGTTTGATTTTACTCCCAGGGACCATGTCGAGCTGGCCGAGGGCCTGGATATCATCGATTTCAAAAGGGCGGCCAAGCTTTCGGGTTCGCATTTTGTCCTCTTTAAGCGTGCCGGCGCGCTGTTGGAGCGCGCGCTTATCAATTTTATGCTCGACATCCATACCCGCGAGCACGGCTACACGGAAGTATTCCCTCCGGTCCTGGTCAACCGGGAATCCATGACCGGCACCGGGCAGCTGCCGAAGATGGAAGAAGATATGTACAAGCTCAAGGACGACGACCTGTTCCTGGTCCCCACCGCCGAAGTCCCGGTCACCAACATCCACCGCGACGAGATTTTGAACGAAGAAGACCTGCCGGTGCGTTACGCGGCCTATACCGCTTGTTTCCGGCGGGAGGCCGGTTCCTACGGCAAAGACACGAAGGGCCTGGTGCGCGTGCACCAGTTCGATAAAGTCGAGATGGTCAAGTTCGTCCGGCCGCAGGATTCCTATGACGAACTGGAAAAGCTCGTCGCCAACGCCGAGACGATCTTTCAGAAGCTGGGGCTGGCGCACCGCGTCGTGCTTCTGGCCAGCGGCGATTTGAGCTTCGCCGCCGCGAAGTGCTACGACATTGAGGTGTACGCCGCCGGTCTGGACAAATGGCTGGAATGTTCCAGCTGTTCGAACTTTGAGGATTTCCAGGCGCGGCGGGCCAATATTCGTTTCAAGGGGAAGACCACGAAAACAACGTTCGTCCATACGCTCAATGGTTCAGGGGTGGCGCTCGCGCGCACGGTCGTCGCCATCCTGGAAAATTATCAGACTAAAGAAGGAGAGGTCATTGTCCCCGAGGCCCTGCGGCCGTATATGGGGGGATTGGAAAAGATAGAAAGAAAGGACTACCATGGGTGAAGGATTGTTGTTTCTGTTGAGGATTATTTTCACCGTCGTATTTTTCCCCGTCGTCTTCGCGTGCGCCGTCGTTTTCTACGGACACCTGGAGAGGTACCCCGCGGATTACGGCGAGTTCTTCCAATGGGGGGCGTACAGTTTTGTCCTTGTCTTTTTTTTCGTATATCAGTTCCAGCGGATGTACCAGGGCGGACAAGCGGCCATGACGGAGATTTTTAAATTCCTCACGCCGCTGGACAGGACGATCGCCCGCGTTATCCCCGTCTACGCCACGGTGGTTTTGGTGGGAATGTATGCCCTGAACAAAATCCGCGACGTGAGCGCCTACGCTCATTATTTTCTATTTTTTGCCGGGTTTTTTCTCGTGATGCACGTCCTTCTTCTGGCCAGGGAACTGCAGGAGGAGGAGTCCTCGTTTTTGAAGTCCGCGTATTTTTTCCGGATGAGCGTTTATTTCGTCTTTTTATCGTGCGTCGTCGTGCTTTTGCTGGACCTGACGGCCTGGCAATGGACGTTTTTCGACTTTTTTACCGCCGTGGTCGACCGGGCCAGGGATATTTACGCGGCCGCGATCGAGAAGATTTTTTAATGAACTTAAGTTGGGGAAGTCACCTCTCACCCATAAAATGGGTTCGAGGTCCAAAAAATTTTCTGCGAAAATTTTTTGGAGAGGTGCCAGAGCGGTTGAATGGACGTGTCTTGAAAACACGCAGGTCGAAAGGCCTCTTGGGTTCGAATCCCAGCCTCTCCGCCATTTAACGAGGAAGAGTTCTCCCGCTTATCTGGATAAAGTATCCTTGAAAGCGGGACCCCGCCTACAAAGTATTTAGAAAGGGTGGGGGAATCTCTACCTCTTCGTGTATTCTTTGGGTTCTCCCGTCTTTTCCAAATAATCTGGAAGGAAGACGGGACTCCGCCTGCAATGTTTTGAGGAAAGGCGGAGGAATCCTTCCGCCTCCGTAGATATTATTGAAATTTTATTGGCACCCCTGTGAATATTAGTTAAAATATCTATTTATATGGTATCCTTTAATTGAGACAGACGCCATGAAACCCCGTTCCAGCAAATCCAGGATTTCCGGTTCCATCCAGCAGACCTCCATCGTGAGAAAATTCACGATCCTGTTCCTGCTGATGTCGGTCATCCCGACGGTCGTCCTTTATTATTTTTACACGCAGATACAGGATTATGGCCAGATCCAGCTGACCACCAGTGAGTTTAACCTTACCTTGATCTTCATCGTTATGGGGGTCATTGTCGGGTATGCCTCCATGAAGCAGGTTTTAAACGACCTTGTCAAGGTAACCGAGGCCAGCCGCAGGGCGCTGGAAAACATCTTGAGCCCGGAGAAGATACGCAGCTTGACCTCGGAACAGAATGAAATTTCCATCCTGGCGCAGTCTTTCTCGGCCATCAACGAACGGCTGCAGGAGAATATCCGCAGCCTGGAACTGGCCCGCCGCACGCTGCACGCCGTCATGGCGAAGGTCGGGCAGGGTATTTCCAACATACAGAACATCGACACGTTTCTCGAGCTGATCCTCGAGACCGTCACCGACGGCCTGGCCGGGAATGTCGGGATGTTGCTGGTTTGGGATCGGGAGAATAACGCCCTGAACATCAAGGCCGTCTATGGCGTTGAGGAAGGGGCCGGCCGGCACAGGTCCATTGACATGAGAGAAAAAACGGTATTGCAGTCCATCCTCAAATCAAAAAAACCGATTGTCTTTGCCGAGTTGCCCGATGAATTCACCCGGGCGAAAGCCTTGAGCTGTTTGTCTTCCGCGCCTTTGATCTGCGCGCCGCTGGTCATCAAAGAGAAGGCCCTGGGGATGATCATTGTCGGAGGCAGGAAAGTGGCGGAAAAGTTCGAAGAGGACGACTTGAACCTTCTGGCCAACGTGGCCTCGCAGACGGCCGTGTCTATCGAGAACGCCAGGCTCAACACGGACATGGAAAAGACGTATTTCGAGACCATCTCGGCGCTCGCCCTTGCTGTGGATGCCAAGGACAAATATTCCCGCGGGCACCTGGACCGGGTGGCGGACACCTGTGTCCTGATCGCCCGCAAACTCGGGCTCGATGCCGGCGACATCCAGACGCTGCGGGATGCCGCGCGTCTTCATGACCTGGGCAAGATCGGTATCCCCGATGAGGTTTTGCAAAAGAAGGGGCCCTTGACCGAGCAGGACTGGGAGCTTATGAAAAAACACCCCGAGATCGGGGAGAGTATCATCAAGCCGATCCGTTCGTTGAGCAATCTGTGCGATATCGTCCGCCATCACCATGAGAAGCTTGACGGCAGCGGGTATCCCGACGGGCTTAAGGCGGACCAGATCTCGCCGCTGGTACGGATCACGACGATCTCGGATATTTATGACGCCCTGACCTCCGACCGTCCTTACCGGAGCCGGATGACCGTGGCCCAGGCCTGCGCTGAACTGCGGAAAATGGGAGGCAAGCTCGACCAGGACATCGTCGAAGTATTTGCCGAGGCTTTGAGCGAACTGGAAAAGAAAAACGCCGCTTGATCTTCATTTGTCCTCCGGGTATGAATCTTTTGTTCCCATCTTCGGCTCGAAGTCCTCAAACTTTTTCTGGAAATAAAAATTAAAGGTAAGCTTTTGGAGACGTGGCAGAGTGGTTGAATGCGGCGGTCTCGAAAACCGTTGCCCGCGCAAGCGGGTCAGGGGTTCGAATCCTCTCGTCTCCGTAATTTCTTCATTAAGCGAAAATCTCTTAACCCAAAGGGAAGAGATTTTCGCAATTTAGAAAAGAAATAAGGATCCCGAAAAGGATTCTTTTCGGGATCTCGTTTATTTCTTTCCGAAAATAAGTTGTTTGTGGTATTCTGATAAACCTTAGAGAGTTACTTCTGGCCTAACGGCCAGAAGTCCTCGATCTTTTTCTAGAATAAAGGTAAGATCTCGGAGAGGTGTCTGAGCGGTTGAAAGAGCACGCTTGGAAAGCGTGTGGACGCAGTAATGTGTCTCGAGAGTTCGAATCTCTCCCTCTCCGTTCTTCTTCGCCCAACAACTTTCGTGTTGGGCTTCGAAGAACAGGTCCACGGGGTTTGTGGTATGTATATCGTTTATATTCTGAAGAGTTTAAAGAAAAGTGATCAGTATTATGTGGGGTTAACCGAGGATTTAGAAAGGCGACTCCAAAATCATAATAAGGAAGACAACCCGGGTTATTCCAAGAGATATGCTCCTTGGGAAGTAGAAACTTATATTTTTTTTAGAAACAGAGATCGTGCTATTGCATTTGAGAAATATTTAAAGTTTGGATCCGGATATGCATTCTTAAGGAAGAGATTGATTTAATAAAATGCTTTGTAGAATATACCAGCAACCTGACGTGGGGAACTTGTTCTACGAAGCCAAACGCGAAAGCAATTTGGCGAAGTAGAATGGATATTGAAAAAAACTGGGAAAAGGCGTTGCGTGAAACCGGGATCATCCGCGCGAGGGTCCAGGCCCTGCTGACCCTGGGTGCCACCCGGGTGCCGTATATCCTGCTTTCGGAGTCGTCGGTCAATTACGGCGATACGGTGGTGCGAAAAGGGGAAGTACGCGTGGAGAAACCGTCTTTGATCATCCCTCCCAATAATCCTCAATTCAAGGGGTTTGAATTCGATGATGCCTCTGATGCCAGTGTCGGAGGCGGATTAAACCAGAATTCCCTGGTCAATTTTTTGATCGTGCGCGGGGTGACGATCCCGTCCTTGCGTTACGACAACAAGACCAGCACGCTGGATATTTACGAGGGTAAACTTTCCTCCGCCATCAAGCATTACCAGGACCTCTTGCAGCGGGAGGAAAACGTGGACACGGGCCTTGTCGTGGGGCCCGAGGATTGCTGGCAGTTCTCGTTGATCATTTTCATGTGCACGCAGATCGCCCGCAACCTCGACCAGGACATCCGCCGGCTGCTGGAAGAGTACCACAAGAGATCAAAGGAATGATTACCGGCCGGGAAACCGGCCGTTTGGGTCAACCCATGCGTAGAACCGTCACCTTCTTTTTTATTGCCGTTACCTGTCTTTTTTTCCAGCAAACCCCGTCCCCTGCGGCTGAAGAGGTCTCTTCCAAAATCATCCTGGATAACGGTCTGACCGTCCTCACGCGCGAGATGCCGGCGAGTCCGGTCGTCTGTCTGTACGCGCTGGTCAAAACAGGGTCGGCGACCGAGGGCGAATATCTCGGCAGCGGCGTTTCCCATTTTCTGGAGCACATGATGTTTAAAGGGACGCAAAAACGGGGTGTCGGCCAGATCGCCGCGCAGATCCAAGCAGTGGGCGGGAGCGTCAACGCCTCAACGGGGAAAGATTACACGATCTATACGATTGAAGTCCCTCCCGAGGCATTTGATATGGCGCTGGATGTCCTCACGGACATGCTGATGAACTCCACGATCAGCCCCGAAGAAGTCGAACGCGAACGCCAGGTTGTCCTGGGAGAGATGCGCATGGACAACGATAATCCCGACCGTAGGCTCGGCGAGATCGCGGACCAGAATATTTACATCGCGCATGCCTACCGCTATCCGATCATTGGCTATAAGGAAACCTTTCTGCATCTGACCAGGGACGATATCTGGAGTTATTACCGCAGTCAGTATGTTCCTAATAACATCATTTTGTCGGTCGCCGGGGCGGTCCAGACGCGGGAAATATTGCCGAAAATCAGACAATCCTGGTCCGGCTTCCCGCGCCAGAGGGAGGTAGCGCGCAACGTCCCCCCGGAACCGCCACAGATAAGCGGCCGGCGCTACCAAGAGCGTTATCCGACGGACCTGACGCGGCTTTTGATGGCTTTCAGCAGCGTGAGTCTCCTGGACAAGGATTTGTACGCCCTGGATGTCCTGGCCATGATCCTCGGCCAGGGAGAAAGTTCTCCGCTCTATCTTCAGGTTTATAAAAAGAAAAGCCTGGTGCATGATATCTCGGCTTACAATTATACGCCGGTGGACCGCGGGTATTTCGGGGTCACGGCGCTTTTGGAAGACAAGAACGTCGAGCCCGCCACCGAGGCCGTCTGGGACGAAATCCGTCTGTTGCAGCAGCGGGGCGTTAATAAAGAGGAACTGGAGAAAGCCAAACGGCAGGTCTTGAGCGGGTATCTCTTCAGCCATCAGAAGGCGTCTTCCCTGGCCTACGCGCAGGCCGTGGACGAGGCGTTTACCGGCGACGACCAGTTCTCTCTGAAATACGTTGCAGCGGTTAAAAAGGTCAGCGCACAGGACATCCAGCGTGTAGCCAACCAATATCTGACCGAGCCGTCGCTGACTCTTGTTCTTTTGAGGCCGTTGACAGATCAGAAAGAAGAAGAAATATCGGAACCGGTCGTAACAGAGGAAATCCAGCGATATGTTCTTGCCAACGGTCTGGTTGTTTTGTTGAGGGAAGACCATACACTGCCGATTGTTTCAATCCGGCTGTCGCTGCAAGGGGGTACGCGCCAGGAACTTCTCGAGCTTAACGGGATTTCGCGCATGACCGCCGACCTCTGGACGAAGGGGACGAAAGCGCGCAGTGCCGCGCAGATCGCCGCTGAAGTTGAATCGCTGGGGATGGCGTTTGGCACATTTTCCGGCAAAAATAGTCTCGGCCTTAATGTGGAATGTTTATCCGAAGACGCGCCGCGGGCACTGGCGTTGCTGGAAGAGATGGTCAAGGATCCCGCGTTTTCCGAGGAAGAGATCCTCCGGGAGAAAGAGGATATGAAGGCCGCCCTGCGCCGGCGTGAGGACAGTATTTTTCAGACGACGGCGCTGGCCTTGCGGGAAACTCTGTTTTTAACGCATCCTTTGCGGAGGGACGAACTCGGTAGCGCGCAGACGATCGAAAAGATCACGCGCAAAGACATCGTCGATTTTTACCGAAAGTTCGCGGCCCCCGCGAACATGGTCCTTTCGGTTTTTGGCGACATATCTGCCGACGTCCTGCGGACGCTTTTGGAAAAAAAATTTGGCGCTTTGCCGGGGAAAGAGATAAAATTAAATTCCGCGCATGAAGATCCGCCGGCGGTCCCGCGGGTGAAGGAAATGTCCCTGGACAAGGAACAGGCCATGGTCATGTTCGGGTTCCACGGCGTCGACCTTAAAAACCCTGACCGTTACGGCCTGGACGTTGTGGCCGCGCTTTTAGGGTCGTCGTTTAGCGGCAGGCTCTTTAACAGCATCCGGGAAGAGCTGGGGCAGGCCTACACCTTGGGCGGTGACCTGGTTCCGGCTCTGGACGCCGGATGGATTTATTTCTATGTCCAGACAACTGATGAAAAAGTCGAACAGGTCAAGCAGATGATCCAGCGGGAAATCCGCAAGCTGCAGGACCAGTCTGTATCGCAGGATGAATTAAACGACATCAAAACTTATCTGAAGGGGAATTTTCGCGCCGGGCTGGAGACAAATTCAGCTTTGAGTTTTGTCAGCGGGCTGGATGAACTTTACGGCCTGGGATACCGGCATTATCACGATTATGCGCCGGCCATCGACCGCGTAGAGGCACAGGATGTCCAGCGGCTGGCCAGGCAATATCTTGATCTGAACCATGCCGCCATCGTGACGGCCAGACCGAAGAAGAGTGCGAAATAATCTTGCTCCGGAGTTTTTTGGTTTTATAATAGAAATGGTTTCACTCTTAACCGGGGATTAAAATGGACCCAGCAAAATGCCAGGAATTGGAGTTTCGTCTTATTGAGGCGCTCTACGGGAAGATGAGCCTCCTGCAGCCACAGAAAGAGCGTGAGCAGATGGTCGCGGAGGCCCTGGGCGGAGTCCTTTCCAACGGCGAGTTCGGCGAGCTGAAGCAGGACCTTCAGAACGAGGAGACCCGCGTCCAGTTTATCCGCGATTTTCTTTCCTACGGCATCGCTACGGACCTTCTGTGCGATTTTTGCGTTGAGGACCTTGTCATCAACAGCCTCAAGCCCATTTACATCCATCACAGCCAGAAAGGGTTCATGTCAACGGGCAAGAGCTTTACGACCCCTAGGGAGCTGGACCTGTTTATCCGCAAGATTCTCCTGTTCGCCGGACGAAAGAAACTGGATAAGATCGCCAACCTGGAGCTGCCCAACCTTGAAGGCCGCGTGAATATCATCCTTTCGCCGTTCGGGCCGCAGATCACGATCACCAAGGCCAAGGTCTCGCCGTTAAGTATCCTGGACCTTGTCCGCGAAGGGAGCCTCACGCACGAAGTCGCCGCCCAGCTGTGGCTTTACCTCGAGGGCATGTCGATCCGTCCGGCGAATATGATCATTGCCGGGGGTCCCGGCGTCGGCAAGACGACCCTGTTGAACGCCCTTTTCTCGTTTATCCCGGAAACGGACCGCCTGGTCGTCATTGAGGACACCCTGGAGTTGAACACTTTTCTGGAGGAAAGCTGTTCGCGGCTGGAAAGCGATGAGGACTTGAGTTTGGCCGATCTGGTCAAGAACGCCCTGCGCATGCGCCCGGAACGCATCATCGTCGGCGAAGTCAGAGGCATCGAGGCCCGCGACATGATCACCGCCTGCAACATCGGCAAATACTGCATCGGGACCATCCACGCCTTGACCTCGCGGGAAGCCATCATCCGCCTTCAAAATGAACCGATGAACATCCCCGAGATGCTGGTCAACCTTATCGATATTTTTATCGTGCTCAAACGCTATCACGTCAAGGACAAAATGTTCCGCGTCATCGATGAGGTGAGCGAAACTAGCGGTATGGAACAGGTCAAGATCCTCCTTTCCCAGGTCTATAAATACGATTACGACAGCCGCAAGCTCAAACAGGTCAACCCCAGCACCGTTTACCGCGACCGTCTGGCCCAGCAGGCCGGGTTGACGTCCCGCGAGGTCATGCGGGAACACCTTTTGAGGACATTTTTGCTGCAGCAGCTGGACCAGCGCAATATGGTGAGCATGAAGGAAATCGCCACGTTTTGCCGTGCTTATACGCGCGACCCTAACGGGACAACGGCTTTGCTGGGTTTTGACCGCGACAAGTTGCTGCGCGGCGAAACCTGATTCTCCTCTGGAACCAGCGTACATTTAAATTGACAAAACGGTGAAGTTGCGCCATACTTGGGACCAGCGAAGTCCCGCAGGAAGGAGGAGGTAAGTAATGGCACGAGGTAAAGTAAAATGGTTCAGCAATCAGAAGGGGTACGGATTTATCGTTCCGGAAAACGGCCCGGATGTGTTCGTCCATCACACGGCCATCCAGGGGGAGGGGTATAAGACCCTTCAGGAAGGCCAGGACGTGGAGTTTGAGATCGAAGCTGGCCCTAAAGGCAACCACGCGGTCAAGGTTGTCAAATTATAAATGATAATCACCGGGCCCGATAGAAATTTCTGTCGGGCCTTTCTTGTTTTTTCAGCATAGAAAGGCAGCCGATGAGGCTTTTACATACATTAGTCGTTTTGGACCTGGAGACAACCGGGACCTGGGTCGAGCGCGATAAAATTATCGAGATCGCCATGGTCAAATGCTCTGCGCAAAAGCCGCCGGAAACGTATTTAAAAAAAGTTAATCCCGGCGTGCCGATCCCCCCTATTATTAGTCAACTTATTGGGATTACGGACGCGGATGTCGCCGGCGCCCCGGCGTTTAAGGACATCGGCAAGGAAATCCTGGAATTTATCGGGGACAGCGACCTGGCCGGGTTTAACATCGAGAAATTCGATTTGCCGCTCTTGGAGCGGGAACTGCGCGAGGCAAGCCTGCCATTTAACTGGCGGGACCATAAAATTTACGATGCCCAGCGGGTTTATCATTTAAATGAGAAAAGAGATCTTTACGCGGCTTATAAGTTTTATTGCGACAAAAACCTGGAAAACGCCCACTCCGCCCTGGCCGACGCGCAGGCGACCCTCGAGATCCTGCAGGCCCAGGTGGCCAAATACAGCCAAGACGACGACCAGCTGGGTTCTCTCGACAAGTACCGTTATCGCGGCGGCGGTGATTTTTATGATAAAGAAAAAAAATTCCGCTGGTGGAACGGCAAATTATATATGATGTTCGGCAAACACGCCAACAAGTACAGCCTGCAGGAGATCGTCCAGAAGGACCGCGGGTACCTGGAATGGATCCTTTCGGCCCAGTTCAGCGATGAAGTCAAGGACCTGGTCGAGAACGCGCTGGGCGGACGGTTCCCGGCCGCGGTTCCCGTTGCCGAAGACCGTACGCAGCCGGGCGGGAATAAAGAGAAGGTCCGGGCGAAATGAAGCATATTGTGTCCGGGGTCCCCCGTGATTATACTTAATGAAAGGACGTAAAGTGCCGACATTATTTACGCGCATCGTCAAAGGTGAAATCCCCTGCCACAAAATTTGCGAAGACGAGTGTTTTTTGGCCTTCCTTGATATCCGCCCGATCAATCCCGGGCACACGCTGGTGATCCCTAAAAAGGAAATTGACTATATCTTCGATCTGGACGACGCCCTTTTGGGGGGGATCATGGTTTTTTCCAGGGAAATCGCCGCGGCGATCAAAAAGTCAGTCGAGTGCCGACGCGTCGGCATCATGGTCGCCGGCATCGAGGTCCCGCACGCGCATGTGCATCTGGTGCCCATCCAGTCGGTCGGGGACTTGAATTTCGCCAAGTCCAAACCGGCCGACGATCAGGAACTGGCCAGGATGGCCGAACGGATCCGCAAACATTTAAAATGATCCAATAAAAAGGAGAGGGAAACAATGTCGTCACTGACATCATCGAAACCCAAAAATTGGTCCAAGGAGCAAAATGAAGTTTGGCAGTGCCTGGAAGAGCATTGGGACCATCTGATCAGCGCCCGGGTGGACGAATTTCTAAAGTATATCCATCCGGAGTTTTTGGGCTTCGGGCACGAAAGCCCCATCAACATCGACCGGCCGTGGCTGAACAAATGGGTCGGGTTCTGGACCAAAACGACCAAGATCGCCATTTGCGAACTGCGTCCGGTCGATATCCGGATCCATGAGGACGTCGCGATCGTCCAGTATTTTATTTTCACGATCGAGAAAAACGACGAGGGCGGCAAAAGGGTCATCCGCCGCTACACGATGACATGGAAAAAACAGCGCGAGCGCTGGGTCGTCATCGGCAGCCATAATAACCTGATGGACGAGGCCATCCGTAAATGATCCCCGTGAAGCCAATCTCCCGCGCAGGTTCAACCATGTCTGATGCCGCGAAACTGACGCGGCGGGAACAGGATTTGATCCGTCGCTATCTGGTGTGGTGTTATAAAACGACCAAAGAGGACCTGGACAGGGTCGACCGGTATTTCACCCAGGCGTTGGCGGATGACTTCCTGGCCGCCCGGCTTGCGGGACGGCCGGAATACAAGGCCGCGGGGCCGGAATTCCGCCAGGCGGTCGATGATTTCATCCAGTATGCCCACGAGAAAAAGACACGGGCCGAAGAAAAGAAATTCACCGATACTTCCCGATCCGTTTTGCGTCCGGATTATCAGTACCTCAGAGCGCGGCTGGAGGCTATTGAGGGGGCCATCTGTCACTTTTTTGACCGGAAAGAACTGGACAAGATCGCTCTTTTTTATGAAAAGGAAATGACGGACCGTATCCTTCAGGCGAGGGAACACACTTAAAAGACGCAAGGGCGCGGCGGGATCAGCGGTGCTGGAGGTCGCGTATTCTCTGCTTCTGGTCTTCCATGGATCTTTTCTGCCGATCCATGATGTCCTGTGAGTGCCGTTTTTGTTCATCCACCATTTGGGAAGAATCGATCCTTTCCGGCCCCGGGAGAGAAAAGGATTTTTTGATCGCCGTAACAATACCGAAGAACAAAAGGAGGGCGACCGCCGCCCCAGCGATAAAGACAAAGAAATTTTCGGAATCTTTCATGGTACAGATAGTATAAAATGAAACAGGAATGCGGGCAACTCAATTTTGTATTGTTTGCCATGGAGTTACTTGTTATAATGACAACGCTATCTTGGTGCGTTATATAAGGAAGGAGACGGGCATGTCCAAACAACCTGACTTGAAGAAAGAGTGGGGGAAGGCGAAGGAACAACTGACCCAGTTCGGCAAAGAGGCCATGGATCTGGCGAAAAAAGGAGAGAAGGAATTTGTCAAGTTCTCCCGCCGCAGCAAGCTGCAGCTTGACTCGACGGCGATGGACCTCAAGCGCGAACAGCTGTATTACCTGATCGGGAGGGAATACGTCAGGGCCAACGCGCCTGAGAGGCCGACGGAAGCGTTAGGCAGATTTCTGGGTGAAGTTGAGAAGGTCAATGACGAACAAAAGAAACTGCGTATCAAGTTGAAGAATATTCAGTAGCGGCGAAAGAAATGTGCGGGAACAATCCGTGGGGCGTGTTTAAAAACTTGACGGCCAGAGGGCAGGATAGTATAATGACCCAACTTTAACGGACAAGGAAAAGATCATTTATTAAAAGTATTATTTATCAAGGAGGAAAAGAAATTGGTTTTGCTGAAGGCCAGAAAGACAGAGGTCATCGAAAATTTTAAAACGCATTCCAAGGACACCGGGTCTTCCCACGTCCAGATCGCGTTATTAACCGAGAAGATCAACTACCTGACGGAGCATTTTAAAACCCACAAAAAGGATTTTCATTCCCGTCGCGGTCTTTTGATGATGATTGGAAAAAGACGACGTCTTTTATCCTACCTGCAGAAAAAAGACCCCCAGAAGTATCAGGAAACGATCTCAAAATTGAATCTGCGCAAGTAAGGGGGCATTCATGAGCAAGTCAGGACGTATCGAAGTTCCCTTTGGGAACGATAATCTTGTTATCGAAACCGGCAAACTCGCCAAACAGGCGAACGCCGCTGTCACCGTCAGTTACGGCGGGACGGTCGTTTTGGTGGCCGTCTGCATGTCCAAGAAGCCGAAAGAGGGCGTCGATTTTTTCCCGTTGATGGTCGAGTACCAGGAAAAGACCTATTCGGCGGGACGTATCCCCGGCGGATTTTTTAAACGCGAAGGACGTCCGACACAGAAGGAAATTTTGACGTCGCGCCTTATTGACCGCCCGGTCCGTCCGCTTTTTCCGGAAGGGTTCTACAACGAAGTCCAGGTCACGGCCACGGTCTTAAGCAGCGACGGGGAAAATGACCCGGATATCCTCGCGATCATCGGGGCTTCCACCGCGTTACATATTTCCGATATCCCGTTTGAGGGGCCGGTAGGCGCGGTGCGCCTGGGCAGCGTCAACGGAGAATTTGTCCTCAACCCCACGTACGCCCAGCGTGAACAGGGGGAGTTCGACCTGGTCGTCGTTGGTCTGGCGGACGGCATTGTGATGATCGAAGGTGAGGCCAACGAGATCCCCGAGACAAGGATCAAGGAGGCCGTGAAGTACGCTTTCCAGAAACTTCAGCCGACCCGGGAGATCCAGGACAAGTTCCGCCAGCAGGTCGGGGCCGAAAAAACGAAGGCAGCGATCTTCCGGGCGTCCGAGGAATTGAAGAAAAAAGTCGCGGAAATGACGCGAGGGCGTTTGACCGAGATCTACAATATCGGCGAAAAGGAAGAACGCGAAGAAGCCCTCAACATGCTTCTGGATGAGGTCCGGAGCGATATGACCGTGTTCGAGGCCTATAAGATCAACGACCGTGCTTTGACGCCGGCTGATATAAAAGTTGTCTTCGACCAGGTGGAGTACGATGAGGTCAGGCGGCTTATTTTTGACGAACACAAACGCGCCGACGGTCGCGGGCTTAAAGACATCCGGGATATCAGCTGTGAAGTCAATGTCCTGCCGCGCACCCACGGGTCGAGCCTTTTTACCCGCGGGCAGACGCAGAGCCTCGCGGTCGTTACCCTGGGCACCAAAAGGGACGAACAGATGATCGAGGCCCTGGACGGGCTTTCGTATAACAATTTCATGTTGCATTACAATTTCCCTTCCTTTAGCGTCGGGGAAACCAAACCGATGCGCGGGCCGGGACGCCGCGAGATCGGCCACGGCGCCTTGGCCGCCAAGGCCCTGCGCGCGGTCATGCCCACGAAAGAGCAATTCCCTTATACGGTCCGGGTCGTTTCCGAGATCCTCGAATCCAACGGTTCTTCGAGTATGGCCAGCGTCTGCTCCGGTTCGTTAAGCCTGATGGACGCCGGCGTTCCCGTCTCGGGCGCGGTTGCCGGTATCTCCATCGGCTTGGTCACGCGCGGCCGGGAATGGCGGCTGTTGACCGATATCATGGGACTGGAAGATCACTTCGGCGACATGGATTTCAAGATCGCCGGTACGGATAAAGGGGTCACGGCGATCCAGCTGGATATCAAGATCCACAGCATCGCCGTAGATATCCTGGAAAAGGGCGTCGACCAGGCCCATGAAGCGCGCGGGACGATCCTTGGAAAGATGCAAAACGTCATCTCCAGACCCAACGCGGACATTTCAACATATGCGCCGCGGATAGTGACGGTGCAGATCCCTGCCGACAAAATAGGGGAGGTCATCGGCCCGGGAGGCAAGACGATCAAGAAGATTATCGAGGCGACCGGCGTTGAAAGTATCGATATTGAAGACGACGGCAAAGTCCTGATCGCCTCGACCAGCAAAGAGTCGGCCGAGAAAGCCTTGAGGTACGTGAGCGGTTTGGTCGAAGCCCCCGAGATCGGGAAGATTTACGACGCCCAGGTCGTGAAGGTCGCCAATTTCGGGGCGTTCTGCGAATTCCTGCCCGGTAAACAGGGCTTGGTGCACGTGTCCGAACTTTCGGATAAATACGTGAAAGACGTCAACCAGGCCGTGAAGGTCGGCGACCGGTTCAAGGTGAAAGTCATCGAGATCGACGAGATGAGGCGCGTCAATTTGAGCAAGAAACAGGCCGAGAAGGCCGCCTCGTCCGCCGAAATCTAAAGTTTTGGCGAGACGGCGAGCCTCGTCCCGCCAAGAATCGTGGTGGGAGGAAAATACGGGAGTCCAGCGTAAACAGCAGATTGGACCGATGAAACAGGAACATATTTGTGAGATCAAGGCTGTCGTCATCCTGGCCGCAGGGCTGATTCTTCTGGCGAGCCTCGTTTCCTTCGTTCCTGAAGACCTCTTTTGGTATACCGCCACCCCCAACGTCCCCGCGCATAATCTCATCCGTATCACCGGCGCCTACGCGGCCGGGTCCCTTCTGTTTATCTTTGGCTTTAGCGCGTATCTTCTGGTCGTATTCCTGCTTTTCTGGAGCTGGAACAAATTTATGCTCCGCAGGTTGAGTTTTTCGTGGATCAAGCTTTTGAGCTTTATCGTGCTTTTTTGTGTCATCAGCACGCTGGGCGGGATGGTGGGACCGCAGGAGGCCGCGGCCCGGTTCCAGCGCTCCGGTCTCGTCGGGTTTCTCCTTTCCGATTTTCTTTTACGGTATGTGGGGGTTGTCGGTTCGTATATCATTCTTTTAATGCTGGGGACCTTGTCCCTGATCCTTACCGGCGAGGTCCTGGTCGCTCTGTTATTTCTTCGCGCGGTCGACAAGATGCGCGGGTTGCCCGGGCCATGGCGGGAAGACCTCACGCGGGAAGAAGACGAGACCTCCGCGCTGGCCTCATTGCTGCGGCCCAGGGCGGGCGTGAAGTCCGCGGAGGCCGTCAAGGAACAAGGATTAAAGAAGGCGGTGCGGCCGTTAAAGGAAATTTTTCAGAATAAAACGCCGCCCGCGGAAAAGATAAAACCCGTCGCGCCGGTGGTCCCTGCCGCGCCCGCGGCCCCGGTCAAGCCGCAGATCCATATCGTCCAGCCTGCCGCGCAAAAACCGGGCAAAGAAGAACCTGCCCCGGCCCGCGGGGAAGAAGCGATCGTCGGGGAATACCGGATCCCCAGCCTGGATTTGCTTCAAGACCCGCCCGCGATCGCTCCCGGGAAGCTGCAGAGCAATTTGATGAACGGCGCGAAACTTTTGGAAGAAACGCTGGCCAATTTTGGCGTCAGCGCCCGCGTGGCGCATATCGAACGCGGCCCGGCCATCACCCGTTACGAACTTGAGCCGGCGCCGGGCGTCAAGGTGCAGAAATTTACCACACTCTCCGACGATATTGCCCTGGCGATGCGCGCCACGACCGTGCGTGTCGTGGCGCCGATCCCGGGCAAGAACCGGGTCGGCATCGAAGTGCCCAATTCCGATTTCTCGACCGTCTATCTGAAGGAAGTTTTAACCGGCCCGGAATTCCGTTCCGCCCAGGTCAAGTCCAAGTTGACTTTATCGTTGGGTAAAGACATCGCGGGTAAACCCATGGTGGCGGATTTAGCGGAAATGCCGCACCTTTTGATCGCCGGGACGACCGGTTCCGGGAAGACCGTTTGCGTCAATGGCCTCATCATGTCCATGATCCTTAGCGCCTCTCCCGATGAGGTCAAGTTCGTCATGATCGACCCCAAGATGGTGGAGCTGGCCCAGTACAACGATATCCCGCATCTTCTTTCACCGGTGGTCACGGACCCGCAAAAGGCGGCGGCGGCCCTGCACTGGGTCGTCGGCGAGATGGAGAGCCGGTACCGGACGCTGTCCAAGGAAGGCGTGCGCAATTTGCAAGGGTATAACGCGCGCGGCCACAAGATGCCGTATATCGTCGTCATTATCGACGAACTGGCGGACCTGATGCAGGTTTCGGCCAAGGCCGTGGAAAGCGCCATCACGCGCATCGCGCAGCTCTCCCGGGCCGTCGGCATCCATCTGGTCCTGGCCACGCAAAGGCCGTCGGTGGATGTCATCACGGGAGTGATCAAAGCCAACTTCCCGGCGCGGATATCTTTTAAAGTGGCCTCCAAGGTGGATTCACGCACAGTCCTGGACATGAACGGCGCGGAGAGTTTATTGGGCAAAGGCGACATGCTTTTTATCAAGCCCGGCGACGCCAAACCCACCCGCGGGCAGTGCAGCTATGTCCGTGACGACGAGATCCAGCGCGTCATCCGTTTTATCAAAGACCAGCAGGCGCCGGCTTACGGGGAGGATATCACCAAACAGCAAAGGGGGGGCGGCCCGGGTGGAGCGGATGATCAGTCCGATGAATATTATGACGAGGCGGTGCGGCTGGTGATCGAATCGAACCAGGCTTCCGTGTCGATCCTGCAGAGACGCCTGCGGCTGGGGTATACGCGGGCGGCGCGCCTTATCGATATGATGGAGCAGAACGGAATAGTCGGCCCTTACGTGGGAAGTAAACCCAGAGATATTCTTGTTGACCGGGAACAATGGTTATTAGAGAATATGAAAAACAAGGCTGAGGGAGATCAGCCGAAGGCTTGAATTTTAAGATAAGGGTTAGTTGAATATGCAAGCGACAACAAATGAACCAGGTTCTTTATTAAAATCCACGCGCGAGGCCAGAGGGATCACGTTGCAAACCGTCCATGAGGCCACGAAGATCCCCATGGATGTGCTCCGGGCCATCGAAGAGGGCTACACCGTCCGTACGCTTTCGCCTTTTTATTTGCGGGGGTTCCTCAAGATGTACGCCGGATATTTGCACATTAACGTGCGAGATGTTGCTGTGGAATACAAAAAGCCTGAACCGGTCAGGACCGCGTCCAGTCCGCCGTCCGTCCCAAAGGAGGAGTTTGATCTCATGGGAACGATGGCGAAAGTTTTCACGCCTAAACGCAAACAACAGATCGCGGCGGTCGTCGGCGTCTTTGTCGTCCTGTTCTTTTTATTCAAGATCATTACTTTTTTTACGCATAGGCGTCCGGGGCCGGTCCAGACCGCAAAAACAACAATACGCAAAGAAGCGGCCCTTCCTCCTGCCGCCGGCCGTAAGTCCCTTTCGCAGGGGTCCTCCCGGCCGTCAGGGGGAGAGAGCCAGCCGGCTAAAAATAATCGTCCCGCGGAACCCGTCCCCGTCAAGAAAGCGCAACCGGCCAACCCCCCGGTTGAAGAACCTGTTTCAAAAGCCCCGTCCAAGCCCGCTTATGCCGCGGCCCAGCCGGCGGTGTCCGCGCCGCGGGAGGTCCAGAAAGACATTATCCTGACGGTCAGGGCGAAAAAAGACAGCTGGTTGCGGGTCGCGGCCGACGGTATCGTGGTCTTTCAGTCCTCGCTCGCTTACGGCAAATCGGAAAGCTGGATCGCCAGCGAGAAGATCGAGATCTCCGGCAAGAACATGCAGCAGCTGGAATTTGAACTCAACGGCAAGCTGCTCGGCGCCTTGAGCCGCCGTGACCGCAACGCCACAAAGGTCGTCATCACCCGGGATGGCCTTTCCGTTATCCAGTAAAATTCCATGATCAAACCCGCCATAAAAACAACGGACGATTTTTATAAGGAGCGTGTTTCCAGCGGCCGCAAGGTCGGCGTCATCAACCTGGGATGCGCCCGCAACCTGGTCGATTCCCAGGTGATCCTGGGGCAGTTAAAGCGTCAGGGCTACCGGCCGGCGGATGCCGCCTGCGCGGACACGGTTGTCGTCAACACGTGCGGCTTTATCGAGGAAGCCAAAAGGGAATCGATCGATACGATCCTGGACCTGATCGAACTAAAGAAAAAGGGCAAGCTCAAACGGATTGTCGTCGCCGGGTGCCTGGCCCAGCGTTACGGCAAAGAGTTGGCCGAGGAATTCAAAGAGGTCGATACGATCATCGGCGTGCGCAAGCTCGACCGCCAGGGCGTCCCTGAACAGGTCCCGCTGACCCCGGCGCATTTCGCGTACGTCAAGATTTGCGAGAGTTGTTATAACCGCTGCAGTTTCTGTATTATCCCCGCCATCAAGGGAAAGTTCACCTCGCGCGCCATCGAGTCCGTCGTCCGCGAGGTCCGGCAGCTCGACGGGCGCGGGGTCAAGGAGGTCAATATTATCGGCCAGGACATCACGGCCTACGGGATGGACATTTACCGCGAGAAGGCGCTCGCCCGGCTCTTGCGGGAAATAACCGCCGCCACCAGGAATATCCGCTGGGTCCGTCTCTTGTACGCGTTCCCCGCCCATGTGACCGATGAATTGATCGACACGATCGCCCGGGAAGAGAAGATCTGTAAATATATCGATATCCCGCTGCAGCACATATCCGACAACCTTCTCAAGGGCATGAACCGCGGGATCACAACGCGGGAGACGGTCGATCTGGTCCGCAAGATCCGCGCGCGGATCCCGGGGGCGCATCTGCGCACGACATTTATCGTTGGTCTTCCCGGCGAGACGGAAGAGAATTTCGGGGAGTTGATGGGGTTTGTCCGCGATACGCGGTTTGAGAGAGTCGGCGCGTTCGTCTATTCGCGCGAAGAAGGGACCGCCGCGTATGCCATGCCCGGACAGGTCCCCGACCGGATCAAGAAACAACGGCTGGATACCCTCATGCGCGCCCAGCAGGATATTTCATTATCGCTGCAAAAAGAGAAGATCGGCCGTACGATGGAAGTCCTGCTCGACGAGCCCCAGCAGAGGGAAAAGAATATTTATCTGGGCCGCACCCGGCACGACGCCCCCGAGGTGGACGGCACGGTTTACGTCCATTCCACCCGGACGTTAACCCCGGGGGATATTGTGCCGGTACGGATAACGGATGCTTACGAATACGACTTGTCGGGAGAAACCTTGTGAGCTTGCCTAATCAGCTGACCATTTCGCGGATCCTTTTGACGCTGGTGTTTATAGGGTTTCTTTTCCAGCCTGGGGTCGGCGCGAAAATCATCGCGGTGGTTGTTTTCTTGCTGGCCATTGCCACGGATTTCTGCGATGGATATTACGCCAAAAAATACAACCTCGTTAGTAATTTTGGGAAGATGATGGACCCGGTCGCCGATAAGTTCCTTGTCTTGACGGCCTTCTTTGTTTTCGCGTCCATGCACATGATCGCCTTGTGGATGTTCGTGACCATCTGCGCGCGGGAGGTGGCGGTAACCCTGGTGCGCCTTTACGCGATGAAGCGCGGGAAAGTGCTCGCCGCCGAGCAGGCCGGAAAGGTAAAAACCGCTTTGCAGTTTTCCGCCATCCTGATAATTTTATTTTTTTTGATCCTCGCCGAGACGGTTTCCCCGGGACACTGGTCCAAGGCCCTGGTTGTCCCGCTTTTCCAGGGGATTTCCGTTTTGATGTTTGTCGTGGTCGCCGTCACCTTGTTTTCCGGAATTTCTTTCTTGTGGAATAACCGCCGGGCCGTTTATGCGCAGTGAACTGGTAAAACTGCTGGCGACATTTTTTCGTATCGGCAATTTCCCGGTTGCCCCCGGCAGCCTGGCGAGCCTCGCCGGCGCGTTATTGGCGGTCGCGCTGCACGGGCACGCGTTTGGTTATGTGGTGGTGTTTATTGTCATCACGGCCACCGGCTTTGCCGTCAGCGGACGGATGGAACGGTTGGTGGGTCAGAAGGACCCATCTTGTGTCGTTATCGACGAGGTCAGCGGCGTCCTGCTGGCCTTTTTTTTATTGCCCCTGACACCCGCCGTGTTTTTGACCGCGTTTTTCTTGTTCCGCGCCTTCGATATGTTCAAGGTCTATCCGGCCGACCGTTTTGAAGAGTTTCCCGGCTCCAGCGGGATCATGGCCGACGACCTTGTGGCGGGACTTTATACCAACCTCACCATGCAGATCGCTTTACGCTGGGCAGGAATTATCTGAGCTTGGCTTGTTCGGTCCCGCTCCGGTTTAAAGGTTCATAGACAGGCCCCTGCGGGGTCAAGGTGCTTTTAAAGAGGACGATCTGTCCGACGGAGACGGGTTGTTTGACGCCGGCGGGTACGGGAAATTTTCTGATCGCGTCGGAAAGCTGCGCGATGTTTTTCAGCGCGCGTATTCTCCCGACGGTGATGTGGGCCTGAAAATCCCGGCGTTCTTTTTTGAACCCGGTGTTGCCCAACGCGGTTTCCAGGGACTCCGCCATCCTCGCCAGATCGCCGCCGGTATCCTCCAGGCCTATCCAAACGACGCGTGGATGCCGGAGGTCCGGAAAGACACCCGGCTGCGTCAAGGCCGTGTCGAATGGCCGCAAGTCCCGGCATACGTCCTCGAGCGTTTCTATCACAGAGGGAAGTCTTTTTGTTTTGACTTCACCCAGGAATTTGAGCGTCAGATGGACGTTCTCCGGCTTGACCCAGGCGATGTCGCAGCCCAGGGGTTTGAGATGGGCCTGGAATTCCCGGATGGTTTCTTTGACCTGGTCGTTTAGCTCAACGGCGATGAAGGCGCGTATTGTTTCAGCCATAAATTAAGACAGACATTTTTTCAGCAAACGCAGGGCCTGTGTTGAGGCCTGGCGTTTGATATGGGCCCGGGTCCCTTGAAAACGGCATCGCAGACACAAGGTTTCGGCGGGGACGCTGATCGCGATATAGACCAACCCCACCGGCTTCGTTTCGGTCGCTCCGCCCGGGCCGGCGATGCCGGTGATCGCCACGCCGAAATCGGCGCGGAACATGCGCCGGACCGCTTTCGCCATGGCGGCCGCGGTCTGTTCGCTCACCGCGCCGTACCGGCCGAGCACCCGCGCGGGGACCTTCAGGATTTTTTTCTTCGCTTCGTTATTGTAGAGGACAAGCGCGGCTTGCAGAAAACGGGAACTCCCCGGGATATTGGTGAGCCGATGGGTCAACAACCCCCCGGTGCATGATTCGGCGATGGCGAGGGTCTTAAAGCGGTCGATCAGTCCTTGGGCGACTTCTGCTTCCAGGCGCATGGAAATTATTATAGGAGGGGACAAAAGGCTTGACAAGCAATAACATTTGGAATATATTACCAGCGTTCTTCCGTTGCCCAAGACGCCGCAGGCATATCTTGGGTTTTTTTGTTTAACCGGCAACCTGCCAACAAGTTAGAGAGGATTGCATGTTCAATACCATCGAAGAAATCCTGGTGGACCTTAAAGCGGGGAAAATGGTCATTGTGATGGATGACGAGGGCCGGGAGAACGAAGGAGACCTTCTGTGCGCCGCCCAGTTTATCACTCCGGAAAAGGTCAACTTCATGGCCAAGGAGGCGCGCGGGCTTATCTGCGTCCCGATGGAAGATGACCGGCTTAAGGATCTGGAATTGCATCCGATGAAGATCGACTTTAACCACCGGCACCAAAAATGCGACACGGCCTGGACGATCTCGGTGGACGCGGCCAAAGGCATCACAACAGGCATTTCCGCGGCCGATCGCGCGCACACCGTCAAAATTCTCATCGATTCCAAATCCAAACCATCCGATTTTATTACTCCAGGCCATTTGTTCCCTTTGCGGGCGCTGAAAGGCGGCGTTCTGGTGCGCGCCGGGCATACCGAAGCGTCGGTCGACCTGACGCGGCTGGCCCGGCTTTATCCGGCCGGCGTCATCTGCGAGATCATGAACGAAGACGGGACCATGGCCCGGACCACCGACCTGATCGAGTTTTCCAAGAAGCACCGCTTGAAGATCTGCACCATCGACAGCCTCATCGAGTACCGCCGTAAATACGAAAAACTCGTTGAGCGTGTCGTGGAGACGAAATTACCGACGGAATACGGTGAATTCAAGGTCGTGGCCTACCAGTCCAGGGTCGATGAGTTTGTGCATATCGCCCTTGTCATGGGGAAAATCGACGAATCCGTCCCTATCCTTGTGCGCGTGCAGTCGGAATGTCTGACGGGGGATGTCTTCCATTCCCTGCGCTGCGACTGCAACGCGCAGCTGCGTACGGCCCTGGAGGCGATCGGTAAAAACGGCGGCGGCATTGTCATCTATATGCGTCAGGAAGGCCGCGGCATCGGCCTCGTCAATAAATTGAAGGCGTATAATCTCCAGGACCAGGGGCTGGATACGGTGGAAGCCAACGAGGCGCTGGGCTTTTTGCCGGACCTGCGCTATTACGGCATCGGGGCGCAGATCCTCGTCGATCTGGGCGTCAAGCAGATCCGCCTGTTGACCAATAACCCGCGCAAGATCGTCGGCCTGGAAGGTTACGGCCTTACGGTCGTGGAACGCGTCCCCTTGCAGATCCCCCACAACCCCGTCAACAAGGGTTATCTGAAAACCAAAAAAGACAAGCTCGGGCATATCCTTTAAGGTCCCATGGCAAGAATACTGGAAGGAAAACCGGCAGGTAAAGGCAGGAAGATCGGCGTGGTGGTGTCGAAGTTCAACGGCTTTGTCACCGAACGGCTGCTGGAGGGATGCCTGAAGGAACTGCGGCGCCTGGGCGTCCGGGAAAAAGACATCCTCGTCGCGCGGGTGCCGGGTTCCCTGGAGATCCCTGTTACCGCTCTTCGCCTCGCCCGAAGAAAAACGGTCAACGCCGTGGTCTGTCTGGGCGCCGTGATCCGCGGGGAAACGTTGCATTTTGACCTGGTGGCCCGCGGCGCCGCGCGGGGGATCGCCGAAGTTTCGGTCATCTCGGGGAAGCCGGTTATTTTTGGTGTCCTGACGACGGATACGGTGGACCAGGCCTGTAAACGTTCCGATATCAAGAAAGACAACAAGGGACGCGACGCCGCCACGGCCGCGCTTGAGATGATCGACCTGATGGCGCAGATAAGGTGAAACCATGCGCAAACGGACACTGGCCCGTGAATACACGCTTAAGATCCTTTACCAGGCGGAGATGACCCGCCGGGAGATCGCGCTGGCGGCCCGGCAGTTCTGGGACGAGCAGGAGGACGCCGTCGACCCTCACGTGCGCGAGTTCGCCGACCGCCTGACCGCCGGAGTGGAAGCCGGGATCCGGGACATCGACGACAAAATTTCCCGTTACGCCGCCAACTGGCAGCTCAAACGCATGGCCGTCATCGACCGCAATATCCTGCGCCTGGGGGTTTATGAACTCCTGCATACCAGCGACATCCCGCCTAAAGTGACCATTAACGAAGCCGTTGAGCTTGCGAAAAAATACGGCGACCTCGAGTCCGGCAAGTTCGTCAACGGCATCCTCGACAAGATCCATAAGACGGAGACCCTCTCCAAGACCGTTTCTCATGACGAAGCCGGCTGACCTGCATATCCATACCCATTATTCCGACGGGACCATGTCGCCTCAAGAGGTTGTGCAGGAAGCCGCGCGGGTCGGCCTGGGGTGTATCGCCATCACCGACCATGACACCGTCGACGGCATCGGCCCGGCCATCGAAGCGGCGCGCTCACTTGACGTGGAGATCATCCCCGGCATCGAACTTTCCACCGAGATCAACGGCAAGGATATCCACATGCTCGGGTATTTGTTTGACTGGCAGGACGCCGCGTTAAAGGCGCAGTTGAGCAAGATCCAGGACGCGCGCGTCGAACGGATGAAGGAGATGATCCAGAAGTTAAAGGGGCTGGGGATCGGCGGCATTACGCTGGAAGAAGTGACCGCTTTGGCGATGAGCAAGGCGGTAGGCCGTCCTCATCTGGCCACCGTTCTGGTGCAGAAAAAGATCGTATCGAACGCCAGGGAGGCGTTTGACAAATTCCTGGCGGAAGGTGCCCCCGCGTACGCGCCGAAGTTCCGGCAGACGCCGCAGGAGGCGATCCGTTTGATCAAGGATCTCGGCGGGGTGGCGGTCCTGGCGCATCCCATGCTCACCCATGTCGACGAATTGATCCCCGGCCTTGTCCGGGAGGGCCTGGGAGGGCTGGAGGTGTATTATCCGAATTGTTCGCAAAGCGCGACGGATTTTTATAAAGGGCTCGCCCAAAAATATCATCTGGCGCCGACGGGCGGATCGGACACCCACGGCGAGGCGAGAAAGCACACATTCATCGGCAAGGCGCGGATCCCGTATGATCTGGTCGAGAAATTAAAGCAAGCAGTCAATGGTTCATAGTAAATAGTGAATGGTTAATGGAAAAACAAAAACCATCCGGCCATTTACCATTTACTATTTACCATTAACAGGTAAAAATGTCAGACGAGTATTTTATGCGTAAGGCGTTGGCGCTTGCCGCGAAAGGCAAAGGCCGGACGTCGCCGAACCCGATGGTCGGCGCGGTCATCGTCAAGGGTGACCGCGTGGTCGCCGGCGGCTGGCACAAACGCTGCGGGACGGACCACGCCGAGATCGTCGCCCTGAAGAAAGCCGGCGCCCGCGCCCGCGGGGCGAAACTCTATGTCACGCTGGAACCGTGTTTTCATTACGGCCGCACGCCGCCTTGTGTTGATAAAATTATCGAAAGCGGTATCCGGGAAGTGGTCATCGCCATGGTCGACCCGAACCCATTGACGCGCGGGAAATCCATCGCGAAACTGCGCCGGGCCGGGATTAAAACAACGGTGGGTGTTTTGCGCGCACAGGCAGCAAAGATGAATGAGGCCTTTGAAAAATATATCCGGCACAAGATGCCTTTTACGGCGGCCAAATGCGCCCAGACGCTGGACGGCAAGATCGCCACGGCCGGCGGGCAGTCGCGGTGGATCACCTCGGCGCCGGCGCGCGCGTACGCGCACCGGGTGCGGGACGAGTTCGACGCGATCTGTGTCGGCGTGAACACCGTCTTGCGCGATGACCCGCGGTTAAACGGTCAAAGACAGGACAAGAGATTAAAAAAGATCATCGTGGACTCTTCGCTGCGCACGCCGTGGAACGCCCGGCTGTTCGCCGGGGTCGACCCCGCGGATTGTTTTATCGCCGTGACCAAAAAGGCCCCGGCCGCGGCGGTCAAACGCTTCCGGCAAAGGGGCGTGAACGTGATTGTCTGTCCGGCGAAGGCGGGTGGTGTCGACCTGAAATGGCTGTTAAAAGCACTTGCCAAAGAAGAAATCACAAGTATTCTAATGGAGGGAGGGGCGCATGTCATCGGCAGCGCGCTCAAGGGACGGCTGGTCGACAAGTTTTACATTTATATCGCCCCCAGGATCCTCGGCGACCAAAACGCCCTGGGCGCCGTCGCGGGGCTCAAGGCCCTGGACGTCAACAAGGCGGTCCGGCTGAAAGATCTGACGCTGCGGAAACTCGGTGAGGATATCCTGGTGACGGGCTATGTTTAACGGGATCGTGGAAGAAACGGGCGTTGTCGAGCGGGTCACGCGCAAGAAAAATTTGTCGGTATTAAAAGTGCGCGCCCGCAAGGTCCTCAAAGGCACGAAGGTCGGCGACAGCATCGCGGTCGACGGTGTCTGCCTGACGGTGACGGCGGCCGGCAAGGGCGCGATGACGTTTGACCTGATGCGCGAGACGCTTTTGTCCACTTCTCTGGGAAAAGTTAAACCAGGCGGCAAGGTCAACCTGGAAAGGGCGCTCAAAACCGGCGGGCGCGTGAGCGGACATTTTGTCACCGGCCATGTGGATGTTGTCAGCAGGGTCAAGGAAGTATTGTCGCGGCCCAACTACGTTGAGCTCGTCGTCCATCTGCCCCGTCATTTGTCCCGGTATATCGTCCCCAAGGGATCGGTTTGCCTGGACGGGGTCAGCCTCACCGTCGGCGGTGTGCGCAAAGACGCGTTCTCGGTCTACCTTATCCCGCTGACCCGGCGGTTGACGACGCTGGGGGCCAGGAAAAAAGGCGATTGGGTCAACCTGGAGACGGACATCCTGGCTAAATATATCAACGGAGGTTGCCATGCCCGGTCTTGAAGATGGACCAACACTCAAAGGCAAGGTCGCTGTGGTGACCGGCGGCGCGCGCGGCATCGGCCGCGCTATCGTCGAGGCGCTGGCGGAGCGCGGCTGCGACATCGCGTTTAATTACAGCAAAAGCCACGACGTGGCCCTGGAATTGGAAAAAGCAATCAAGGCCAAAGGTGTGCGCTGCAAGGCGGAGTGTGTGGACATCAAGGATTTTGAGGACGTCAAAGAGTGGATCGCGCGGGTCAAAGAGGATTTTGGCCGCGTCGACATCCTCGTCAATAACGCCGGCGTCGTCGTCGATAAACCGCTGATGATGATGTCGCGCGAGGACTGGGACCAGGCGATCGATACCAACCTCAACGGCATGTTCAACGCGGCTAGGGCGTGCATTGTCACGTTCATGAAACAAAAAAGCGGGGACATCGTCAATATTTCCTCGGTGAGCGGTATCATCGGCCTGCCGGGCCAGACGAATTATTCCGCCTCCAAGGGCGGCATGAACGCTTTCACCAAGGCGCTGGCCAAGGAAGTGGCCCGTTACGGGATCCGGGTCAACGCGGTCGCCCCGGGATTCATCGAAACGGAAATTTTGTCGCATTTTACCGAAGAGCAGAAAAAGAAAATTACTGAAAGCGTGCCTTTGCAGCGGATAGGTACACCCCAAGACGTGGCGAACTGTGTCGTGTTTTTGTTAAGCCAGGGCGCGCAGTACATGACCGGCCAGGTCGTCCAGGTCGACGGCGGCCTGGCGATAAGATAAAGCGCACCGTAGTACACTCCGGGAGTGTACATTGGCACGGCATTTGTTTTATAATGAGCACAAGGCTAAGGGGTTAGATAAAGCGTCTACAAGGTTATATAAATGTGAAAGGAGAAATTGATGAAAGCGTTCTTGCTCTTGATGATCGTTCTTTTTTGTTTTGCTACGCATAGCCATGCAATGCTGATTATCAGCACATTTGATGTTGATGATGAAGGTTGGACAGCCTCCGGGGCGGCCGTTATGCATGAAGGTGTTGGAGGGAATCCCGGTGGATTTTTAAGCATCACGGATAATGCTGACGATACGGCTGCTGCCATACCACCATCAAAATTTAGAGGAAATTTGTTAGAGTTTGATAGAGGGCTATTTTCCTATGATTTTATTGTCCTTGAGCCAACAACTCCTCTTACAAGTGTAGGAAGTGGCTTTGGAAGAATCCAAATGAATGGGGGTGGTTCAAATGCGACCTTTAGTTATATCGATCCTCCTATTCCTTCAACTCAATTCTGGAAAACCTATCATGTCCCTCTGACCGCAGAGGCTTGGAATACCACACAAGAAAACTGGGGAAAGGTGCTTTCCGATGTTAATCATCTGGACATCATTATTCAAGCAGGTAACACGGTCGGCTTGGATAATTTTAAAGTAGCTCCTGTGCCCGAACCCGCTACTTTATCACTTTTAGGCTTAGGATTATTCGGTTTGATGATCAAAAAAAGAAAGTAGGCAAATGAAGACTTACGCTAAAATAAACTCAATCTTTTTGGCATACTTTCTATTTTTTACGATGAGTATATTTCTTGCCGATGCCGGAGAATGGCGAAAGAAGCCATTTAAAGATGTCTATGGAAATGATCAATATGAGTACGAAGAGGATGGTTACAAAGTAAATGTGAATAAGAAACCTTTCCCCAATACCTATGGACAAGATGAATACGAAATTGAGGATAACCAAGGCAACGCGGGGGTATTAAGACGTAAGCCCTTTACGGATGCTTATGGAAATCCCGTATATGAAGATACTTTCACAAGAAAAGAGAAAAAAGAAGAAGCATTGAATCCCGGAGAAGAATCTAAAATCTCCCCTAATGAGACTTTCTTGTATTCTGAAACGATTTTAAATAGATTGATACCGGAAGGAGCGGTTCCGGCCGGCGTGCGACCAAAGACAATATTAGAACCCGGTGGTGAACCCGGATATTACCAGACCGATCCTTTGAGCAATGCTGTCAGAGGATTAGAAAAATTTCAACAAGAACAGCAGAAAAAGGAAGAACGAAAGCAAGAAACTCTCAAGAATCAAACTGCTATTTACCAATCTCTCATTGAAGCTGGTTACGATCAACAGACTGCTTATGAAGCAGCAATAAAAAATGAATTTTTACCACCTCCTCAACTAAAAAGAAAATCCATCGCTCCAAATAATGAAAATGTTGAATTTATACCAGAAGACGATAATTTAGATGAGGGAATAAGGTCTATTCCAGATGATGAAATCGATGAGCAACAAAAAAAGTAATGGCTTAATCACTAAAGCTATCGAATTTACTACGAATGCCCACAAGAATCAACTGAGAAAAGGGACAGAAATTCCTTACATAATGTAAAAATAATGTGCCGGGCACTTTAAAAAGGGACAGGCTGATTTTGTAGACGAGTGACGAACAATGGAGAACGGCTAATGCCATCCAGACGGCCGGCGAAAAATACGTACCAGAAACTTCTCGAGGATATCGCCGGGATCTGTGACCGCGCCCTGAAGGACGCGCGCTTGGTGATTCAAAAAGGAGCTGATGCCACATGATCAAAAGACGGTTTGATCCGATTTTTTACGAGGAAAGGTTCCGGGAATTGCTCAAGAAGTATCATGTCAGGCGCATCGCCGTTTTTGGTTCCTATGCCTGCGGGCGGGCGACCAGGAAAAGCGACATTGATTTCCTGGTGGAATTCGAGAAGGGGACAAGCCTGCTGGATATGGTGGGTTTGAAACTGGATTTGCAGGAACTCCTCCACAAGGATGTCGACATCGCCACGCCGAAATCCTTGAGCAAGTACATCCGCGGGCGCGTATTAAAACAGGCGGTTTATTTGCATGAATAAAGACTGCAAAGTTTATCTGCACCATATGCTGGACGCGATCGCGACCATCGAAGGCTACACGCGGGACCTGACGCAAGACCGGTTTTGGAAAACCAAACTTGTCCAGGACGGCGTTATCCGTAATCTGGAGATCATCGGCGAGGCCGCCAAGCAAATCCCCCAAAGTGTCCGCGGTCGGCATCCGGAGATCGGCTGGAGGGATATCGCCGGGATGCGGGATGTCCTGATCCATGATTATCTTGGGGTGGACCTGGATGTCGTCTGGGAGGTCGTTCAGAATGACCTGCCGGAATTGAAGCGAAATTTAAAAAAGATTCTTAATGAGTCAGGCGCTCATTGAGCATGCCATCCAGACAGCCGGCGAAAAACACGTACCACGAAAACCCTTGCAAGTGGCATTGACGTGACTTTGAGAATTTCTAATTTGACAAGGGGCTCATTTCCGGGTATTATTTGTTTACTTAAGTAAACACGTGTTCCAAATTATAAACATATGCGCTTAAATAAGCCACTCGATAAAATTTTAAATAATGAGGTTAAAGTCAGGGCTTTGAGGATCCTCTGCCAGGATCCCGGTGAAATGAGCGGTCGGCAAATGGCAAAGATGGCGGGAGTGACGCCCAAGACCGCACATGAAATTCTGCAGGATCTCCTTCGGGAAGGGGTGTTGGTTATGCGCGCGGTTGGGAAAACCCATTTATTCCGTCTGAATGATGAGCGCGCCATCGTTCGCGAAGCCTTAAAACCTCTTTTTTTGTGCGAGAAAAGGTTGAGTGAGCGATTATTTGATATCATCCGTGCGGCAATAAAGAAGTCCGTGCTCAAGGATGATATTTTGAGTGTCGCGCTTTTTGGCAGCGTTCATGCCAAAACGGAACGCGCGGACAGCGATGTGGATCTCCTTGTTATTGTAAAGACCTCCGAACTCAAGAAAAGCATTGAAATGTTTTTTTTCGACATAGATCAGCGGTTGTCCTCTCAGTGGGGAAATCTGATTTCTCCTTATGTTAATAGCATCGCCGAATTCAGAACTAACGCCAAGAAGAAAGCCGGAGCCGTGCCGCATATTCTTAAATCTTATCAGCTTATTTATGGCGACAGATTGGAGAAGCTTTTGCGATGATGAAACACTTGAAAACAAGGGCGGTCGATCAAAGCGAATATGTTGTCTACTGGAACAAGGCGGAAGAATTCTACGACACCATGCACCATGCTTATAAAAACCGCATGTGGGCATCCGTCGGGTTAAATTCCGTGCATTGCGTGATATCTTCTTGCGATGCGTTGTTAGTCAAGTCGCAGGGCATTCGTGCGGCCGGAGATGATCACATGCAGGCCGTTGAGCTGTTAGGTCGCTCCCCCATTGATGGCATCGAAAAGCAGACGGCAACAGTCCGCCGTATTATCGCCAAGAAGAACGTCATTGCCTATGAAGGCAGAGAATTCCGCGAAAATGAGGCAGCGGATATTTTTAAGCAGGCCGAGCGTTTTTATAAATGGGCGTTTGAGTATTTGAATAAGAAATAAAGGCATCTAATAGAGGTAATAGCCATGGAACTTGATATACGGGAAATCCAGAAGATCATTCCGCACCGGTTTCCGTTTTTGATGATCGACAAGGTGGTGGAGCTGGTGCCCAACGACCGGCTGGTCGCCATCAAGAACGTCTCGGTCAACGAACAGTTTTTCACGGGGCATTTCCCCAACGAAAAGATCATGCCCGGGGTCTTGATCATCGAGGCCCTGGCCCAGGCGGGGTGCATCTATTTTTATTACAGCAAGAACATGCAGGGCAAGACCTTGACCTATTATCTGGCCAAGACCACGGCGAAATTTATCGCGCCCGTTATCCCCGGCGACCAGCTGCGCCTTGAGATCAGGACGCTGAAGTTGATGCCCAAGGCGGGATTCCTGGACACCAAGGCGTTTGTGGGGGACAAGCTTGTGGCGGAGGCGGAAATCGGTTTCGGCATCAAGGAAGTCTAAACGGGAACTTTCTCCAAGAGACTTTCTCCAAGAGCTGATTGACGGATATTCTCGTTAATGGTAGACTGACCCTCAATATTTACAGTTCAGGCATCTCGCCTTTTAGGTTCGATGCCGTTTTTCTGATAGTCAAACGAGATAAAAACGGGGCGTAGCGCAGTTGGCTAGCGCGCAACGTTCGGGACGTTGAGGTCCAGGGTTCAAATCCCTGCGCCCCGATTTTTTTTATTCGCCTTCGTATTGACTTTCTGGCGAATAAAACTGTAACTCGCCTCCTAATATGATCCGGGCGCATATCCTTTATTCGGGCAGGGTCCAGGGCGTGGGGTTCCGCATGACCGTCCAGCGTTACGCGGCAGACCTGGACCTGCGCGGCTGGGTCAAAAATCTCTCCGACGGCCGGGTGGAGATCCTCGTCGAGGGCGACCGGGAGAAGATCATCCAGCTTTGCCAAAACCTCGAAAAACATTTCCAGAGATACATCCAGGACAAGAATATCGATTTTGCCCCCGCGCAAAACAATTACCCGGACTTTGACATCGCCTTCTGACCATGGACAAGGAAAAGGCCCAAAAAGAAATTGCCCGGCTGTCCCGGGAGATCGAGGAGCACAACCGCCGTTATTATGTCCTTGATGATCCGGCGATCTCCGATAAGGAATACGATGAGCTCCTGCGCCAGCTCATCACCATCGAAGAGCGGTTCCCCGACCTTAAAAGCCCTGATTCTCCCAGCCAACGCGTTGGCGCGAAGGTCCCTTCCGGCGCCGCGACGGTGACCCACCGCGTCAAGATGTATTCGCTGGACAATACCTATTCGATGGATGAACTAAAAGAATGGCATGAGCGCGTGGTCAAGGGCCTTCCGGGACAAAGGGTGGAATATGTGGCTGAACTTAAGATCGACGGGGTCAGCGCCTCGCTGACTTATCTGGACGGGCGTTTCACGCTGGGGGCCACGCGCGGCGACGGCGTGACCGGCGAAGACGTCACCCATAATTTAAAAACGATCCGTTCGGTTCCATTGACGCTGATGAGAAAAAAGGGGGACCGTCTGCCGGGTATTCTCGAGGTGCGCGGGGAAGTTTATATGAACCTTAAAGACTTTGCGGCCTTGAACAAAGAACGTAAAAAAGCCGGCGAGCCGGTGTTCGCCAATCCCCGCAACGCCACCAGCGGCTCGGTCAAGCTGCTCGATAGCCGGATCACCGCGCAAAGGAATTTGAACTGTTTTATCCATTCTCTCGGCGTGCTCGAAGGGGAGATGCCTTTTAAAACGCAGTGGGAATTTTTGCAGAACATCCGCGACTGGGGGTTGCGCGTCAACGGCGAGCGCAGGTTATGCAAGGCGGTCGATGAGGTGATCGCCTGTTGCCAGGAATATCAGCGCCGGCGCGACACGATCCCCTATGAGATCGACGGGGTTGTCATCAAGGTCAATTCTTTAAAGCAGCAGGAGCAACTGGGTTTTACCCTCAAGAGTCCGCGCTGGGCGGTCGCTTACAAATTCCCAGCGCGCCAGGTGACCACAACGGTCAAAGAGATCAGCGTCCAGGTCGGCCGCACCGGCATCTTGACGCCCGTGGCGGAGCTGGAACCGGTCGAGTGCGGCGGCGTCACGATCGCGCGCTCCACGCTGCATAATTTTGACGAAGTCAAGCGCCTCGGCGTCAAAAAGGGCGACCGCGTTTTAGTGGAACGGGCCGGCGACGTCATCCCCAAAATCGTTAAGGTCGTTGAACCATCGCGAAGATCCGGGCAAAAGAGTTTCAATGTCCCGACGAAATGTCCGGCGTGCGCCGGCGCGGTCGCCAAGGAAGCGGAAAAAGATGTAGCGTACCGTTGCGTGAACCCTCTGTGTCCGGAACAGATCGAGCGGGGGTTGCTGCACTTTGCCTCGCGCGGGGCCATGGATATCGAAGGGATGGGGGAATCGGTCGTGCACCAGCTCTGCGAGAAGGGACTGGTCAAAGATTTCGCCGATATTTATTTTCTAAAGTCAGAGGACTTTTTAGGTCTTGAGTTGTTCGCCGAGAAGAAAGCGGAAAATCTTTTGCAGGCCATTGAAGGCAGTAAAAAACAGCCGTTATCGCGGTTTTTGTTCGGGCTGGGGATTCTCAATGTCGGCGAGAAAGTCGCTTTGGTCCTGGCCCAGCGGTTCGGTTCGCTGGAAAAACTGCTGAAGGCCAAAGGCGAAGACCTGGAAAGTATCCGCGGTATAGGCGAGGTGATCGCCGTGTCCATCGCCAAATTTTTCAAACAGCCGGCGACCCATAAACTCATGGCCAAATTCAGGAAAGCGGGCGTTAATTTTATCGAGCCGGTCGCCGTTTCTTCAAAGCGTTCCGGAAAGTTCCAGGACAAAAAATTTGTTTTTACCGGAGAGCTGACGTTGCTGACGCGCGCGCAGGCCGGGGCGCTCGTGCGGGAGCTGGGAGCGGATGTCGTTGCCGGCGTGAGTGCCGCCACGGATTTTGTCGTCGCCGGGGATAACCCGGGGTCGAAATATCAAAAGGCGCTGGATCTCGGTGTCAAAATCTTAAACGAAAAACAATTCCAGGAGATGATCCATGAGTAGAAAAATCTGCCAACGGAGTGAAATCTATGGACGCCGGTTAGTCCTGCTGATCTGTTTGAGTATTTTTGTGGCTTCATCCAGCAGCTGCGCCTCGCTGCATAAAAAATTCGTCAGAAAAAAGAAAGAGAAAAACCAGGAACAGGCGTTCATCCCCGTCCTGGACCCTGTGGATTACCCGGCCGCGCGCGTGTCCCCGGAAGAGCGGTACCGGTATAATTACTCGCTCTGGAAGGTCTGGCAGCGGGACCTGGTCCAGAAGATCGACAGCAAGGGAAGCGACAAGAACCAGAGATATCTGGTCGGCCAGATCATCGTCCAGCTGGAAGAAATGAAGAAATGGCTCAACGACACCAAAAAACAGGAGTTGTCGGACATGATCGCGGCGTGGCGCGGCGTGCTGGTCCTGTACGACCAGCCGGCGGCCTTGCGCAGCAGTTTTACCGTCAAGAGGAAAGTCGAATCGGCGGCGGAAGACGTCCGCGCGAAGTTTAACCCGGAAGCGGCCAAGGGTTTTCTGGTCAGCCCCTGATGAGCAATTATATCGAAGAGTTCGTGAACCATCTGTCCGTGGAGCGCGGCCTCGCCGGCAATACGCTCATGGCCTACCGCCGGGACCTGGCGCAGTACTGTTCTTTCCTGGACGGGAAAGGACGCAAGGATATCCGCCAGGCCGAGCGCAAGGACATCGCGGATTATATGTACCAGCAGAAATCGCGCGGGTTGTCGGCAACGTCCATCTGCCGCAGCCTGTCGGCGATCAAGATGTTCCACCGTTTTCTGGTGCGCGAAGGCCTCGCCGGGGCGGACCCGACGAACCTGGTCGATACGCCGAAATTATGGCAACGGATCCCGGAAACCCTGACCGTCCAGGAAATAGAGGCGATGCTGGCCGCCGCCAAAGGCGGCCATTGGCAGACGGTCCGCGACAAGGCGATCCTGGAACTTTTCTACGCGAGCGGGATGCGGGTTTCGGAGCTGGTCGGTCTGAAGATGGACAGCGTTAACCTGGAGGTCGGGTACGTGCGCTGTATCGGCAAGGGGCGCAAGGAACGCATCATCCCCGTCGGCAAAAGGGCCAGGGAAGCGGTGGCGCGGTATTGCAGCGTCTGCCGGCCTAAATTGACCAAAGGGCGGGTGCCCGCGTCTTCGGCGCTTTTTTTAAGCCGGCTGGGCAGGAACATGAGCCGCCAGAGCGCGTGGAAGATCATCAAGCATTACGCGCGCAAGGCCAACATCAAAAAAGAGATCAAGCCGCACACCTTGCGGCATTCGTTCGCGACACATCTGCTGGAGCACGGGGCGGACCTGCGTTCGGTGCAGGAGATGCTGGG